>JBGPDC010000106.1:0-18911 GCA_041482115.1 Terriglobia bacterium | reverse complement strand
TGGTAGTGAGTGGCGAACAGAGTCTTGGCGCGGGTGCGGGCGTGGATGTGCTCGACCACGGCCCAGGCCAGCGCGAGGCCGTCGTAGGTGGCGGTGCCGCGGCCGATCTCATCGAGGATGATCAGGCTGGCGGGCGTGGCGGCGTGCAGGATTTGAGCGGTCTCGGTCATCTCCACCATGAAGGTCGAGCGGCCGAGCGCCAGATTGTCCGCCGCGCCGATGCGGGTGAAGATGCGGTCGAGTATCGGAAGCCGGGCGCTCGTGGCCGGCACGAACGATCCCATCTGCGCCAGAATCGCAATCAGCGCCGCCTGGCGCAGGTAGGTCGATTTGCCCCCCATGTTCGGACCGGTGATGACTGCGATGAGATCGGTCGAGTCGTTCAGATAGAGATCGTTCGGAATAAATCGCTCGGCGCGCTCGCTCTCGGCGAGGCGCTCGATCACGGGGTGCCGCCCGCCCAGAATCTGGACCTCGCCTCCGGTATTGAAGCTGGGCCGCACGTACCCGTAGTCGGCCGCGATTCGCGCCATGGCCCGGTGCACGTCGAGCTCGGCGACCGCGGCGGCGGTCCGGCGGATGCGCTGGCCTTCGGCGGCGACCCGCTGCCGCAAACCCTCGAAGAGGGTCCGCTCGATTTCAATGATGCGCTCTTCCGCTTCGAGCACCTTGCGCTCGTAGTCTTTCAGCTCGGGCGTGGTGAAGCGCTCGGCGTTCACCAGGGTCTGCTTGCGCTCGTAATCGGGCGGCGCCAGGTGCAGGTTGGGTTTCGAGATCTCGATGTAGTAACCGAAGACGTTGTTGAAGCGCGTCTTGAGCGACGAGATGCCGGTGCGGGCCCGCTCGCGCTGCTCCATCTGCAGGATGTAGCTGCGGCTGTCGTGCTGCAGGCCGCGCAGTTCGTCGAGCGCCGGATCGACCCCCGCGCGGATCACGCCCCCATCGGCCACCGCCGCCGGCGGCTCGTCGGCCAGCGTCGCCAGGATCGTGCCCGCCACGTCGGCCAGCTCGTCCATGCGCTCCCAGATCTCGCGCAGGCGGACGCCGTGGAGCCGGCCCACGAAGGCCCGCAGCATCGGGATCCCGGAGAGCGACGTCCCGAGCGCCAGCAGGTCGCGCGGCGTGGCGGTGCTCAGGGTCACGCGCGCCAGCAAGCGCTCGAGGTCCAGCACGCGGGCGAGGTCGCGCTCCAGCTCCGAGCGCAGAATGGTTTCCTTCTTCAGCTCTTCGACGGCGTCGAGGCGGAGGTCGATTTCCGCGCGGTCGAGCGAGGGCTGAAGCAGCCCCTGGCGCAGCAGTCGCGCCCCCATCGGAGTGGCCGTGCGGTCGAGCATGTGCAGCAGCGTGGACTCCCGGGGTCCGCCGAAGAGCGGCTCGACCAGCTCCAGGTTCCGCACCGTGACGGTGTCGAGCACCATGCAGTCCCGCTGGCGGAAGAAGGCCGGACGGTCGAGGTGCGTCAGCGCCGCCTTCTGCGTGTCGCGCAGGTAGTGAACCACGGCGCCCGCGGCGGCGATAGCTGCCGTATGCCCGGCGAGGCCCAGACCATCGAGCGAGTGAAGCTGGAAATGCTCGGCGAGGGTGCGCCGGGCGTAGTCGGCTTCGAACACCCAGTCCTCGACCTCGGTGCGGAGGTAGCGCCGGGCGTTCGGGCGCGGCTCCCCGCCCGGGAACAACGGCAATTGCGAAGGAAACAGCACTTCGCGCGCGCCGAGTTGTTCGAGCAGCGCTTCCGCCTCCGCGGCCGGCGCTTCGGTGGCGAGGAAGGCTCCGGTCGAGACGTCGGCAAAGGCCACCCCGGTCAGTTCCCCGTGGCGGGCTACGGCCGCGAGATAGTTGTTTTCGCCAGAGCGCAGCAGGTGCAGGTCGCTCGCCGTGCCGGGCGTGATCACCCGCGTCACCTCGCGCTTGACGAGTTTCTTCGCGAGGCGCGCGTCTTCGGTCTGATCGCAGATGGCCACCCGGTGCCCGCGCGTGATCAGCTTGGCGATGTAGTTGTCCGCGGCGTGATACGGCACCCCGCACATCGGAATCGCAACGCCCTTCTCTTTGTTACGCGAGGTCAGCGTGATCTGCAATTCGCGCGACGCCACCACGGCGTCTTCGAAGAATAGTTCGTAGAAATCGCCCAGGCGGAACAGCAGCAGCGCGTTCGGGAACTTCTGCTTGATGGCGTGGTACTGCCGCATCAGTGGCGTGGAGGCTTCGGGGTGCATCCGGTGAGCTTTCGGGGACGAACCGATTATACTCGACGAATGCCGCCACTGAAAGACTTGCGGATGTGGGGCGCGCTCGGCGCCTATGCCGTGCTCGCGGGGCTGGCTTACGCCACGCTGCACGATCCCTTCCGCCTGGTCGTCTGGATTCTGTGCGGCGCCTTCGCGGTGCTCACGCTCGCTCACTCGCGCGGTGGCGCGTAGCGGCGCGCTAGCTCTTCGGGGCGGCCTTCTTGGCCGCCTTAGCCGGTGTGGGACGTTCCTTCAGCAACAGTTCGAGCTCGGCGCGCGCGTTTTGAATCTCGTTGTTGTGAAACGCGGCGTCCTGCCCGGGATGCTCGTAGCGGATCATGCCCTTCCGATCGATGAAGAAAACATAGGGCACGTACAGAGCACCCGTGGCAAAAGCCCTCATGAGGTTGATATTCCCGACCGCCATGGGATACGTTACCCCAAACCGCTGGGCAAACTCGGGGATGAGCTTGTTGGCACCCGGGTTAGTTGCCACGGCCAAGACCTCCAGCCCGCGCGGCTTGAGCTCCTTATAGAACGTCATGATGTTGCCGGCGCTGCGCTGGCAGTGCGGGCAGTCCGTGGAAAAGAATTCCAGCATGACCACCTTGCCACGAAGAGCTTCGAGCGTGTAGCGCTCCCCAGCCGGCGAAATCAGGTCCAAAGGCGGCGCGGGCCTGGGCAGCTCGGCCGCCAGACCAGTGGCCGCGGCCAACAGAACCACGCAAGCGAACCGGGGCAGCACGGACAGACCACTCACCTAGCTCTTCGGCGCGGCTTTCTTGGCCACCTTAGCCGAGGCGGCGCGCTCCTTCAGCAGCAGTTCGATTTCGGCGCGCGCGTTTTGAATCTCGTTGTTGTGGAAAGCGGCGTCCTGCCCGGGATGCTCGTAGCGGATCACGCCCTTGCGGTCGATGAGGAACACATACGGGACGAAGAACTGCGCCGTCGCGGAGGTTTCCGCGAAGGTCGTCACCATGTTGCGGTTCCCCACCCCCAGCGGATAGGTCACGCCGAAGCGTTTGGCGAAGTCCGGGATCAGCAGGTTGGCGCCATTATTGATGGCTACCGCCAGAACCTCCAGGCCCTTCGGCCGCAGCTCCTCGTAAAACGTCATGATGTTCCGGGCGCTGCGCTGGCAGTGGGGGCAGTCGGTAAGAAAAAACTCGAGCAGCACCACTTTGCCGTGGTAGCCTTCGAGCGAATAACGCTCGCCGGAAGGCGCAATCACGCTGAGCGGCGGCGCCGGGCGCGGCACCTCCGCCGTCCGGGCCGCGGCGGCGCACACCAGCATCAAACCACAGCTAAGCAAACCGCGCAGTTGGGCTCGCATATTCAAATATTTTACCACGGAGAAAGACGCGGCCCGCTAGTCCGGCAGGCCCTCGAACACGGTCAAAAGGCTGCCCTGGAGGGTCCAGACGAAGCGGCCGTCGTCGCCCCGCCCGGCGAGGCGCCCCTCGCGCTCCTCGGTCACCTGCAATTGTTTCCACTTGCGGCCGGCAATGGCCCGGTAGCGCTCGAGGTACTGCGCCGCGGCCGCCTCGTTCTCCCATTGGACGGCATAGGCCAGCACGCTCCGCTTGGCCTTGGAATGTTCCCATAACGCGTAGCGCCCGGCGCGCCAGCGTGGCGCGAGGTCCGCGGCCACCTCCTCGCCGGCATATTGCCCGAGCAGGATGCGGTGTTCGAGCTCGCCGATGGTTCCCGCCATCGTCTTGCGGTAGCCGGAGGGCAGGGACGGGCTCGCGAGCGGCAGCTTCACCGGCGCCGGCGGTTGGAAATAGAGGTCTGGGTGGAGCACCTGCTGGGTGCTCACCGGCGGCCGGCGGAAGAGGTCGGTGAAAGCCGCGCGGCCTGACTTGATGGTTACGGCCTGCTGGAACAACATGCCTTCGATGTAGGGGAACATCAAGGTCTGCTGCAGGTAGGGCGGCGCAGCGCCAAAGACCGGGTATTCCTTACCCGCCAGGCGTGACGCCGAGACTGCCATCTCCACCAGGTGCGGCAGGTCCCGCAGCGACTGGCCGAGTTGTCGCGCCATATACTCCGTCATCACCCAGGAAGCCTGGCCCTCGACGACCGCGCTGCGGGCGAGCGAGGCATCGTCGTCCCCCGATACTTTCTGGATAAACTTCTCCAGGCTGAAGTGCTGGTCGGCCACCGCGTGGGCCAGCTCGTGGACCAGGGCCATATCCTGCATCGAGGTTGGCATCCACGAAGCCAGGAAGAGCCGCTTCTTCTTGTAGTCGTAAAACGCCGCCGCCTGCTCGGTAAGCAGATCGACCATCTGGCCCTTCAGGTCGTAGTCCGGCGGCAGGAAGCCGAACTTCTTGAGCAGCACTTCCTGGGTGTGCAGCTCCTCCGGCGACATGGTCTCGCCCATGCGCTGCTCGACGTACTCGCGGATCTTCTCCCGGCTGATCACCGCTCGGGGCACCGGCCGGGTCATCTTCATCCCCAGGATGTCGCTCACCTGTCCCGCCATCTCGTCCACCCGCGCGAAGAGTTCCTTCTCCTGCTCGGGCGTGATCTGGGGCGGCGCAGCGAGGGCCGCGAGCGCCATGCCGAGAACCAGCAGCAGCGCGAGCATTTTGCGAAGGGTCATGCAGGGGTCTCCTGTTGGATGGACCGTTCAAAGATGGCGAGGCGCGAGCGGAACAGCAGGGCCGCGGCGAGCGACAGCACTCCGCCCACCGCCACGGCGAGGGGCGCTCCGGCGCGCGCGGCGAGCGCTCCGGTGGCGAGACTGCCGAAGGGTCCCAGGCCCACCACCGTCATCGTGTAGAGCGACATGATGCGCCCGCGGTACTGATCGGGGATGACGGTTTGAATCAGCGTATTGGTGGCCGCCAGTTGCCGCAGCGTGCTGAAACCCAGTAATACCATCACGGCGATGGAAAAGTAGAAGTTGCGGGAGATCGCCAGCAGGATCAGACTCACTCCCAGCCCACCCGCGCCGAGCAGAATCACGCGCGCGAGACCCCGCTGGGTGCCCCGGCTCGCCAGCACCAGGGTGCCGATCAAAGCGCCCACGCCCATCGCCGCCAGCAGAATACCGAGGCCTCGCGAGCCCCGTCCGAGGATGGCGTCGGCGAAGAAGGGCATCAGCACCAGGGCGCCCATGCCCGCCAGGGTATTGGCCGAGAGCAGCAGCAAGAGGTAGCGGAGGTGCAGCGTGCGGTAGGCGTAACGGTAGCCTTCGAGCAGGTGCTCCCAGGGCGAGATGCTCTCCGGAGGCCGGAAGGGCGGCAGCCGCATCATCAGCAGGGCGATGATCACCGGCGCGAAGCTCAGTCCGTTGATCAGAAAGCAGAGGGCCTCCCCCAGCCGGTAGACGAGGACCCCGGCGATGGCGGGACCGAGCACCCGCGCGGCATTGAAGAGCGAAGAGTTGAGCGAAATGGCGTTGAGCAGGTCCTCGCGCCCCGTCATCTCGATCACAAACGACTGCCGGCCCGGCATGTCGAAGGCGTTGATGCAGCCTTGCGCCAACGCCAGCACCATCACGTACTGCCACTTCACTTGCCCGTGTCCCGTAAAGACCAGCAGCCACAGCGCCAGCGCCTGCACCATCAGCAGCGTCTGGCAGACCACGATGATGCGGTGGCGCGAGAGGCGGTCGGCGGCGAGACCGCCCAGCGGGCCAAGAGCGAAGACCGGAATCTGCAGGCAGAAGTAGTTGAGCCCCACCAGGAACTCCGAGTGCGTGATCCGGTAGAGCAGCCAGTTCTGGGCGACGCTCTGCATCCAGGTGCCGCACAGCGAGACGATCTGGCCGAAACAAAACAGCCGGAAATTGCGGTGGCGCAGGGCGCGAAAGGTCTGCCGCCAGCCGCCCAGCTCGGCGGCCGGCATGTCGTCGGGAGCGGCCCGCCGGTCAGACTGGACTACAAGCGGAACGTCTGCATAGGTTTTGTCCTCCGGCATGCCCGTAACTCTCAGGATAGCGCAGCAGGCCGGGCCTCCTGAGAGATGCATCTGCGGCGTCCCTTGTCCGCTTGCTAACGCGCGCGGCTCAGAATACGCCACCGAGCCGCGACCGTAAGGGAGCGGTTTTTGCCACGCGGGACAGCGCTACCGCCCCACCACTGTGGCGGTCTCGCGAGCCATCCAAGTCTCGAGGTGCGCGCGGTCGCGGACCACGGTGCGCGACGCTCTCCACAGCACCAGCCCCAGCAGCACGGCGAGCGTGGGAATTACGTACATGGCGTGGTGCAGTCCCACGGCGCGGGCCGCCTCGGTGAGCGGACCTCCGGCAGCCGCGCGGCGCGCCATCACGTCGCTCAGAAACCCCGCGCCCACCGGCCCGAAGCTTCCGCCCAGCAGATACATCGCGCAAAAGTAGATGGCCATGGCGGTGCCCCGCAGCCCCGGCTCGACCACGTCGTGGATAGCCGAGTAAACAGTCGCATAGTAGACGTAGATCAGCACGACGGCCGGAAGCATCCACACGAGAAACAACTGGGGACGCGGCGCCGGCTGCGAGAGAGCCACCAGTTGAAAAGGAACGGACCCGAGCGCGCAGCAGGTGGCGAGCCAGAGCCTGCCATTGGGCCGCGACCGATGCAGGCGGTCGGATAGGGCGCCGCCCGTAAACAGGCCGACGCCCCCCGCCACCCCGATCAGCACCGCGGTCACGAACCCCGCCTGGCGCAGGTCGAGTCCGTGCGTGCGGATCAGAAATGAAGGCAGAAAAAACGATAGCGCGTACATGTTGAAGTTGTGGAGTGCGCCCGACAGGATGATCCACCACAGGGTGGGGATCCCGAGCAGCAGCCGCCACGGTGAACCCGGACGGTGACGCGCGCCGACCGGCGCGGCTTCGGCCGTACCGCGCTCCGGCTCGGCCACGAACCCGACCGTCACCAGCGCCAGCAGGCAGCCGGGAATGCCCGCCACGAAAAACGCCGCGCGCCAGCCGTACGCCTGGGCCACCGACCCGCTCACGGCGTAACTCAACGCCAGGCCGACCGGCAATCCGAGCATGAAGACGCCCAGGGCGCGAGCCCGCCGCTCTGCGGGATAGAGGTCACCGATCAGCGAACTCGACGCCGGGGCGCAAGCCGCTTCCCCCACACCGACACCGAGGCGCGCCGCGAAAAGCGACCAGAAACCCACGGCGAGTCCGGAAAGTGCCGTGAGACCGCTCCAGAAAAACAAGCCCACGGACAGCACGCGGCGGCGGCTCGAGCGGTCGGCGAAGCGCCCCAGCGGCAGCCCGACCAGGGCATAGAGCAGCGTAAAGGCCGTGCCGAGCCAGCCGAGCTGCGTATCGGTCAGATGCCATTCCCGCCGGATAGGCTCGGCCACCGCCCCCAGCACCTGGCGGTCGAAGAAATTCAGCGTGTTGATGGCGAGCAGCAGAGCCAGCGTCGCTCCCGCCCGCGCCGGCTTGGGGATCACGCGCGCCTCGCGATCCCCGAGCTTAGCAGACCTGCCGGCGCGCGACCGCTAGTCTACTTCTTCGGCCACACCGTGCCCTGGTCCTTCTTCGTGACCGGCCCCAGGCCCTTGTACATGAACCTCTGCACGCGCTGCCCCCGATAAGTCTCAGTAGTATAGAGGTTGCCCTTCGAATCGGCGGCGATGCTGTGCACGGCATAGAACTGGCCCGGCTGCCGTCCGCCGTCGCCGAAGGTCGTCAGGATTTCGAGCGAGTTGCGGTCGAGGACCCAGATCTTCTCGTTCGCCCCGTCGGCCACGTACAGGTACTTCTGCTGTGGATCCTTCGAGAAGGCGGTATCCCACGTCGCCCCGTCGCCCAGCGTCCGCTTGGCGATGAACTGTTCCTTCACGAAGGTGCCGTCCTTCTTGAACACCTGGAGGCGGTCGTTCTGGCGGTCCGTGGCATAGACCAAACCGTCGTTCGAGACCTCCACCGAGTGCACCGGATTGCGGAACTGCTGGGCCACCGGCGCGTCCGGATTGTAAGGGCCGAGGTTGGTGTCGTCCGGTTTGTGCCCATAGGCGCCCCAGTGCCGCTTGTACTTCCCCGTATCGGCATCGAAGACCGCCACGCGCTTGTTGCCGTAACCGTCGGCGACGTAAAGCTCGTCGGTCGCTTTGTCGACGAACAGTTTGGCCGGCTTGCTAAAGTTGTCGATGTCGTTGCTGCCTTTGCTCTGGCCCGGCTTGCCGATCTGCATCAGGAACTTCCCCGACTGCGTGAACTTGAGCACCTGACCGTCTTTGGCCCCGTTGCCGCCTATCCAAACGTTGCCTTTGAAATCGACCGTAATGCCATGGTTCGAGGTGGGCCAGTCGTAGCCGTCGCCCGGACCACCCCAATGTCCGATCAGGTTGCCCGCCTGATCGAACTCCAGAACCGGAGGGGCCGGGAAGCAGCATTCCGAGGCGGGCGGTTTGGCCGTGGCGTAGACCTCCTTCGGTTCGAGCGACGCCCCGCGATGAATGATCCAGACGTGGTCTTGGGCGTCGACCGAGACGCCGATGGTCATGCCCAGGAGCCAATGGTTCGGCAGCGGCTTCGGCCACATCGGGTCCACTTCAAAAATGGGCGCCTGTACCGCGGCGGCCTCTACGGCGGCCCTCTTCTCCAGCACGGCGGAGCCGACTCCCAGGGCGATGAGGAGTGCTAGAAAAATCGCACCACTGTACATCTGACGCTTCATACTTCCCCTCCTTCAGCTTGGGTTGTAAGCTACTATACACAAATCAGGTTCCGCGCAGCCAGCTATTTTCGCTTGCCAGGCGCGGCGCCGACCCATTATTCTGCAAGCCATGCCACGCCTCGTGACAGCCCTGCTGGCAGCGCTCCTTCTGGCGCTGCCCGGAGACCTCGCGGCTCACGACATTCCAAATGACCTTACTGTGCAGGCGTTCCTCAAGCCCGCCGGCGACCGGCTGCACCTGCTCGTGCGCGTGCCGCTCAAAGCCATGCGCGACGTCGAGTTCCCCCGGCGCGGACCCGGCTACCTCGACCTTACCCGCGCCGACAAGTCGCTCCATGACGCCGCGACGCTGTGGGTGACCCGCGACTTCGAAATCTACGAAGGCGACCTCCGCCTGCCCAACCCGCGCGTGGCCGGGACGCGCGTGTCGCTCGAGTCGGACAAATCCTTCGCGTCTTATGAAGAAGCTCTGGCGCGCGTCACGGGCCCCCAGTTGCCCGAGAACACCGACGTCGTCTGGGACCAGCTCCTGTTCGACGTGCTGCTCGAATACCCGATTCAGTCCGATCGTTCCGAGTTCTCGATCCGTCCCGGTCAGGTGGAGTTGGCCGTGCGGGTGTTGACCGTCTTGCGCTTCCTGCCGCCCACGGGCGTCGTGCGGGCCTTCGAGTTCCTGGGCGATCCAGGCCTGGTCCGGCTCGATCCGCGCTGGCATCAGGCCGCCCTGCGGTTTGTCGGGTCGGGATTCCTCCACATCCTCAGCGGCACAGATCACCTGTTGTTTCTGTTCTGCCTCGTGATCCCGTTCCGCCGCTTCCGCGCGCTCCTTCCCGTCGTGACCTCTTTCACTGTCGCGCACTCGATCACGCTGATCGCCTCCGCCTACAACCTCGGACCGGACGCCCTGTGGTTCCCGCCGCTCATCGAGACGCTGATCGCGATGTCCATCGTCTACATGGCGCTCGAGAACATCGTGGGCGGCTGCAGTGTCAATCGCCGCTGGATGATCACCTTCGGGTTCGGCCTGGTGCACGGGTTCGGCTTTTCATTCGCGCTGCGGCAGACGCTGCAATTCGCCGGGTCCCACCTGCTGACGTCGCTGCTGTCGTTCAATGTCGGCGTCGAGCTGGGACAGCTCCTCGTGCTCGTGCTGATGATTCCGCTGCTCGAGGCCCTCTTCCGGTGGGCGGTTGCGGAGCGAATCGGCACGATCATCCTGTCGGCGCTCGTAGCCCACACGGGCTGGCACTGGATGATCGAGCGCGGGGAGCGCCTGAGCCAGTTCCCCTTCGAGTCGCCGGCGCTCAACGCCGCCCTGCTGGCCGGCGCGATGCGCGGGCTGATGGCGCTGCTCACCCTGGGGGGCCTGGTGTGGCTCGTACTCGGGGTACTCCGCCAGCGGGCCGGCCGCGCCGCCGAGAGCAAGCCCGCGCCGACGGAGTAGCGGCTCACTTAGTACACTATTTCGCCAATGCGCGCAGCGCTGTAACCGAGCCGCGACCGTGAGGGAGCGGTTCTCCAGGAACGGTTGACGCTCGCTCCAGCGAGCCGCCTTGCCGAAATGGGCCAGCTTGCCTCTCAGCCTCTGCTGGACTGGGACGGCTTTGATCGTTGTCTCCGACACGTCACCAGTCCTAATCTGGCGCGAATCGGCCGTCTTGAAATCCTGGCCTCGCTCTATAATCAGGTAGAGAGGTCGCGGATGTCTCTGAGACGATCACTTCTGATCGGTGCGTCCCTGGCAGTGCTCTTCCTGCCCCGGCTCGGCGCCCAGTCCGCCGGGAAGCCGGTGGTCATTTTGATCGGACCGCCCGCCTCGGGCAAGTCCACCCAGGCGGCCTTTCTTCACGACAAGTACGGTTTCGCGGTCATCTCGCGAGAGCAGTTGATGCAGGACGACCCGGCTCTGCTGGCCCGCCAGCGGCAGCCGGCCATCCGAGGCGTCGAGCCGCGCGTCGATCCGGCGCTCAACCAGCTCTTCCTCGAACGCCTCGAGAAAACCGACATCAGCCAGGGTCTGCTGCTGGATGGCTACCCCGCCTCGAAGGACCACGCCGACTTCCTTGTCAAGGTGACCCAAGAGAAGGGTCTCGGGAAGCCGCTGGTCGTTCAACTGGAGGTTCCCGATAGCGTCGTGCGGAAAAGGGCGAAAGGGAGAAATTCCACCCAGGTCGAGCAAGATCTCAAGGACTACCACCGCGAAATGGATTTCCTGGCTCTGTATTTTCCAGGTGCAGACATCGTGAAGGTGGACGGCGCCAAGAGCCCGGCCAGCGTCTCCAAGGAAATCTCTTCGGTGCTCACCGCACGCCGCAAGGTGAACTGAAGCGGGACACGGCCGCCCCTAGTTTCATTTCTGGAGCGCGGCCTCGACAAAGGCGAACAGCTCCGCCGTCGATGGATCGCCGGGGACGCCCAGGTCGCGATCGAGCCGGACGTGATCGGTTCCCGCCGCCCCAAATGTTTTCGCGGGCACTCCCGCTTCCCGGAGTTCGCTCCACAGCCGGTGCGCCTGGGCCGTCGTGTCGGTATGGTCGGCCACATGCAAAATCAGGAAGGGCGGAATCCCCTTGTTGGGCGCGACGTGCCGGACGGCGGAGAGATCGCGCTGGCGACCGGGAGGGCCGAACTTCTCGGCATACCCGAACTTAGGGTCTGGCTGGCCGAGGCTTTTGTAGCGAGCCGCGGCGGTGGCGACTTGTAAGGGTACGTCATAGGTATCGCCGTCGACGGGTACGCAACCCTTGAGAATCGCGAGCGACAGTCCCTCCGACTTGAGGAAACGATCGTCCGTGCACACCAGCGCCACCAGTTGCGCCCCGGCGGAATGGCCCATCAGGAAAATCCGGTTAGGATCGCCCCCGCGCGAGCCGGCCTGATCGTGAACCCAGCGGACGGATTTCGCAACGTCTCGTACGATCGCATCCATCGCGACGTCCGGCACGAAACGATAGTTCACGGTGACGAAAACCAAGCCCTTCCGCGTGAAGGCGAGAGGCTTACTGTCGACCTCGGTCTTGTCTCCCGCCCGCCAGCCGCCGCCATGAACCCAAACCACCACCGGCAGGTTCTTCCCCGCGGCTGGCGTATAGATGTCGAGCGTCTGCCGCTGGTTCTTCGGCTCCGCATATGCGATGTTGCTTTCGAGTCGGATATCGGCTGGAAGCGGCGGGCGTTCCTGCGCGAGGAGGGCGGCGCCTGGCGCCAACGCGATAAGAAGAATCGACGTACGAGTCATCGCTTGCGGCCTCCCCTAACGTCCCGCTCTCGTTCTCGGAGCAGCGACACTCCGAACGAGCCGGCCGGAGTGGTGTCCGGAATGCCAACTATCCGGACACTTTCCAGCACAACCACGCCCTTGGTGGCTTACTTCTTCAGTTCCACCAGGATTACCTCGAACGGCTTGCTACCCACATTCTGCGGGAGGTGAGTCCCGGCGGGCGTCCAGGTGGCGCCTCCCGCCTTGCCCGGCAGGTCCTGCGATTTCCCGTCGGGCGTGCTCATGCGGGTCATCCCGTCAGTGAGATAGACTGCCACGGCGTTGGGATGGTTGTGCATCGCCGACTTCTCTCCAGGTCCATAAAATATGCGTAAGACCCGCACGCTCTCGTTCTCGAACTCCACCTTGTAATGCTTGGGATCGACCTTGACCGGATCCGCCTTGGCCGTTTGCGCGTGGGCCGCCACGCCTTGGCCGATGACACCGGCCAGAATCAGGGTTGCTGCCATCGTCAGGCTCTTCATCTACCCTCTCTTTCACTGGGAATTCTCATTGCGGACCTGATTGTACACCCTCCTCGCGGAACCGCCCCAACTGAACTCTCGCCTCGTCTCGCACGTTAACGGGAAGGCGTGGGGCAGCCCACCCCTTGCCCCCGGCGCAGTACAATCGAGGTCGTGCGCTTCGGGCCGGTTTTCGCAGCTCTTATCCTGCTTGGCTCCCTTCCGCTCGCGGCCCAAGACACCGCAGCCTTGGACGAAGGACGCCGGCTCTATCTCGGCCACTGCGCCCACTGTCACGGGCGTGAGGGCGAAGGCGGACGCGGCGTCAGCCTCACCACCGGATATTACCGGTTCGGCGGGCGGGAGCACGACCTGTTCCTCACCATCCGGGGCGGCATCCCGGACAGTGAGATGCCTGGCTCGCGTCTGCCCGAAGCCGAAATCGGCAAGATCGCCCGCTACGTCGGCGGCTTGGGCCGCGCCGGCGCCTCCGAGAACCCCACCGGCGACCCTCGCGCAGGCCAGACCCTTTACAACGGCAAGGGAAACTGCGCCGGGTGTCACCTGGTTGCCCGCCGGGGCGGCTCGCTCGGCTCGCCGCTCGACGGCATCGGACTCCGCCGCTCGCTGCGCTTCCTGCGCGAGTCCCTGCTCGAGCCCGACGCCCACCTCTCCGACGGCTACCGCTTCGTCCAGGTAGTGACCAAGGCCGGCGAAGAAATCACCGGCATCCAGCTCAACGAGGACGATTACTCCCTCCAGTTGCGCGATCTCCAGGAAAACCTGCGCTCCTTTCGCAAGCGCGACCTGAAAGAGTGGAAGCAGCCCGAGCGCTCGCTGATGCCCGCCTACGGCAGCGTCTTCTCCGCGCGCGAGATCGACGACCTGGTCGCCTATCTTTCCTCCTTGCGAAGAGCCCGATGAGCCGCCGCCTCCCCGCGGTGACGTTCCTGCTGCTGTTAGCGGTCCTGCGCGCGGCCGAGCCGGTCTCCTACCAGCGTCTCCTCCAGGCGGCCCGCGAGCCGGGCAACTGGCTGCTCTACTCCGGCAATTACGCGAGCCACCGCCACAGCCGCCTCGCGCAGATCACTGCCGCGAACGTCCGCAAGCTGCAGCCTCTCTGGGTCTACCAGTTCCGCACCGCGCAGAAGGTCGAGACCTCGCCGCTCGCGGTCGATGACGTTCTCTACCTCACCAGCCCCCCTAACGACGTCGTGGCGCTCGACGCCGCAACCGGCCGCAAGCTCTGGTCGTATGAATACAAAGTTCCGGACCGCGTCCCCGCCTGCTGCGGCGTCGTGAACCGCGGACTCGCCATTCTCGACGGACGCCTCTTCATGGCCACCGTCGACGCTTACCTCGTGGCGCTCGACCTCCGCTCCGGCCGCCTGCTTTGGAAAACGAAACTGGCCGACTACGAGCAGGGCTACTCGGCCACTTCCGCGCCGCTCGTGATCCGCGACAAGGTGCTCCTCGGGGTCTCCGGCGGCGAGTACGGCGTCCGCGGTTTCCTCGATGCCTACGACGCCGCCACCGGCCAGCGCGCCTGGCGCTTCTACACCGTGCCCGGGCCGGGGGACCCCGGCTTTGACACCTGGGCCGGCGACTCCTGGAAAACCGGCGGCGCCCCCGCCTGGCTCACCGGCTCCTACGACGCCGAGTTGAACCTCGCCTACTTCACCACCGGCAATCCCGGACCCGACTGGAACGGCGAAGCGCGCGCCGGCGACAACCTCTATTCGAACTCCGTCCTCGCCCTGCAGCCCGACACCGGCAAGCTCGTGTGGCACTTTCAATTTACCCCGCATGACATACACGACTGGGATGCTACCCAAATCCCCGTGCTGGCCGACGCCGTCCTGCGGGGACGCCCTCGCAAGCTCCTCCTCCACGCCAACCGCAACGGCTTCTTCTACGCGCTCGACCGCGCTAGCGGCGAGTTCCTCCTGGCCAAGCCCTTCGTCAAGCAGACCTGGGCCAAAGGAATCGACGATCGCGGCCGGCCGATCCGCCTGCCGGACACCGCGCCCAGCCTGGAAGGCACCAAGCTGTGGCCCGGAGTGAACGGCGGGACCAACTGGTATTCGCCGAGTTACAGTCCCGCGACCGGCCTCTTCTATGTCGCCGCCCAGGAGCAAGGCACCGTCTATTTCACGGCGAGCGCGGAATACCGCCCGGGTTCCCTCTTCCTGGGCGGCACCAACCAGCCGGCCGAACGCGGCTACGGCGCCGTGCGCGCCCTCGTGCCCGCCACCGGCGAGGTCCGCTGGGAACATCGCCTCGTAACGCCGCCGTGGGCGGGACTGCTCTCGACCGCCGGCAACCTCGTCTTCGGCGGCACCGAAGAGGGCAACTTTTTCGCGCTCGACGCCCGCACCGGCCAGCACCTGTGGAGCTACCCGGCCGGCGGGCGCATCATCGCCAACCCGATCAGCTACCTGAGCCGCGGCCGCCAATACGTCGCCATCGCCGCCGGGGACCTGCTGGTCGCCTTCGGCCTGGGACCTGAATGAAAACTATGCGCATCGCCATCATCGGAGCGGGCGGAGTCACCCGCGGTATGCATATTCCCTCCCTCGCGCTGCTTCCCGGGGTCGAAATCGCCGGCGTCGCGAGCGCCAGCCCCGGCTCGAAAATCGAGGGCCTTCCCTTCACCACGCATTACGAGGAGCTGCTCCTCCGCCCCGACGTGGACGCCGTGATCAACGCCACGCCCAACTATCTCCATCGCGAGATCACCCTCGCCGCGCTCGCTGCCGGCAAACACGTGCTCTGCGAAAAGCCCCTGGGACTCAACTTCGCCGAGACCGTCGAGATGCTGGCGGCCGCTGAAAAAGCGGGACGTGTCCACATGACCGGCTATTCCTTCCGCTACATGCCGAGCGTGCAATACGCGCGGGCTCTCGTGGAAGCGGGCGCGCTCGGCGAAATCCGCAGCGTGCGCGCCGCCTACCTGATGGCCATGGCCGGACATCTGTCGGGCTGGCGCTCCGAGCGCAAGCTGGCGGGCTCGGGGGCGCTCGCCGACATCGGCTCGCACGTCATTCATGTCTGCCAGTTCCTCCTCGGCCCCCTCGCCACCGTCACGGCCACCGGACGTGGCTTTCAAGCCGACGTCGACGACTGGATCGGTTTCCTCGCGCAGTTCCAATCGGGCGTGATGGGCACCTTCGAGATCTCCCGCGTCGCCCCCGGCCGCGGCGCGGGAATCACCGAGAACATGTTCGTCGAAATCTACGGTCGCAAGGGCGGCCTCACGCTCTCCATGCAGGACCCCTGGGCCGTGACGCTGTGCGCCGGCGAAACCGCGCACGACCCCGCCGCAAATCTGACCCGCACCGAGGTGCCCGAGGAATTCCTGAAATTGAAAGGCTCGCCCCGCGATCCCCGCGCCCACGATCCGCGCTGGGGCTACCGCTATGACCAGAGCTTCCAGTTTGTCGAGGCCATCCGCCACGGCGAAGCGCGCGAGCCTTCCTTCCGCGCCGGCGCCGAATGCCAGGCCGTGCTCGACGCCGTGCTCGCGTCGTGTGAGAGCGGCCAGTGGTCGCCGGTGGAAACGGTCCCAGTAGCCTGACGCGCGCTGTCAGACATCCCCCGCTCACGCCTCGGTTGACGGGACGATATCCACCACGAGGGCAGCGTGATCCGAGAGCGCTCCACTTCCTCTGCCGGCGAGCTGGTACGAACCGACCTGCCGGACGTACTGCGAACCTTCGACTGTAAAATGCTTGCTCACGAACGCATGGTCAATCCGGACTCCATGCCCGCGCAAAGTCCAAAAGCTCGCGCCCTCCGGCGGCGCGGCGTGCTGCCAGCCGTCGTTCACAAGCATTGCGATCCGGTCGCCACACCGCGCCCGCGGATAACTTACGTCGGTGTTGAAGTCTCCTAGCATGACGGCTGGGCGATCCTTGAGTTGTCTGGCAGTTTCCAGGATCCAGTCCCAGCAACGGCGCTTGATGGGAAGCTGCTTGCTGTAGTCAGGCACCCGCAATGCGAGAACCTCAAAACCGTCAGCGGTGAGGTACACGTGCAAGAAATTCGAGTGCATCGAGGGGTCGATGGGTGGTGCTTCAATCGCCCCGATCTCCATCACGCCTTGAGAAGCGACGAGGACGCCATTCTCCTTCGGTACATAGTGGGATACCCGCGTGTGTCTCAAACCGATGGCAGCCAGACCTTCCAGAAAGCCGGCGTGGCCGGTCCCGGGGACATACTCAGTCAGCACGGCGACGTCGGGCTCGAGCGCTGCAATGGCCCCGACCAGCAATGGTGAGACCGGCTTCGGCCTCGTTCGATAGTTCACGTTCCACGCGAGCAGTCTCACCGGAGACACGTTAGGCGCCGGCATGCCGTAACTCTCCGGGTGCCAAGACCGTCAGTATGTCCAAAATAGTGGGCAACAGTGGCCGCAAGTGAATGAGGCGGTTGGAAGGAGCGCGCAGCACTATAACTCCGAATGGAAGGGTAGAAATCCTTTGTTGGGTTCTTTTCCCAAAAGTGTAATCAGCTTTCTGCGGGCAGCGGGAGTCGGGCGCAGCAGTGTAGATGGCTGCGGTGAAGTGGGCCACGCTGCGGAAGCCGAAGGAGCGATGACTGACGAGCTTGATCTTATTGTTCATGCCTTCCACCGCTCCGTTAGAAACCCGCAGCCGGGTCCAGGCCAAGACGCCTGGGAGGTGGCCCCGGATCATGCGGACCAAGGCCTGGAAGGGCTCCAGGCGAGAGCGCATGGCGGAGTGCAGGCAGCGCTGGAGATGCTGCTCGGCGCGGGCCGGTTGTCTGTAATCCCAGAACAGTTGAAAGGCTTCCTTCAGGTAGTAGGCTCGCACGATCGGCGCGTTCCGGCTCACTAACTGCGACAGGCGATCCTTCTCGTCGGGCTTGAGATTCCAGGGATTCTTCAGCAGCAGGAACCGGCAGCGTTTGAACGGGGTGCGTTCGGTCCGGCTGAGGCGGCGCATTTCGCTCCGCCGCACTTCATCCACCGCCCGGTTCAGATGCTGGACGATATGAAAACGGTCGAAGGCAATCTGGGCGCTGGGGGCGTGTTCTCGCACCGCTTTCAGGTAGGGCGCCCACATGTCCATGCAAACCACCCGGCTGGGAGAGCAGCGCCGCCGCCCCAAGCCGGTGAAAAAGTGGGCCACCGTCTGCTCGGTCCGATCCTCTCCCACCCACACCAGCACCTTCCGCTCCAGGTCGTAAACCACAGTCAGATAGTGATGCCCTTTGCGGCGACTGACCTCGTCGATTCCGAGCACATGCAAAGGCTGGCGTCGCCGTTGCCGCAGTCCGTACTCCACCGCCCGCTGCACCACGCTGGCCACCGTCTTCCAGTTCAACCCGTAGTGCCGTGCGGTCTCCTGCCAGCTCAGCAGCCGGGCCAACCTAGCTACGGCATGAGCCAGCGCCGCGGTGACTCGCGCCCAGGGCGGCGCCCAGGGAAACTGCTCCACCCGGACCCCACAGCGCGGACAGTTTACTCGTCGGGGCCGGTAGCGCAAAACCATCGGCACGGCCCGCATCGACAGATCCTTCCAACCCCGCTCCCCCTGGATACTATGAACTTTCCGGCAGCGCCGCCCACAAAGCCCGCATCGCAACATCCGGCACCGCAGCCGGTCTATCTTCACCACCACCCGTTCGTCCCCCGCTTCCACTTCCGTCACTCGATGGACTTTCAAACGCAACTGCTTTCTGATAAACGTTTCCACGAGCACTCTGGTTGGGCTCCTTTCGTAGTTCTTGGCCGAACCACGATACGGTACCCCAATCCGGTGTGCTCTTCGCCTTCTAACCTATTGGATATACGGAGCTTCTTCGCCCGTCACACTTTTCGGACGGGAGGCAACTTTGTTACCCTCCTGCCGGTTGTCAGCTCCATCCTGTCAAGTTCCTTTTTTCAAAGACACCGTCCCTTCGGTGCAATTGCGTTGATCGCGATTCTCTTGTTGGCGGCGCTCCTATGGCCAATTGGCTACGTTAGGCTCACTTCGTGGGGACCGGTGGCCAGCCGAATTGTACATCCTATTCGGAAGCCATGGGACTATGTTTTCGGGAAGAGACAATCGTTCTGGATTATCGTTCATCTCAAGGACGGAAGAAGAGTTGGTGGGAAGTTCGATGCTGATTCCTTTGCGTCTTCCAGCCCCGCCGAGGAACAGATCTACTTGGAGGAAGTGTGGGCGCTGGATGATGCTAAACTGAGCGTCTTAAATAATTGCGCATAGACGTCGCAGGGTTTCGTTGCCGTACGCCCACTGCTGAAACTGCTGCTCGACATCTTGCACGAGTTCCGAGAGCAGGGGGAAGTAGCGAT
>JBGPDC010000105.1:0-19236 GCA_041482115.1 Terriglobia bacterium | reverse complement strand
TTCGTCGCTTCCGGACCCCGCGGCGAGGAGCTGATCGTGAACACGAGCGACCGCCTCGAAGCGCTCGACCCGACGACGGGTGAAGTGCTGTGGTACACCGGCGACGCGAATCGCGTCCCGATCGGCATGCCGGTCTGTCACGACGGCGTGCTCTACGCGACACGGGGCTACGCGAGCGGACCGTACCTCGCCGTAAAGCTCGGAGGCCGGGGCGATGTGACCAGGTCGCATGTGCTCTGGGAGATCCCCACGGGCGCGCCCTACGTGAGTTCCCTGCTCTACTACCAGGGACTCCTCTATCTCGCGACCGAGCGCGGCATCGTCACCTGTGCCGATCCTCAGAACGGCGCCGTGATCTGGCGGGAGCGTCTCGGGGGCTGCTTCACGGCCTCTCCCGTGGGCGCCGCGGGCCGCGTCTATGTCTTCAACGAGGACGGCGAGGGAATCGTGCTCGCAGCGGGACGCCGGTTCGAGATTGTGGCGCGAAATCATCTCGAAGAGCGCATACTGGCATCACCGGCCATGGCGCGCGGGCGCTTGTTCGTTCGCACGGACGAGAATCTTTATTGCATCGGAGGGCGGGCGTGAGGCTCTGCACAGGACTGCTGGTTTTGCTAGGGGCGTCGGCGGCCTGCGCCGACACCACCGAGGAACGTGCCCTGGGATTCCTCTCGCGCGAGGTCCCGCGCTGGTCGCAGGAGAACCACTGCTACTCCTGCCATAACAATGGCGACGCGGCGCGGGCGCTCTACGCGGCGCAGCGCCTCGGCTACTCGGTGCCGTCCGAAGCCCTCACCGAGACGACCGCCTGGCTCCGCCGGCCTCTCGAGTGGGATAGCAATAAGGGCGATCCCAACGCCAGCGACAAACGCCTGGCGCGCATCCAGTTCGCCGGCGCCCTGCTCGAAGCTATGGCCGCCGGGATCATCAAGGACCGCCAGCCGCTGCTCGACGCCGCCGAAGGCCTGGTAAAAGATCAAGGTCCTGCCGGCTTCTGGCCGGTCGAGCAGGAGACCGATGTCGGCTCTCCCGCGACCTATGGCAGCCCGCTCGCCACTTTCATGGCGATCCGCACGCTGCGCCAGGCCGACGCCACGCGCTTCCGCCCGGCGATCGAGAAAGCCGAGAAGTGGATGTCCAAGCTGCGCGTGGAAGCCATCGTGGACTGCGCCGCGGTGCTGTGGGCCTTTGCCGGCAGCGACGACCCCAGTACCATTGCCGTCCGGGGCGAGGCGCTGGACACCATCCTGCGCTCGCAGAACCCCAATGGCGGCTGGGGCTCCTACCCGCACCAACCGTCCGAGGCCTTTGACACTGCGGTCACGATCCTCGCACTGCACGCGGTGCAGCCCGGGGCGGCGGTCCAATATCGCATCGATAAGGGACGCGTGTTCCTGGTGTTGCGATTGATGACGACCGGCTCCTGGCGGGAGACTACGCGGCCGGCGGGTTCCCAGAGCTACGCGCAGCGGATGTCGACGGCCGGCTGGGCGACCTACGCGCTGGTGGAGACCCGGCGGGAAGGCCGCCCGCGGTAGGCGCTGTCAGCCTCTTTCGACCTGCAAGTTGTTTCGCACCGCAAACACGCCCGGCACGCTGTTCGCCTGGAGGCCCGCGATGTTGCGATCCATCCGATTGGCGACCACGCCTTCGAGGGTGACGTTCCCGTTCTTCACGATGATGTGGATCGGCGGCTGAGCGCCCAGTGCGTAGCGATTCAACAAAGAATGCCCGTAGATTGAGCGATAGAGCCCCGCGCGAAGGCGGTTGTCGTTCGGGGAGAGCGGCAACACCTCGATGTGGTTCGTGATGCGTTCCACACCTTCGATGCGGCGGACCACTCGCTCCGCGTCCGTTCGCAGCGTGGGGCGGGAGACTTGGCCGAACAAAGTGACGTCGTAACCGTCGACTCTGAAAGCCAGGTTGTCGAACACTCCGTAATACGGCAGCATGATCAGTTCGTGCCTCACCTGTCGCTCGAGGCGTCCGCGTGCTGGGGGCGAGGCGTTGCGCGCTGCGGCCGGCTCCGCTACCAGAACTGTAAGGATGGCCACCAACAATAATGTCGCTTTCGAACATCGCTTGTTCATAGCGCCTCCCCTCACGGGTCTGTAGTGCAATTGAGTCGCCGGTGGTCGCTTTCGCCCCAAACGCCTATATTTTTAAACGCTTGCTTGGCAATGTCCGGAAACCAACCGGCAAAAATTACTCACGAGGTGAGCGCGGCGAGCCTTTGTTTTCAGTCGAACTTTGGAGTGGCGTCGAACCTGCTTTCTGTAACTTGGAGGCGCCCCTTGAAAAAAGACGATTCCACACTCGGATTCCTCTTTCGCCTGTGGCTGGGCGCTTTTCTTCTGACTGGATTGTGGAAGGTGGGCACGCGCATTTGTGACATCTGGAACGCTGGCGCCGTTTCCGGAGGTTCAGTCCGTCATCGCTAAACCCCTTTCGCACCAGACGGAAAAGCCAAACGCAGATCACGGCGATAACGCCCAGAGCCACGATCAGTCCAACATTGGCAATGTCGTGGGCGCGCGACGTGACGGCCCCCTCGATCACCCCGCGCAGCGTGGCTATCTTCCACACGACCCCTAACGCGAGGGCCAGCGATAGGAAGAGTGCTCCCCCTGGCGCGTACCTTTGCCAGCGCGCCTTGCCGCGCGGATACTCCCAGTCCAGCAATTCCGGCAGCAGGAGCAGGAACACGGCCGGCCCGGCGATCAGCAGCAAGAATGGCAAGATCTGGAACCCCTGCGGGCTAGGGTTGATAAAGGTGCTTCGCCACTTGATCCCCACCACCAGCGCCGCGACCGAGTAGAGGAGCAGCACCCACGTGACCACCCGAGCCGAAACCGGCGCCTCCCGAACCAGTTGCGCGAACCCGTGTATCAGGCGCAACGGCCAGTCGAAGGCGTACCGGTAGGCGCGCGACTTGGTTACTGCGAGGTGTTGCGCCTCCAACTGCGGAACCAAACAGTCGCGTAGCACCATCGCCGCGCGGGAGGCTATCTCGGCCAGTACCGGTTTCGGCACGTCCGCCGTCAGCGATTCGGAGCCAACTGTGTAGTTGTTCCCGTCCAACAGCTTCTCGGCGGTGGCCCGGTCGAGTGAATTCTTGGCCATTTGCTCGGCGGCGATGCTGATGAAACCGCTAGTGGGGTGCGTGAAGAGGCGTTTTTCGATATTGAAGGCCACTTGGCCGGAGTCGTCTACTTTGCAATTGTTCCACTCGAGCTGCTCGCCGATACTGTCGGCAATGACGGCGCCGACACCTGCCTCGAGGAGCTCACCCTGGCCGAAGCGGACCAGTTGATCGAATTTGCCGCCCTTGTTCCCCCGCGTCTTCAAGTCCAGCTCGGCGCGGGCCTTCGTTCGTTTGACACTGTCCGCGCTGTTCAGATCCCGAACCCACTGTTCGAGATCCGCCGCCATTCCGAAGGAGCGAATCAGCGACTCGTGCGCCGCCGGGTCCGCCGGCGTCACCAAAGCCTCCGGAGTCAGCAGAGCCTCGAAAATCCGGCACATGCCGTCGAGCCGGCCCCACATGATGTCGTTCGAGCGCCAGCTCCGCTTGAAGAAACCGCTGAAATGGAAGAACTGGTCCCCGGAGAGCTTGTCCTCGGCGCTGCGCCGGCAAAACCCGAGCTGCGCGTCGTTCGGGCTGACCCGCACGGTATCGATCTGGTCTAGTTCAAACATTCCCGACGCGGCCTGGAGTGGATAGCGGTAGACGTCGAGCCGGGGAAACTCCTCCCAGGCTTGCAGGGCCAGGGCCGAGCCGCCCAGAAAATTGCCATCCTCGAACTTCTGGTCGAGAAACTGCAACAGGCCCGTGGGGGCCGTAGGACGGGGGTGTCCGGGATCGCCGGCGACCTTGCGAATGCGGCCCTGCAACAGCCCGAGAAGGTCCGTCAGCCCCTGCCTTTCGGGCGTGGAGTGCAGCTTTTCTTGCACCTCTTCGTCCGCCTGGATCACATATCGCAAAGCCTGAGCCGTGTCCTCCCAAATGTGTTGCACTGCCCGGTTCCGGCGACCACCCGCGGCGTCCGGTTCCAGCCAGGCAATGTGCGCCTCATCGACCAGCGACTCCATGGCGAATTGGATCACCTCCAGGCACTTGATCCATCGGTTCGCAATGTACAAGGCCTCTTCGTCCGGGCGGGTGAGCGACCCGGAACCAAACAACCGGTACGTGACATGGAATAGCCGGCGCATCCGGAAATAGACGTCGAACTCGCTCAGGATCACTTCCGGCAGGCGGGGGCCTGCAAAGCTTTGGAAAAACCCTTCGAACAGCCTCCCCGCCAGCCGTTGTTCCTCGGGGCTCCGTAGCACCTCCCGGTTCTGGTCGCGCAGAATGCCTTCCAGCACCCGGTCCAGGAGCACGTTGAGACGGCTGCGCTGGTAGAGGCCCACCTGCTCGGGGGAAGGATCGTCGCTGGCCCCGTTGAGCGTTTTCAGGATGTTCCCGAATTGCTCGATGCGCTTGTTGCGCTCGCGGATGGATTCCAGGTCGCTCGCGATGCTCTCGTAACTCGGAATCTCGGTCAGGGCGCCCAATGCCGCCTGGAGCACGTTGGGCTGCTCCGGAACCGCATTGACGTCGAACACTTCGATCGCCGGCTCCACATAGAACAACTTCCGCGTCACCAGCCGCTCCGAGGTCCGCCGGAATATCGCGTCGACGGTGTAGGAAAACGGCTTGTTGTCGAGCACGCCGCCGTCCAAGAAATAGTGCCGTTGCCCCGCCGGGCCGCCCGGTGGCAAGGGCCTGCGGATGAGCTGTCCCCATCTCCAGAGGAGGGGATCTTCCCGGTCGGAGTCTACCCGGACCGGAGGAAAAGCGACCGGAAAGCAAGAGGTAAGCCGGCACAGCTTCGCAAGCTGGCCGTGCAGACTTTCCCGGTCAAAGCCTGGCGGGTTGAAGTCTGAGGAGCGGTCGCGGCGGTATTTTAGCTGGAATATCGCGTGGTGATCCTTCACGGTAATCATGCGCCCGGTATCATCGAAACGCGTGAAAACGGCGCCTTGGTAGTCGGTGCCGGTTACAAACAAGTCCAGCTCCTGCACCGTGGAGGGATCCGCGGGTTCGGTAGCCGCCTGACCGTCACCGGTCGAGTCCTGCAGTCTGCCGAAAGCCTCGGCCAGTTTTTTCTGATAATAGCCCTCTCCGTCGAGCAAGGAATTCGGTGCTTCCGACCCCGGCTGGCGCAAGAGTCTGGAGACGTCTCCCGTTTCCCGCCAGAGATCGGAGAACACCAGAAAGTTCCGGGGCTGATCCTGGCACAAGGCATAGGCCAGATAGACGCCGTTGAGGCCGCCGGCGGAGGTGCCGCTGATGACGTCGACCACGATATCGGCGCCTATCAGCCCCTTGAGCAGCCGGTAGATGCCATGGCCACGCACGGCGCGAAAAAACTCCTGCGTCGCGCCGTTGATGTAAACGGCGAGCGATACCCCGCCGTAAAGCACCAGTCCGATGCGAACTTCTTTGCGCCGCTCGGTCCCCTGCATAACGGCCTCCCGGGTATTACAAGAATGCAAAGGAATACTGTTTCCAGTTATGGTTGGGCGATTATACAATAAATACGTCAAAATTGGAATAGCCTTGACTCTTTCCGCTTTTCCGTGTTAATGTCTGCGTTCCGTCGGTCATGAACAAAATACTCTGGATTGTCGCGCTGCTCGTTGCTACGCTTGGTAACGCCGAGGATAAGCTTACTATCACGCCTGACACCGTCACCCTGGTTCCCCAGGGGACCCTCACGTATCTGGCATCGGACAAATCCATTCAGTTCGAAGTGAAGTTGAACGGGAAGATCGTGACGGACCCCGGCAAACTCGAGTTCAGCTTTGATCCGGCGACGATCGGCTCGTGGAAGCCGGCGGATACCTTCGACGCCGCGACCCTGACACTGCGGGCCCCGGACGCCCTGGACCCGGGTGTGGCGCAGGTCGAGGTGGTGGTCACGGTGAAGGGAACAACCGGATCCGGAATAGCCGGCAGCGCCCATGCCGCCGCGACGATCACCGTGGCTCGGGTCAAGAGCAGCGCCTTGGAATCGCGGGCGGTGGCGGGCTATCACCAGGCGGGCGCCAGCTCGGCCGACTTCACGCAGGACTTCTTCCTGGATTTTTTCATCATGCGCGGCCTGGGCTCACACGAACGGGTGTTCGACAATAAGATCAATTTGTGGGGCAACGCGCGGATTGCCAGCGTGCCCCAGCAGGCCACCACGGGCAACGCCAAGGTCTTGGATCTGGCTCAGGGTTTCGAGCAGAAGTTCAACGACCTAAAAGTGAACGAACTGGCGCAGAGCGCCGAATTTCAGGCGGGCCTGGAGCTCCGGCTGAAGCTCTACCGGCAGGGGAACCGCCGGCGTATGCTGGGCGCCGTGATCTTCGGTGGCGCCAACGGGGTGTTTACTCAACCTCTCACGGCCAGCCAGGTGTTTGTGGTTCCAGGCTCCAACGACCAGCAAAACCTGCTGTTCAAGCAGCGCTATCCGAGCGTCGGAGGCGCTAGTTTCGTCGCGTTCGTGCCGCCGGAACGGCAGCGGTTCTATCGCTTCTATGGCGGTGGAATCCGCCTGAGCACGTTTGAGCTCGACAAGCCTTACGCGCCGCCGGCCACCTGGACGCTGACGTTGGGCCAGGACGAATCCATCACCGGAGGGGTCTTCCGCAGCGTCGTGACCCGCATCGACGTTTTCTATCCCCTGCCCATCGGGCTCGCCGACGGGCGGTACAAGTTTCTGTTTCTGTTCGCCACGGCCAACTTGCGCCTGAGCAAGGATCCGAACGAGACGCCTTTGATCCTGGCCGCAGGCAAGAAGGACGACGGCACGGCCATTCCACTCTCCGACCCGCGGGTGGCGATTATCAGGTCGGCCAGTACTCGAGATACCTACCGGCTCGGCGCCGGCATCGATTTTGTGAACCTGGTGCGGTCCCGGTGGAAGCACGGCGACTAGGCTAGGAGGGCCAACGGTCCGGCCGCGGTCTAGCGCCCCACCTCAAACGGCAGCGAGACCGTCTCCCGCCGGATGCGGTCCTCCACGCGCTCGAAGACGTCCACGTCAAAGGCCCGCCCGATGCTGTTGCCAGCCAGGTCTTCGAGAATGGTCTCCACGCGCAGGAAGTATTGGCCCGGCTGCCACGGTTGACGCGGTGTGAAGCGCCAGCGTGTCTCCTGCCGGTCGATCTCCACTGTTCCCGCCACCGCGGCGTTGCGCGGCGTGCTCACTTCCAGAAGCCGCTCCAGCAGCGCCCGGTCCATGGGCTCGGGGAACTCGACTCTCAGCGGCTCCGACGTCCCGGCTTGGGGCGCCGTCAGCCGCCAGGTCTTGGGGTCCGGCGGCTCGCGACTGGCGGGTCCCACGCGAAAGGTCTTCTTAAATCCCTCGCGCAGTATGTCGCCCGCTGCGTCCACCCATTCGCGGTCGATCACGAAGGTATAGCTGCGACCCGCCTGGAGCGAGGTGCCGACCTCCTCGTTGGGGGTCAGGCCGCGCTTGATGCGCCCCGGGTCGAAAAAGACCGTCAGGCGCTTGCCTTGCGGGTCCCACAATTCCTGGTCGATTTCGAGAAACGGCAGCTCGACCGGCTTCCCGGCCTCATCGAGCAGATGAATGCGCCGCCATGCCTCGCCCCGGCTCATGGGCGCTGAGAACTGCAAATAGAGCTTGAGCTGATTTTCCGGCAGCCGGTCCGTCGTCGGATAAACCTGCTCGACGACGGTGGTGGCCGTCGTCGTGGCCTTGGGGATTTCGAAAGTCTGCGTGCTCTCGCGGCCGTTCAGCCGCAACACGGCGCGGTAGCGCAGACCCGGTTGCAGTGGGAAGCGGGGCGTAAAGACGAGAGTTTCTCCCTCGACGCGATACGCGCCGAGCAGAGCCGGTAGTCCGGCAGTCTCCCCCGCATAGACCGAGAAACTTTCCGTCGAAAGATGTGGGGCGCCCGTTACCCGGAAGACTTGACGGCCGCTAGAGTCTCGCTCCAGTCGGATGGCGGGCGCCCCGGTTTGTCCAGCCGCGAGAGCGGACAGCAGCAGCGCAACTGCGACGACTCGCACCCCTACGGCAGCGGGATCGACTTCAGGTCGAGCGAGCCGCCCTCGCCGCGCATGAGCAGCAGCGCGTTCGAATCGTCCAGCTTGTCGAGCTGCTCGACGCCCTTCAGGCTCGCGATGGTCTCGTAGGGCATGCCGGCTACTTCGGTCGGCGCGGTGATGGGCTTGTAGCTGTCCACGTTCGCCAGCGACATCTTCATCACGCCCCGGCTGCTGTTGTTCATCAGCAGGTAGTCCGTGCCACCCTTCTTATACACCACCATGTCGAGCGGACGGTTGCGGTTGCCCATCTCGGCGATGGTCGTGCCGACTACCTTGGTCCCCGGCTTGAGCTGCGACACCGGGAACTTCACGAGCGGCGTGCAGGTATAAGCCGCCAGGATGTTCGTCTCGGCCTTGATCTCATACGGTACGAACGTCCGCACCGGCGAGTTGGTCTCCCACCGGCCGTGGCTGCCGTGGTAGATCTCGACGCTGGTCCCTTTGTCGGCCGCCGCGAACGGAAACGGGAGGGACCGCAGGTTGGAGGAAAACTCCTCGTTCGAAAGCCCTGCGACGAACACGCGTCCCTTCACGTAGGCCAGGTCGGTGATAGCGTCCTGGCGCGGGTTGCCGCCGCGCTTGTCCACCACGCTCGGCGGCGCGTTGGGCAGCGCGACCTTCGAGAACTTTACGCTGTCGAGCGAGAACTCGTCGATCTTGCCCGCCGTATCGACGCGCAGCAGCACGGGCAGCGCGTCCGGACCGCGGCCGCGCGACACGGCCAGGTACGTCTTCTTCGAGATGGGGTTGACGGCCATGTCCTGGATCAGGATCTGGTCGGGTGAGACACCGAGCAGCGCGGCGATCTTCTGGTCAATGCCCGTAATGTTCACCGGCCTGGCGGCCGCGGCGGTGCGGTCGCCGGTGTCGAGAGCAAAGATGGCGGCGCTGGCCGAGTCGCCGACAAACAGCACGCCCTCGGGCCCGAAGGCCAGGGCGCTGGCGGATTTCAGGTCGGCCTTGCCGGTTTTGAGGCTGTCAATGGCGGCGGCGCCGAATCCCAGGGCGACCGCGAGAAGCCCGCACAGGGCGAGGCGGAGCGTGATTCGAAACATCGGGTTTTCCCTCCAGTATGAGGTCAAAATCGCACTTTTCGCGGCCCAAGTCAATCAGTCCGTCGTTTGAATGAATTTCTGAAGCCGTTCGAGCGCCGGCTCGAGCCTCTGGCGGGACTTCCAAAAGTCGGCCCACAAGTCCCCCTTGGCTTTCAGACGCTTAGCCATGGTGGCAATCGTGAATTGCCCCATGGTGAGGCCGGGCTTCAGTTCCCTCGTCGAAACCGGCGCCGAAACCGTCGCTTCCGGGAACGGACGGGCGCTGTAGACCACCGTCAGCGGCCGTCCGGTCGCGTTCTGGGAGTAGTCGATGTAGACCTTGGCCGCGTCCCGCTTGCTCACCGCCCGCTCTAAGGTCACCATGTCGGGCAGCTTGGCGGCTACGAGGCGCGCCACGATCTCCGTAAACGTGCGCACGTGGTCCGAAGTGTAGACGCGCTCAACCGGCACGTACATATGGAAGCCGGTCGCGCCCGACGTCTTCAAGAATGCCTCGAGCTGAACTTTTTGCAGCAGCTTGTAAATTGCCGAGGCTACGGCAACGACGGTGGAGTATTCGGCCTGGTCGGCGGGATCGAGGTCGAAGAACAGGTAGTCGGGATGATCGAGGTCGTCGGTCTGGCTCGACCAGACATTGTGCTCGATACAGCCGAGGTTGGTGAGGAACAGCAGGGACGGAAGGTCGTTGCACAGAAAGTAGCGGATACCCTTTTGGGGGAACGTCGGCATCCAGGAGGGGGCGTCGTCCTTGGCGTCCTTTTGGAAGAAGGCCTCGCCGGAGGCGCCGTCCGGAGTACGCCGCAGCACGAGCGGGCGGTTGCGCAGGAACGGTAGGATCAAGTCGGCCACGCGGAGGTAGTAGGCGAGCAGGTGGCGCTTCGTGTAGCCGGGCTGCGGGAAGTAGACCTTGTTGAGGTTGGTCAGGCGGAACTCGCGGCCGTCCACGTTGACGACGACGTTCGTCGCACGGCCGGAATCGAGTTCCTGTGCCAGGGCGTCCCAGGTGCCGAGTACAGGCGAGGACGTGACGGCGACCGGAGCCGGTTTTTCGAGGCGGCAGTCGCGCGGGTCGAGGTCGGGGCGGAGTCCGAGGAAGACCGGAGCGCGGAGGCGCTGGTCGCTGGTCCACTCGGCAAACTTCACGCGGGCGACCAGGGCCGGTGAGACCCAGGTGGCTTTCTCCTTCGTCTTGGGGTCCTCCGTGAAGGGGCACTTGGAGGTCTGGATTTCCTGCAAGCGGGACCAGACGGCTTCCTGCGAGCGCGCGTCGAAGCCGGTGCCGACGCTGCCGATGAAGCGCAGGCGCGGGCCTTCGGAGAGGCCGAGCAGCAGGGCGCCGAAACGCTGGCCGCCACGAGGCGCGGTCCAGCCGCCGATGACGGCGTCGATTTCCGAGGTGATCTTGAGCTTCACCCAGTCGGAGCTGCGGCCGGCGGCGTAGGGGCTCGCGGCGCGCTTGCCGATGATGCCTTCGAGTCCGCGCTCTTTGGCGAGCTCGTACAGCTCGCGTCCCTGTTCGGGGACGTGCTCGCTGAAGCGCACGGGCGGCTGGGCGCGCAGGACGCGGCGCAGGAATTGCTTGCGTTCGAGGAGCGGCACCGGGCGGAGGTCGTAGCCGTCGCAATACACAATGTCGAAGACGTAATACAGGATCGGCTCGTCTTCGAGCAGCTTCGCCGACGGGTGCGCGGTGTGCATGCGGGACTGCAGGCGTCCGAAGCTGGGCCGGCCCTGCTCGTCGAGCACCACGATCTCGCCATCGAGGACGGCCTCGCGCGCGTTGACCAGGTTCGCGAGTCCGGCCAGCTCGGGATACATCGCGGTCGCGTTGCGGCCGGTGCGCGACCACAGCTCGACCGCGCCGCGGCGGAGGCGGGCGAGGGTCCGCATGCCGTCCAGCTTAAGCTCGAAGATCCAGGCGGGACTCGAAAACGGCCGCGCGGCCAGCGTCGCGAGCATGGGCTCGAGGCGGTCCGGCAGGGTCCCGCGCCGCGCCCCGGGAAGCTCGGCGGGGCTCGCGGGAGGCGGCGGGACGCCCTCGTTGATTTCCTCGATGGTGCGGCCGGTGAGGGCGGAGCGCTGGTGGAGGTCGATATCCCAGTGCGGGTCGGTGTAGCCGTCGGCGTGCTTGATGAGGAGCCACTCGTTGCCCTTGCTGCCGGACGAGGGCCGCTTGATCTTGACGAGGACGAAGCTGCCGTGCAGCTTCTGCCCATGCAGCACGAACTTCAGGTCGCCGCGCTCGATTTGCTGGGCGGCGGAGAGCGGGCCCTCGGGCTCGAAGGTACCGGTGTCCCAGACCATCATCGGTCCGGCCCCATAGTTGCCGGCCGGGATCACGCCCTCGAAGGTAGCGTACTGCATGGGGTGGTCCTCGGTCATGACCGCGAGGCGCTTGTCGGCGGGGTTGAGGGAGGGACCTTTGGGAACCGCCCAGCACTTGAGCACGCCCTCGATCTCGAGGCGGAGGTCGTAGTGGAGGCGGCGCGCGGAGTGCATCTGGACGACGAAGGCGCGCGGGGTCGCGGGCTCAGGGGAGACGGCGCCGGCGGGTTCGGGGGTTCGCTCAAACTGGCGCTTGCGGCGATATTGGTCGAGGGGCACGGAGGTTCTATGATCGCCCAAACCGCGCCGGAAGGTGCTGCGTAGAGGTAGAATTACGTTTAGGCAGATCTCCTGGAGCGAAGCGCCGATGCCCATTACTATGAACCCTGAACTGGAGGCCAGGCTCCGCGCCCGGGCGGAAGCTGAGGGCCTCACCGTCGATGCGTACGTGGATGGTCTCCTTCGGGAGGAGGATGCTCAAATTGCTCACACCGAGGCCCTTCTTCAGGAAGCCACCGACAGTGGCGAGCACGTGGAACTCACCGAACAGGAGTGGGATCGCCTGGAGCAAGAAGCGGTCGCAGACGTAGAAGTCAGATCTAAGCGACATGCGTAGATGCCCCGCGTCGTAGTCCGTCCCCGCGCACGCCGGGACATTAGGGACATCCTCTCGAACTACATCGAGACAGCGGGCATCGAGATCGCAAGGCGCTTCCGGGAGGCTGCCACTGAAACTTTCCTGGGACTGGCCGAGTTTCCCCGAATGGGAGCACCTCGCAAAGTCCGCAAGCCTGAATTTCAGGGTGTCCGGATGTGGCGTATTCGTGGGTTCGAGAGCTACCTCATCTTCTACTTTCCCAGAAAGGACGGCATCGCGGTAGAAAGAGTGATACACGCGTCGATGGACTACCAGAGGGTTCTCAAATGATCGCCGGCTTGTTTGCACCTCAGGCAATACCGCCTAACGACGCGGTTCGGCCCCTCGTACTTTCTTTGCAGGTCGCATGCGGGATTCAGGAGTGACTCGCAATCTCCCACTTCGTTTTCTCGCCTGTCTAGCGGCTTGGTTAAAAAAGTCCATCACCTCCGCAACAGACTTGTCAGCCAATCGCGCCGCCTGATCATCGCGGATACGCCTTACTAAGTCCACGGACTTAATTTCAATTTTCTGTTTCACCGGAGCACTGCTCGTGACGAGTAGATCGCCAATTGCTTATAGCCCCATTCTATCTTCACGGCGTTGCTTTTGCGAATCCGTTCGCCTCGGCTCCAGGTTTGACCCGGCAAATTTGCCAGGTCAAACCTAGGGCAGCAAAATCAATGAGAAGCGCAGCCGTCAGGGAGCGATCCCAGCCCTCCCCTGGGTACAATAGGTCAAGACGCTATGGAGATTCCTGTGACCCCCAAGACCACTCGCACCGCGTTCGTTGCCCTGATCGCCGCCCTCTTGCTGACCGCCGCCCCGGCGCGGGCCGATGAGGGTATGTGGCTGTTTGACAATCCGCCCACCCAGTTGCTCAAGCAGCGGTACAACTTCGAGCCGACCGCGGCGTGGCTTGAGCACCTGCAGAAGGCCTCGGTGCGCTTCAATAGCGGCGGCTCGGGGTCGTTCGTCTCGGCCGATGGCCTGGTCATGACCAACCACCACGTCGCCGCCGACGCTCTCCAGAAGATCAGCACCAAGGACAAAGACTACATCCGCACCGGGTTTCACGCCCGCACGCGCCAGGAGGAGATTCGCAGCGTGGACGAGGAGTTGAACGTTCTCTACTCGATCGAGGACGTCACGGCGCGCGTCAACGCCGCCGTCAAGCCCGGCGTGGATAGCGCCGCCGCCCAACAGGCGCGCCGGGGTGTGATCAACACCATCGAGAAGGAATCGCTCGACAAGACGGGGCTGCGCAGCGACGTGGTCACGCTTTACAACGGCGGGCGCTATTCCCTCTACCGCTACAAGAAGTACACCGATGTGCGGCTGGTCTTCGCGCCCGAGCGCGACATCGCCTTCTTCGGCGGCGACCCGGATAACTTCGAGTATCCGCGCTACTGCCTCGATGTTTCCTTCTTTCGCGTTTACGAGAACGGGCAGCCGGCCAAGATCGAGCACTACCTGAAGTGGAGCGCGGAGGGAGCGAAGGAAAACGAGCTGACTTTCGTCTCGGGCCACCCGGGGCGCACCGACCGGCTGAACACCATCCCGCACCTGGAGTTCCTGCGGGACGTGGGAAACCCGGTGTCGCTGAACTTGATCCGGCGGCGGGAGGTCCTGCTGACGGCGTACAGCGCGCGAAGCCTGGAGAATGCGCGGCGCGCGCAGGACGACCTCTTCGCCTATCAGAACAGCCGCAAGGCGCGGCTGGGGATGCTCGAAGGCCTGCAGGACCCGGCCATCCTGCGGCAGAAGCGGCAGGAGGATGAGGCGCTGCGGGCGGCGGTCCGCAAGGATGCGAAGCTCGAGCCGGCTTACGGCAAAGCTTGGGACGACGTGGCGGCGGCGGTCAAGACCTACCGCAGCATTTACATGCCCCACTACCTGTGGGAGCGCGGCATGGCCTTCTACAGCGAGTTGTTCTCGACCGCCCGGGGGCTGGTGAGGATGGCGGAGGAGACTGCGAAGCCCAACAACGAGCGCCTGCGCGAATACTCGGAGGCGGGCCTCGAGTCGCTCAAGCAGCAGTTGTTTTCCGAGGCGCCGATTTACAACGACCTCGAGACCGCCAAGCTGGCCGATTCGCTCAGCATGCTGATCGAGACGCTGGGTGCGGAGGATGAGCTGGTCGTCAAGGTGATGGCGGGAAAGCCCCCGCAGCAGCGGGCGGCGGAGCTGGTGAACGGCACGCGCCTGGGTGACGTCGCGGTGCGGAAGCAGATCGCCGCCGGGGGCGTGAAGGCGATCCAGGAGTCGAAGGACCCCATGATCCAGTTGGCGCGGCTGGTCGATCCGGTGGCGCGCCAGTTGCGGCAAACCTACGAAGCGCAAGTGGACGAGCCGATGCGGCAGGCCTACGGCAAGATTGCCCAGGCCCGCTTCGCCGTCTACGGCACCAACGTTTATCCGGACGCGACGTTTACCCTGCGGCTCGCCTTCGGCCAGGTCAAAGGTTATTCCGAGAACGGCCGGCCGGTACCCTCCTCCACCACTATCGCCGGCGCCTACACGCGCTCGGAAGAGCATGGCGGCCGGGAGCCCTTCGCGCTTCCCAAGAGCTGGATCGACAGCCGGCCGCGCCTGACCTTGAACACGCCTTTCAACTTTGTGAGCACGGCCGACATCATCGGGGGCAACTCCGGCAGCCCGGTTGTGAACCGGAACGGCGAACTGGTGGGCATCATCTTCGATGGCAACATCGAGTCCCTGGTGTTGGACTTCATCTACACCGACACGGTCGCGCGCGCCGTGGCCGTGCATTCGGCGGGCATATTGGAAGGCTTGCGGAAAGTCTACCGGGCCGACGGCTTAGTCGCGGAGCTGACCGGCCGCCGTCAGTAAGTGGTCGTGGCGCTCGAGATGACGCGGCCGTTCTGAAGCTGAGCAAACGTCGCCAGGTTCCGCTGGTGTTGCAAGTAGACCCAGGTTTCGATCACTCCGTTCCCTTGCAGTGACGTGGTCCTGAGGTACGGGGCGCCGAAGCTTTGCGCGAGGCTGTCCTTCGGAGTACCGGCCGGAATGTCCTGTGCGGCTGGGAACTTCGCAGGGGGTGGTGGCGGAGGCGGCGGGACTACTTCTACCGGAGGCGGCGGATCCGGCACGGGCGCGGGCGCCTGGGCTGCGGCGACCCTGCGTTTTTCTACTTTGGCTTGCTTCTGGTGAATCTCGTCGAGGACGTCAAGCGGCGCCACCGGCGGCAGCGTTTTGGTCGGGAGGTCGCGTCCCCCAACGCTATCGAAGACCCTGACTAAAGACGACGCGGGGCTCCCGCCAGACATGGCCCAGTAGGCGGCACCGGCCAGGAAAACCATGCCGGCGAACAATAGGATTCCGAAACCGCGCATGAGCGTCTACCCTCCTACCGAACCACTACTGCAAACACAATTTCTCTCACTATTAAACCCGAACTTGGCCCCGAGGGCAACTACCCACGGTGGCGTAGAACTCTCAGTACTATTCAATATTATTGGATAGTACTCTGCCCCTCGACGCCCAGATCGCTCGGGACCACGTTGCGGTTCACGTGGCGGTCGAGGTTGATGACGTAGGTCTCCGGGGCCTCGGTGAGGATGGCGGAGTGGGTAGCGGTAATGATGCGGAAGCCCTTTTGATCCAACAGTTCCTTCATCATCTTCAGGATCCGCCGCTGGTTCGATTGCGAGAGGGCCATCTCGGGCTCATCGAGCAGCAGGATCGTGCCGTTCGGCAGGCTGGGGAAGTTTTCGCTGAACATCGAGAGCATCACCTGGCCGTGGCTGGCCACCTGCAAAAACTCCAGCATCTGGGGCTGGTCCTTGAAGAATTCCAGGCGCGTGCGGGGGTTGTGCTGCTCGGCGTCGAAGAGGAAGAGGTTCCCGACCTTGACCGTTCCGGCCTCGAGCTTGTAAGCGTAACCGTCGACCTTCTCGCCTTGCAGCGCGTAGTAGATCGAATGAAGCAGGGTCGATTTGCCGGAGCCGTTCTCGCCGGTGAGCATGATGAGCGGGTGGGAAAGATCCACAATCATGGGCATGTGGAAGTTCAGGCCCACGAACACCGGGTGGCCCAGGATTTTCAGGAACATAATGCTTCAGGATAGCAGCTAGGCCGCGGCCACCAGGCCCAGGCGTTCCAGCAACGGGGTGAGGTCGGGGTCGCGGCCCATGAAGCAGCGATAAAGCTCGACGGGATCTTCGCTGTCGCCGCGCGCCAGGATGCAGCGCCGAAACGCCAAACCCGTCTCGCGGCTGAAGACGCCTTCGCGGCGGAAGCGGGTGAAGGCGTCGGCGTCGAGCACCTCCGACCATTTGTAGGAGTAATACCCGGCGGCGTAGGCCACGGGGCTCGCGAATAAGTGAGTAAACGCGGAGATCATGGCGTGCCCGGGGGGCAACGGAACCGGCGAAAACTCCTGCAAGAGGCGCCGGCTGTACGTCACCGGGTCGCCATCCTTCTCGGGCGAGTATTCGCGGTGCAGGGCCAGATCGATGCAGCCGAAGCCGAGCTGGCGCATCTGGCCGGTGGCGGCGCGGAAGGTTCGGGCGCGCTTCATCTTTTGGAACAGCTCCTCGGGAATCGGCTCGCCGGTCTGGTAATGGCGCGCGAAGAGGTCGACGGCGCCCCGCTCCCAGCACCAGTTCTCCATGATCTGGGAGGGCAGCTCCACGAAGTCCCAGGGGACGCTCGTGCCGGCGAGGCTCCGCACTTCGACCCGGCTCAGGCAGTGGTGCATCAGGTGGCCGAACTCGTGGAAGATGGTCTCGACCTCGCGGTGGGTCAGCAGGGCCGGGCGCTCGGAAGTCGGCGGGGTGAGGTTGCCGCAGATCACGCCCACGTGGGGCTCGCGGCGGCTGCCATCGAGAAGGCCCGTCAGCAGCGCATCCATCCAGGCGCCGCCGCGCTTGTTTTCGCGCGGATACCAATCGGCATAGAAGGTCCCCAGACACTGGCCATCAGACTCGTCATGAATCGCGTAGCACTTCACCTGCGGGTCCCAGGCGGGAACGCCCTGCTGCTCGACGATCCGGATGCCGTAGAGGCGCGAGGCGATTTCAAAGAGTCCGGCGATGACGCGCTCGACCGGGAAATAGGGCCGCAAGGCCTCTTCGTCGAAATCGTAAAGGGCCTGCCGCTGCTTCTCGGCGTAGTAGCCGACGTCCCAAGGCTGGAGGTCCGGCGCGGCGGGTCCTTCGAGGCTGCGCCGGAAGGCCAGCAATTCTGCATTCTCGGCGCGGAAGCGGGCTTCGGTTTTCGCGCGCAGCTCGTTCAGGAACGTCTGGGCGCGCTCACCCTTGTGGGCCATGCGGTCTTCGAGGACGAAGTCGGCGAAATCCTGGAACCCGAGCAGGTTCGCCTTGGCGCGGCGCAGCTCGAGGATGCGGATCAGCAGGGGCCGGTTGTCGTGCTCGCCGCTGGTGGCTCGCGCGTTATAGGCTTCGTAGAGCTGGCGGCGGATGCCGGCGTCGTCGAGATACGTCAGCACCGGCGTGTAGCTCGGCGCCTGCAGGGTGAAGCGCCAACCGCTGCGGCCTTTCCCTGCCGCGCTTTCGCGGGCGGCCGAGCGCGCCATTTCGGGCAGGCCGGCGAGCCGGCTCTCGTCCTCGATAACCAGCTCGAAGGCGTTGGTCGAGTCGAGGACGTTCTGGCTGAAGCGCGTGGTCAGCTTGGCCAGTTCGACGTCCAGTTCCCCGAGACGGGCCTTGCCGGCGGCATCCAAATCGGCGCCATGACGGCGGAAGCTGTCGATAGTCTTCTTGAGGAAGCGCCTTCGCGTCCCGTTGAGGGCCTCCGTTTCGGGCTCGCCGGCATAATTCCGAAGCGCATTCCACAAACCCTGGCGCAGCGGGATGCTGGAGTAAAACGCGCTCGTGAGCGGGTCGACGGCGTTGTAGGCCGCCCGCAGCTCCGGATACGTCGCGACGGATTCGAGGTGCCGCACCACGCCGAGGGCGTAGTCGAGGCGGTCGGTCATCTCGTCGAGCGCGCGCATCGTATTGTCGTAGGTGCGCGGTCCGGCGGCGGCAGCAATCGCTTCGAGGCGCGCCTGGGCGTCCTGGAGCAGCTCCTGGATGGCGGGCTCGACGTGCGCCGCGCGGACGCGATCGAACGGCACCCGCGACTGAATCTGCAGAAGGGGATTAGAATCGGAAGAGTCAGGCATGAAAACGGAAAGACTTTCAGTATAGCAAGGGGAAATCATATGACTCAGCCAGCCACACCAGCGGGACCGCCTCCGAATCCGGAACGGATTTTCAACACCTTCAACGCGTACCAGCAAACGGCGGCCCTCAAGGGCGCGATTGAATTGGACCTCTTCACCGCGATCGGCGAGGGTAACGACAATCCCGAGGCGCTGGCAAAACGCTGCCAGGCCTCGGTTCGCGGGCTGCGCATTCTGTGTGACTACCTCGTCATCGGCGGGCTGCTTGAGAAAGAGGGCGGCCGCTACCGCCTTACCCGCGACACCGCGGTCTTCCTCGACCGCCGCTCGCCGGCTTATCTTGGCAGCGCCATCAACTTCATCAACTCCGAACATCTCATGGACAACTTTCGGGATGTAGCCGCGATCGTCCGCAAGGGCGGCACGACCCGGGATGGCGACAGCGCGCTCGAGCCGGAGCATCCCATTTGGGTCGAGTTCGCCCGGAACATGGCCACCTTGGTGGGGCCGTCCGCCGAGGGCATTTCGCAGCTCATTGACGCCCGTAACGCGCCCGAGTGGAAGGTCCTCGACATCGCCGCCGGGCACGGCCTGTTCGGCATCAACGTTGCCAAGAACAACCCCAAGGCAAAGATCACGGCGCTCGACTGGCCCAACGTGCTGACCGTCGCGGAGGAGAACGCCCGCAAGTGGGGCGTGCAGGACCGGTATCAGAAGCTGCCGGGGAGCGCCTTCGACGCCGAGTACGGCTCGGGCTACGATATCGTGTTACTCACCAACTTCCTGCACCACTTCGACGCCGCCACCTGCCGGCAACTGCTCGGCAAAGTACACCGGTCGCTCCAGAGCGGCGGGCGGGCCGTGACCCTGGAGTTCGTTCCCAACGAAGACCGCGTATCGCCCCCGGCGGCGGCCGCCTTCAGCATGATGATGCTCGGCTCGACCCCGGCAGGCG
>JBGPDC010000104.1:0-19255 GCA_041482115.1 Terriglobia bacterium | reverse complement strand
GTCTTCGAGAACGAAGTGCCCCAACTCGTGGTAGAGAAGGACGTTAGTAAAGAAACTGGTTCCCTGTGAGTAAGGTAGCTCGATGAAGCCAACCCCCTTGGGAAAGGCTTGGACGTTGGGGATCACTTGCCCTAGGTCGGCGGCCAGCGAACTCAGCTCGGTGTGCGGATATTGCAGGTAGTTCAGGTCGGATCCAAGGAGGGGAACGATCTTGGCGTCAGAGCGGCCCGAAATGAGACGGAGTTGTTCGTGGAGGAAGTCCAGGAGTGGCAGTGGTAGATGTAGCGTGTCAGCGTCCGCTGCTGGCTTGAGGAACGCATGCAGCACGGTCCAAAACTTCTTGATTGCAACAAGTTTTCGCCGGTTCTGTGGCAGACGCTTGGGCGCCTTCCTCGCCTCGTCGACAAAAGCCTGAAGGTAGCTGCGGGTAAGACGTGCAAGGCGGCGGACGTACTTAAAGAAGTCGCGGGAACTGTCGACATACGTGCGCGCACCCTCTTGCTCTTGGCAGAACTCTGACAGGAACGTTATGAAGCGGTGCAGCGATGCTGCATCGCGCAGCAGACTCTCTAAGTCGTGTTGCATAGCCGGCGGATTCCCGACGGGAGAGGATCCGTGGGCTGATCGAAGTTGCGCAGCGCTTGCCCTTCCAGAGTGTAAAAGAACTCGATAGCTGTCTCAGCCTGCCGGCGTAGCTTGCGCGTCGAGCCGCGTTGATGAATGATGTCTTCCAGAATACGAATCGCCTCTTGACGTTTGGGTTCCGCAATCTGGTTGAGGGTCCAGACCTGCTCGAAGTTCGTGAATGCCTTTACGTTTCCCCGGTCAGCCGGTGGGCGGTTAGCCGCCTGCAGTGAGGCGAGTGCCTCCTTCAGACAGGGTTCGAGGTTTTCATCCTTACCCTTGTCCACGAAGGTGATCAGCACGTCCACGATACTCTGCGCGAAGAGCCCGAGGGAGAGGTAACGGGTACGCAGCCTTGGTCCGGCGGTCATCATAGCCTAGCCTCCTTCGTCGTTGTCTTGGCTGGCCTAGTTCGCAACTGAACGGGTGCATACCGGCACCCTTCCCTGACGTACACAAATTCAGGGCTCTCCGCCTTCGCGTGCACCCTTGTCAAGCGAATCCACGCTGTCGCGATTTACTTGACACCAAGCCAGTCCAGGGATGCACTTGACCAAGCTCAGACATTATACAATACCAGTGTCAAGTAAAGCTTGACAATTATCTCGTCAAGCTTAACTTGACGAAGATCGTCAAGTCAAGTAGAATCTCTGGGTCTCCGAGGTGGGGTCAAACTTCAGATGTCGAGACCGAGAGGGGATCCAGCATTTAGAGCAGCAACCGTCGAACTGCTCAAGCGGGCACTCAAGCAACCAGGAATGAGCAAGGCGGAGTTGGGGCGGGTGCTGGGAGTCTCCCGCCAAGCCGTTGATGAGTGGCTCACTAAGGACTCCAAGAGAGCTACTGCACCGAGGTTTGATCGCATCTCCATACTTCTGGAACGCTTCCCCAAGTTGGAGCCCCCGCTCTATAAGGGTTACCGCCTTCCAGTCGGCGCGTACATGTCCTCAGCGCCACCAAAACGACCTTCACCGACCCAATTGAGCCTGTTTGACGCCATCCGTTCGCTGACCAACGATAAGCTCGCGGTCAAGGTCGCCCCTGGCAGAAGCAGCTCCTCGACTGTGACTCTTGAAGTCGAGGTGAAGTTCGTTGGCTGACGGGGCCTGGGCAGTCCGCTATCGCCTCACCGCCCCACCCTCTTGTTCCGCGAGATGCGGGAGTTGAAGGATCGCCGAGATGCTGGGCCACGGATGTCGAGTCCGTCTCCGAAGCATCGACGTGCATTATAGAAGCGCCTATCTTGTCCGTTTGTTCCGAGGCAGCGCTCTTGTTTGATTGGGGCTTTTTCGCGCTGGCCCACGGGCCACTACCCGCAATTCGCGGAAATTGTATTCCGGCCGCAGGTCGTCAGCGATCCTTTGACCAGATTTCTTCCCCATAGATTTTTTGCTCATCGCCGGTCGCTTCCCGCGCTCACGCCCACATCACCGCGACCCCGTACGCTTCAAAGGCGCGATCATGGGTCACCACCGTCAACCCCATAGCCGCCGCCTGAGCGATCAGCATGCGGTCAAATGGATCCTCATGGTGCCGCGCCAACTCCGCTGCCGCTAAAGCGTGCGCGGCGTTAATCGGCAAGGCCTGAAAGCCGCCGGACGCCAGTGTCGCCAGTAACCCGGCCGTGTCGAACCGCAGCTTGCCGAGCGCTCTCTTAATCGCAGCTTCCCACACGCTCGCCGCGCTGACGAATACCTCACTCTCAGGATCGGCCAGGACCGCGCGAACTTCCCCGCCCAGGTGCTGGTCATCGGAGAGCCACCACAACAGCACGTGCGTGTCGAGGAGAATCCTCAGGGCAACTCTCCCCGAAACGCCGAGCGCAGGTGGTCCGGCAGCGGGGCATCGAAGTCGTCTGCGATCCAAATCTGCCCCGCCAGCGCCCCAGGCCGGCGGGGCTGGCGCTGCCTCTGGAGTGGGGCCAGGCGCGCTACAGGCTTTCCCGCCCGCGCGATGATGATCTCCTCTCCCTCCTCCACCGCCTCGAGAAGGCGAGATAAGTGCGTCTTCGCCTCGTGAACGTTGACGGTCTTTGGCATCAGACTAAACTAAGTTTAGTCCATATTCTAAGCTATTGTCAATAAAGGTATTTGAACCACTGGCGCAGATCTGCACCCGAGGGCCCGCCTGGCCCTTATTACTTCTCGGGCTTCGTCGCGTCGATCCGGATCTGCTTCAGGATCTGCGGAGTGGGTCCCGGAGACGCTGCCGGCGGCCGGGGAAGCGATTGCCGGCGAGATTGCGACGGCGACGCCGGAGGGAAAGTATCTGATACACGAGGAGGGGTTGCAGGAGGTGGTAGCGGACAAGGGTTACCACAGGGGGGCCGAAGTGGGTGGACAAAGCGGAGCAACAGGCGGCGGTGTACGCCAACCGCAGACGGATCGCGGGCGGGCGCGGGATCGCCCTGCTGCGCCGGCGAGGGGAGCGCGTGGAGCGGCCCTTCGCACCTCTGTTCGAGACGGGCCGACTGCGGCGACTGCACGTGCGGGGCCGGGAGAACGTGCAGAAGAAACTGCTGCTGCAAGCCGTGGCCTGCAACCTGGCACTGCTGCTTCCGCCAAACCCCGCCAAAAGGAGAGCCGGGCCAACCCCGCCCGGCATCGTCGCGCTCAGTCCATTCAAAGCCTCCGCTCCGAAGCTTCACCAGAGTAAACCGGCCCCTAAAAGCGAACCCCTCGGAGCGTACCCCGCAGGGCCCCGTTGACCGAGGGTTCGCCGCCGTTTACTCCGGAGCCAGCTCCGTCGCATCGGCTTTGAATCTTCCCCAGGAGCGCGACTCCCCGGAGAATCGAATCCACCCTAACACCGACTGCCTCTCAGACAGGCCAAAACAGGACATTTCTACTTTGCGTTGACACTCCTCCCACCCCGCTGGACAAACTGATCCCCAAAGAGTAAACTTGGCGCGACGCCGGCAGGACCGCTCCTGCGGCGATCGTTGGAGGTGACCTAAAGTGGGCATCCTGGAGTGGGGAAAAAGTCCTTGGGGACAAGAGGTCCCGGTCCATATCTCTTTCTTCCTTCTATGGGTTTCGGCGATCGGTGGATTGGTGTTTCTGATCGTCCATGCCATCTGGCTGCGGTATTTCGCCGCGCCGGACGAGTATGCGGAGAGCACTCCGCCCGCCGCCAGCGCGCGCGTGCCGGAAAAGATTGCCCGGCACTCCCTGGCCGCCCGGCTGTTCCACTGGATCATGGCTGTGGCGATGTTTGCCTTGCTCTTCACCGCCTTTCTTCCCAAGGTCGGCGTCCAGTTCGACTGGGTGACGTACCACTGGATCGCGGGCCTGGTCCTGACGGCCTCGATCCTCTTTCATATCCTCCATGCCAGCTTCTGGCTGGACTTCTGGTCGATTTGGCCGGACCGGGTGGATCTGGCAGACGCGTCCAAAAGGCTGCGGCGCGCCTTGGGCCAGCAGGCGCCTCCGCCGCGCCGGTTTGCCAAGTATCCTCTCGAAAACAAGCTGTACCACGGCGTGATCGTCCTGGCCGGACTCTCCGTGATGGTGACGGGCGTGTTGATGATGTTTCGGGTGCGCACGCCGTTCTTTACTCGCAACCCGTACCTGTTTCGCGACCTGACCTGGGGCCTGATGTACGTGCTGCACGGCCTCGCGGGCGTCGGCCTGATCGCGCTCGTGATGGTCCACGTGTACTTCGCCATCCGGCCTGAAAAATTCGACATCACCAAGTCGATGATTTTTGGTTCGATGAGCCGCGAGCACTACCTGGAGCACCACGATCCGCAACGGTGGGCGCCGGAGCCGTCCAACAAAGCCTGAGAACCTCTGACGATGCTCAACGACCTGGAACAGTCCTGCGACGCGATCGAGGAATGCTACGAGTTCATGCTCGCCTACGCCGCGCAGGGCCTGCCGACGGACGCCGGCAGCTCGGTGGGCGGCCAACTGCGGGGACTCCTGAGCCGGGCCGTGGAAGCGCTCTCCGGGTTGGCCGCTTCCTACGCGGCGGCGGTGAAACAGGAAGGCTTGGAACCGGCGGCACGCTACGAGGCTTTCCTTGCCGTGCTCGATCGTGACGCCAAAGACGCGCTCGCCGCCATGGAATTGATCCTGGCTCAACCCGCGCTGAGCTCCCAGTTAATCGATAATCTCAATGCTTCGATCCATGTCCGCGCCCTGCTGACGGACCTGTTTGTCATCGACGAAATCCTCAAGCTGCAACGTATGGCGGCGAAGCCCGTTGTATGAAGAAGCCGGCGCTATGAAATGGCGCTTCCTCTGCGCCGTCCTTTCTCTCGCCCCGGCGCTGAAGGCCTCCCCCACCTGTTCCAGCCTGACCGATCTGATCATTCCGAACACCACGATCACGTCGGCCGATGACGTGCCGGCCGGGCCGTTCACTCCTTCCGGTGCGCCCCGGTCTATCAACCTGCCGTCCTTCTGCCGCGTCCTGGCCGTGTCCCGGCCGGTAAGCGACTCCGAAATTCACTTCGAAGTTTGGATGCCGCCGGCCGCGGCCTGGAACGGAAAGTTTGAAGGCACCGGAAACGGCGGATTCTCCAGTGCGATGAGCTATACCACCATGGCGGCCGCGCTTAATCAGGGCTACGCTACCGCCGGTTCCGACACCGGACACGAAGGCGGCGATTTGAGATTCGGCGTCGGCCACCCCGAAAAGATTAGTGACTGGGCCTATCGGGCCGTTCACGTAATGACCGACACGGCCAAGCTGATCGTTCGCAACTACTATGGCCGCCTGCCCCAATACTCCTACTTCAATGGCTGCTCCACCGGTGGACATCAGGCGCTCTCGGAGGCGCAGCGTTTCCCGGCCGATTACGACGGCATAGTCGCCGGCGACCCCGGCCACAACCGCATACACCTCATCGCGGGATTTCTGTGGTCCTGGCAGGCCGCCCACCCGGCTGCCGCCAGTCCGCTGCCGGCTGCCAAGCTGCCGCTGATCACCAGGGCCACCCTGGCCGCCTGCGACGCGCTCGACGGCCTCACGGATGGCATCCTGGATGACCCCCGCCGCTGCCAGTTCGATCCCGGCACCCTGTTATGCCAGGGCGAAGATAGTGACACCTGTCTCACGCCGCCGCAAGTGGAAGCGGTCAAGAAGATATACAGCGGCGCCAAGAACCCGCGTACCGGCGAACAGATTTTCGCCGGTTGGGCCCGCGGTACCGAGACGAGCTGGACCACGTATTTTGTCGGGCCTCCCGAAGCCCGGCGGATCGAATTCTGGAGACTCTGGGTTTTTAACAACCCCAACTGGGACGGGCGCACCTTCGACTTCGACCGCGACCTGGCCTATGCCGATACGAAGATGGCCGCGGTCAATTCGATTGACACGGACTTGAAACCGTTCAAAGCGCGCCAGGGAAAGCTCGTGATGTATCACGGCTGGGCCGACTCCGATGTGCCTCCGGAGGACGGCGTCAGATACTACGAGGCGGTCCAACGCACGATGGGAGGGCCCGGCCAGACCACTGACTTCTTCCGCCTCTTCATGGTTCCCGGCATGGGACATTGCTCCGGAGGCCCCGGTCCGAATACCTTCGACGCCGTCGGCGCCCTCGACCAATGGGTCGCGCACGGCAAAGCGCCGGAGTCCATCGTCGCCTCTCATATCACCAACGGCGTGACGGATCGCACCCGACCGCTGTGCCCCTATCCCCAGGTTGCGAAATGGAAGGGCGCCGGAAGCACCGATGAGGCCGCTAACTTCGTCTGCGTGGCGCCGCCCCTGGAGAGCGGCGAAGGCCGACCCCATCCCACGAAGTGACAACCGCGGGGCAGCCGACGCCTTCCAATGCGTGGATTACGCGATCTGCGGATATCGTGCACGGCGAGTGCCTAGGTTGGTTAAGTGCGCATGGTGGGCGACATCGTGAGCGCTGATACCTCAGGTTTCTTGGGAAGCTCTTCGGGCTATCGATCAACGCCAGCATCGCGTGCGATTCGATTGGCGAGGCCCGGTTTGAGGTTTCGGCTTCCATGGACTGGAATTGAGATGATCTTGCGCTCCCCCGGTTTTGAATAGATGTGATGACTGCCATTGATTCGCTGAAGGGCCCAGCCTTTGGCCTCAACCAAGCGGCACATCTCCGGCCCGGTAACAGGCTTCACACTGCGACGTCCAGAATCTGGATGTTTGGCTCGGGCCGCCTGCCCTGTTCCTTCATCACTTCCAGCACGCCGGTGATTGCTTCCCGAAGGTTCACCATCAATTCGTCGATGGTTTCACCTTGTGAATAACAGCCAGGCAGGGCGGGCACTTCAGCCCAGAACCCGGATTCCGGGTCTTCATGGATCACAACCGTGTACTTTTCCACGCTTCAATCTTCGCAAACTTGAGCGTGGCCAGGCCAGTCACATTTCGAGCACGTCGCCCCGCATCCGGCGCCTCGGAGGGACCCCGCCGGCCGCGCCGGGGAACCCTGGAACGACCGGCTGACTCATACTGGTCAGATGACCAGTTGATGTGGCATGATTAAGTCATGAAGAACCGGGTAGTGAGCGCCACCGAGTTCAAGGCCAAGTGCCTGGCGCTCCTGGACGAAATCGATGACCGGGGTGGCACGATCCTGATTACCAAACGCGGCCGCCCCCTGGCGATGCTGGCGCCCGTGAAGAAGCGGCGGCTAAAGTCACCCGAAGGCGCCTGGGTTGGGAAGGTGCGCATTGTGGGCGACCTCGCGAGCGCCGACACCTCCGGTCTCTGGGAAGTTCTTCGGAACCACTGAGGGGCGGCGGCTTGACCTCTCGATTTCTGTTGGACACGCATGTCGTAGTCCGCTGGCTCGCTGAGCCCGCCAGGCTCTCGCGCGAACAAACGCGAGTCTTGCGGAGCGCCGTGCTGCGAGGCGAACCTGTTGCTCTCAGCGCCATCACTCTACTCGAGATCGCCGTGCTGCTCGGGGATGGCGGCCATCGGATCCATGCGAGCCTCGATGAGCTATTCGGCGAGCTCGAAGGGAACGCTCTATTTCGGATTCTTCCCCTGTCGGTCGAGGTTGCCGCTGAAGTCGCCTCTCTGGGGCCTTCGCTACGGGATCCGGCGGACCGGGCCATCGTCGCGACGGCTCGCGTCCATCATCTGCGTCTCCTGACCTCCGATCAACGGATCATCGGGTCGAACCTGGTGCCAGTGGTCGATTAGCCGGCCGATCCGACCCTGCTGCGACCTCCCGAGAAAGCCCCGTAAAACCCTGAAACGGCAGCCATTGACTTTTCCCCAGTGTGGCGGTACCCTTCCCGTGAATCGCCGTTCGTTTGGTCTAGCCAGGCTTAGAGGAAACCGAGTATGGAGAACACGCCAGAAACCCCAGAGACCCCGCGGCCCGTTTCGCGGCGGCAGTTCATTCAAGGTGTGATCGCCGCCGGCGTCACCGCCTCGGCGGCCGCTTATCTTTACCGGGGCAGCAGCACCGTTCTGGGCAAATCGTCACTGCCCGGAGCGGTCGAGCGGCTGATCCAGTTGAACGTCAACGGCCAAGTCCGGCCGGTCGACGTGATGAAGCAGGAAACCCTGGCGATGACCCTGCGCTACAAGCTGGGGTTGACGGGAACCAAGCTCGGCTGCGACCGGTCCGAGTGCGGCGCCTGCACCGTCCTGATTGATGATGTGCCCCGCTACTCGTGCTCGGTGCTCACGCACACCGTGCGCGGCGCCAAGATTACGACCATTGAAGGGCTCGCCGCGCCCGACGGTACCCTCCATCCGGTGCAGCAGGCGGTGGTTGACGAGCAGGGGTTCCAGTGCGCCTTCTGCATGTCGGGATTCATAATGGCGACCGCGGGATTCTTGAAGGTCAACCCCAATCCGACGCGCGCCGAGCTGGCGCACGGCATCTCCGGGAACCTGTGCCGGTGCGGGGACTACAACAAGATTCTGAACTCCATGATGCACGCCGCCGAACTGACGCGGAGGTCTTGAAATGGCCGGCTACAAGCTGCTCGGACATAACTATACGACACCGGATCTCGTCGCCAAGGTGACGGGACGATCGAAATATGCCGAGGACTACCGCGCCGACGGCATGCTGTTCGCCAAGCTGCTGTTGAGCCCGATGCCCCACGCGCGCGTCCGCCACATCGATGCCAGCGCGGCGCTGAAGATGCCCGGCGTGCATGCCATCCTCACGGCCGACGACCTTCCGGTCGTGGCCCCGCCCACCCGTGGCGCCGCCGCGGCAGAAGAGGAAGGACCCGACTCCAAGGGGGGCCGCGGCCAGAAGATCGCCGCCGAGCTCGGGCTGACCAATGAGCCGGTGTTTCAAGGCCAGCCGATTCTGGCCGTGGCGGCCGTGGACGAATTGACCGCAGCCGACGCCATCGAGCGCATCAAGATCGACTTCGAGCCGCTCCCCTTCTGCGTCGATCCGTTGCAGAGTCTTCGTCCCGGCGGGCCCAACGCGCGCCTGGAAGGCAACGTCTACTACGGCACGGCCGCCAAGATCCTCAAGTGGACGGCCGAAGATTGGAAGGAAGTCGAGGCCGGCCGTTTGCCGATGCGGGAAGCTCCGGACACCTGGGTCGTCGGGGACGTCGAGGCTGGCTTCAAGGAAGCCGCCGTCATCATCGATGAGACCGTGCTCTGCCAGTCGACCTCGCACCAATGCATGGAGCCCCGCACTTCCATGGCCTACTGGGAGAACGGAAAGCTCTTCTTGCATTGCTCGGCCCAGTCGACGGCGCACGTCAGCCAGTCGGTCGGAAACTGGTCCGGCGCCGATCGGACGAAGGTCGTCCTGCTCGGGGACTACGTCGGCGGGGGCTTTGGCGGCAAGAATCCGGAAACCCATTTCCACACCGCCATTCCGGCGCTGCTGTCGAAGAAGACCGGCCGTCCGGTGATGCTGCGGATTACGCGCGAAGAGGACCATTTCATCGGCCGCGCCCGCGCCGGACTGGTCATGCGCGCGCGCATCGGCTTCCGCAAGGATGGCCGCATCACGGCCCTCGATATGTTCGTCGTGCAAGCCAACGGTCCGTTCGCTCGGGCCGGCGACTACGGCACTTGCGCGGTGGTGGCCTCCGCGAATTACACGCCCTTGACCATGCGGTTCCGCGGCACCGCCGTGCTGACCAACACGCCTCCCCACGGCCCGCAGCGCGGTCCCGGCGGCACCCAGTCGAACGTCCTGTTCGAGCCGCTGATCTGCCAGGCCGCCCGGAAGCTCGGCATCGATGAAGTCGAGATCCGTAAGATCAATGCGCCGACCACCGGCATGGCCTTCGGCGTCCCGGACAAGAAGGGCGTGCGGTCCGAGTTCACCAGCGCCTTCGCGCGCGAAGCCCTCGAGAAAGGCGCCGAAAAGTTCAATTGGACGGAGCGCCGGAAGCGCAGCGGGCAGGTGCGCGGCAGCAAGGTGACCGGAGTGGGCGTTTCGCTGGCCAACTTCACCGCCGGCACGATCGGATTCGATGGCATGATCGCGATCCTGCCCGACGGCAAGCTGAACATCTACTCGGGCGTCGGCAACATCGGGACCCTGTCGGTCCACGACACGGCCCGCGTGGCCGCCGAGTTCCTCGACATGCCCTGGGAAAAGTGCGAGGTCATCTGGGGCAACACTGGAAAGCATCTGCCCTGGAGCTCCCGGCAGGGCGGCAGCCAGACGATTCATGGCACCTCCCGCGCCAACTACGCCGCGGCCATGGACGCGAAGCAAAAGCTGCAAGAGATCGCCGCCAAGGATCTCGGTGGCCGTCCCGAGGACTACACGGTCGGTAATCAGCGTGTCTTCCGCAAGGGCAGCCCGGGAACCGGGATGACCTTCGCGCAGGCCGCGAAGCGCGCCATCGCGCTGGGCGGCAAATTCGATGGCCACGAGGTCGCCAAAGACCTCAACGTCATGACCAAGGAATCCGCGAAAGCCCTCGCCGGTATCGGGTTGATGGGCGTGGCTAAGGACAACTACGGGCGCAAGGGGAATACCCACTCTTTCGTGGCCAGCTTCGCCGAGGTCGAGGTGGACCTCGAGACGGGCGAGTACAAGATCCTCGACTATCTTTCCGTCGCCGACTGCGGTACCGTCATCAACCCCCGCGGTCTCGACGGGCAGCTCAACGGCGGGGCCATCCAGGGTATTGGTTATACCCGCAGCCAAAAGTGGGTGTACGACCAGGAGCATGGCGTCGCCCTGGCCAGGCGCTTCCACTACAACAAGCCGCCGACGATCCTCGACATTCCGGCAAAGATGGAATGGGACGCCGTGAACCTTCCCGATCCGCAGACCCCGGTGGGCGCCAAGGGTATTGCCGAGGCGGCCGTGGGGGCGGGGGCGGCGGCCCTCCGCTGCGCTCTCGCTGCCGCCATCGGAGACGACTTTGTCCGCCGCACCCCGGTGGGAGTGGACATGATTCTCGCCTCGGTCGAGGCCAAGAAGCGAGTCGACCGGGGACTGACGTCGAACGTGTAGGTGAGAGAGGCCGCATATGGCACTGATCCACGATGTGATGCCCGCTTTCGAGCTGTTTCAGCCGACCACTATCGACGCTACCGTGGCGCTGCTCGACAGATACAAGAAGGATGCCTGGGTGCTGGCGGGGGGGCTCGACACCTTCGATTGGCTGAAGGATCGCAATAAGCGTCCGCGGGTGGTCGTCGATATCAGCGGCGTCCCCGAGCTGCGGGGCGTGAAGGCGATGCCCGACGGCGGCCTCGAGATCGGCGCGTCGACCACGCTTACCGACATCGTCCGCCATCCGCTGGTCAAGGAGAAGTATCCGCTCCTGCTGGAAGCCGCCGAGCTTGTGGCTTCCCCCCAGATTCGCAACCAGGGTACTATTGGCGGGAACATCTCGCAGGACACCCGTTGCTGGTACTACCGCAGCGGCTGGTCCTGCTACCGCGCCGGCGGCAACATCTGCTACGCCGACACCCCCACGGCCATCAATAAGGAGCACGCGATTTTTGACGCCAACCGCTGCGTCGCCGTGAATCCGTCCGACACCGCCCCCGCTCTGATCGCGCTCGACGCCAAGATGGTGATTCGTTCGGCCAAGGGCGAGCGCGTGGTCGACGCCGAGAATTTCTTTATCGGACCGGCCATCGATATTACGCGCATGACCGTGCTGCAACCCGGCGACCTGCTCACGGCGATCCGTATCCCGGCCGCCTGGGCCGGCGCCCAGTTCTACTTCGAGAAAGTGCGCGAACGCCAGGTATGGGACTTCCCGATCGTCAACGTGGCCGCGGCCTTCGTAGTCTCGGGCGGAAAGATCGAGCGCTCGCGAATAGCCGTCAACGCCGTGGCGCCGCATCCGCTGCGCTTGACCGCCGTCGAGGCCGCGATTGCCGGCAAGCCTCGCAATGAAGAGACGGCCAAGATGGCGGGCGAGCTGGCGGTGCAGGGCGCCCAGCCGCTCGAGCATAACGGCTACAAGATTCCCTTGATGAGAAACCTGGTGAAACGGGCCATCCGGGGAAACGCCGCCTAGCCCTGCTATTTCTTACCTGGTGTCCAAAGTCAGGAATCTGCTGAATGAGTCCGAGTGGGGCGGGCGCCCTCGCCCGCGCCGGACCCCCCGGTCCGGCTGCCTCTCATCATGCAAACCAACACCATCAAGCACAAGCTGAAGGCCGGCGGGTCCGTGCTCGGCACCGCCATCACCGACCATGTCTCCCCCGAGACCGTCACCATTTTCAAGGCCGCCGGCCTCGATTGCTTCTTCGTCGACACCGAGCATTCCGTGCCGAGCTACCAGGACGTTCAAACGCTCGTCCGGGCGGGCCGCTCGGCGAACGTGATTCCGCTCGTCCGGGTCACCCAGTCCGAATATTTCCTGATCGCCCGGCTGCTCGATATCGGCGCCATGGGCATCATCGCGCCGCGCACCGGCTCGGTCGCCGAAGCCCGCTCGGTCGTCGACGCCATGAAGTTCACCCCCGAGGGAAGCCGCGGCTACGGCCTGCGCGGCATTATCAACGACTATCAGTACGCGGGAGCCAAGGCCGAGATGGAATCCGCCAACCGGGAGACGATGGTCGTCCTGCAAGTGGAAAGCCAGGAGTGCCTCGACCACGTCTTCGAGATCGCCGCCGTGCCCGGTGTGGACGCTCTCATGATCGGCCCCTTCGATCTCACGATTTCGATGGGCATTCCCGGCGAGTTCGACCACCCGGCCTACTGGAACGCGATCGACCGCGTGGTCGAAGCCTCCAACCGCGCCGGCATCGCCCCCGGCATCCACATGGCGAACGCCGCAGCGCTGAAGAAAGCCGCCGAGCGCGGCATGCGGTTCCTGGTCTGCTCGTCCGACTCGAACGTGATGCTCGCCGGCTTCAAAGGCATCGTGCAGGAGGTTGGCGTTAAGAAGTAAGGCTCGCCCGTCAGACGAACAGCTCCTCGACCGGCCGCACGCCACCGCGCGGCGGAATGCCGAGCGCTCTATCGATCGTAGCGTTGACCTCGGCCAGCGCGACCGGACGGTTCTTCGGCGCGGCGGCGATAGCGTCCGATTCGCCGATGACCTGCCCCCCCCGCACTCCGCCCCCTGCGAAGAGCATCGTCCAACACTGCGGCCAATGGTCGCGTCCGCCGGCCGGGTTGATCCAGGGCGTACGGCCGAACTCGCCCGTCGCGACCACCAGCGTCCGGTCGAGCAGGCCGCGCTGGTGCAGGTCTTCGAGCAGCGCCGAGTAGGCCGCGTCGAACATCGGCCCCACCCGGTCGCCGTAGCAGCTCAACGGGCTGAAAGGCGCAGAACCGTGAATATCCCAGGTCGTTTCCTGGAACACACTCTCGAACATCCTCACGGTCACGAAGCGGACGCCCGCCTCGACGAGCTGCCGAGCCAGCAGGCAACTCGCCCCAAAGCGATTTCGCCCGTAGCGGTCTTGGACGGCCTCCGGCGGCCGGCGCAGGCGCAGGCCGTCGTACTTGCGCGCCTCCGTAACCGCTCCCCAGTCCGTAACCGCTTCCCAATTCGTAACCGCTCCCCAATCCGTAACCGCTTCCCAATCCGCGAGCGCTGTTCTGAGCCGCGACCGTGAGGGAGCGGTCTCCGGCCCTTCTCCCAGAATCTCCCACCCCGTTTCATGCACCGCCGGCCCCGTGTGGTAAACCGAGCGCACCACAGCGTATTTGTCGGCGTGCCGCGCCATGCGCGGGAAGATCTCGCTGATGCGGAGGCCCGACACGTTGGTCGGGATGGCCCGGTACGGGCCGCGGATTTCGGCGGGCGCGTCGGGCTTAGGGTCCCAGGTATCGAGTTGGCTCGGCCCGCCGACCAGAAGCAGCAGGATGCAGCTAACGTCCGGCCCGGACCCGGCGGAGTCGGACACCGGTGAGCCTCGCAGTCGCATCCCCAGTCCAGCTAGTGAGCCGGCGCGGAGCAGGTCGCGGCGGGAGTAAATCATGAGAAATCCGGTACTGATTGTATGCCCGGGTGCCCGGAGGAGGCAAGGCAAGTGTCGTTGACACGGCGCGGCCGGGGTAGCTACAGTAGTCGGCGAGGTACCGCAAGACTTTGGCAAGGGGGAAAGTCCATTGGCCAGGGGCAAGGTAAAGTGGTTCAATAACTCCAAAGGGTATGGTTTTATCGGCCAGGACGACGGTCCGGATGTCTTCGTCCACTTCTCGGCGATTCGCGGCGACGGCTACAAGTCCCTGCAAGAAGGCGACACCGTCGAATTCGAGGTCGTGACCGGGCAGAAGGGCCCGCAAGCGGACAACGTCGTCAAGGTTGACCAGTAAGCCCTAAGTCGCAGGGGCCGGCAGCTCGGGCCAGGTCCCGGCCGTATAATGAAGTCAGGAAGTATGCCCATCCTGGCTGACACCCTGGCAGAAAACACGCGCGAAGGCGTGCTGTGGGAGCCGCTCGAAGGGAACCGCCTTCGCTGTTACGCCTGCGGACATTGCTGTCCCATTCCGGAAGGCCAGCCCGGCGTCTGCAAGGTCCGCTTCAACCGCGGCGGGAAACTCTACGTGCCGTGGGGCTACGTCGCAGCAGTACAGTGCGACCCCATCGAGAAGAAGCCCTTCTTTCACGTGCGTCCCGGCGCGCTGGCCTTCAGCTTCGGGATGCTCGGCTGTGACCTGCACTGCGGCTACTGCCAGAACTGGGTGACCTCCCAGGCCCTCCGCGATCCGCAGGCCGTTTCCCCGGTGCGCCGTGCGACGCCGGAGCAACTCGTGCAGCAGGCCGTCGCGGCGGAAGCCGAGGTCGTGGTCAGCACCTACAACGAGCCGCTCATCACCTCCGAGTGGGCGGTGGCGGTTTTTCAAGAGGCGCGCGCCGCGGGCCTGCTGACCGGCTTCGTCTCGAACGGCAACGCCACGCCGCGCGTGCTCGAATATCTGCGGCCCTGGGTCGATCTCTACAAGGTCGATCTGAAGAGCTTCGACGACCGCCACTATCACGAGCTCGGCGGACGCCTCGCGCCCATTCTCGACAGCATCCGCCGCATTTACGAGATGGGCTTTTGGCTCGAGATCGTCACGCTCGTCATTCCAGGCTTCAACGACTCGGATGACGAGCTGCGGCGGATGGCAGAGTTCCTCGCCGGGATCTCGCCCGACATCCCCTGGCACGTCACGGCGTTTCACCAGGACTACAAAATGACCGACCCCGACGATACGCCGCCCGCGACGCTGCTCCGCGCCGCGCGCATCGGCCGCGAGGCGGGGCTGCGCTACGTCTACGCGGGGAACATTCCCGGTGCGGTCGATGATCTCGAGGATACCCATTGCGCCGGCTGCGGTGAATTGCTCGTCCGCCGCCACGGCTACCGGATTCGCGGCTACCGCCTCACGCCCGAAGGGCAATGCCCCAAGTGCCGCGCCACAGTTCCAGGACGCTGGGCCAAAAGTTTCCGCCGCCAGATTACCGACCGTCCGATCCAGCCGGATCCGGGGCGTCTCCTTCACAAGTTATTGATTCTAACCTAATTAAATTGCGGCGCAAATTTGCGCCCGAAAATTCTCCTCATTGCTTCGCGCTAACGAGGTTGGCGAAGATCCGAAAAGCGCCTGGAACACCCCACGGAAGCTGCCGGAACCACGCGACCGCCGTGAAGATGTAGATGCCCTTCCCGTACCGCGCGTAGAGCGTGCCGCCGGATTGCGGCGGCTCGCCCGGGTCGTTGCAAATGAAGAGCGGCTGGTAGTGCTCGTCCCACTTATTGGCAAAATACAGGCCGCGCTCCTGGATCCAGCCATCGAAGTCACGCAGCGTGATCTCGTTCGGCGTATGCAGGATCGGCAGCGCCGGATTCGGCAGCGTGATGGGCGCGTCCTCGACGGACACCCGCGCGGCCGAGAATGAGAGCGGGTAAGGCGCGAGCGCCAGCGGCCGGGTCCCGCCCCCGCCGGGTCCGCCCGTAGTGTTGTATTGGACGACGAGCGTGCCTCCCTTCGACACGTAGTCGAGCAGCCGTTGCCGCGCGGCGACCAGGTCGGGACGGACGTTGAGCGCGCGCACCCCGCTGATGATCGTGTCGAAGCGGCTGAGGTCGGCCGTGGCGAGGTCCTCGGGGGACAGCAGCCGCACCGAAGCGCCCAGTTGCTCAAGCGCCTGCGGCATCTCGTCGCCCGCGCCCATGATGTAGCCGATGTTGCGCGACGTGAGGCGAACGTCAAAGCGCTCCACCCGCGCGCGCGCCGGCTCGAAGTAAATCTGGGTCGGAATATGCGGATAACGAATCGTCCGCAGGCCGGCGGACATGGTGGAACCTCCGACCCGAGCCTCGGCCGTAGCGATGCCGCCACCGGCGGCCGCGGGAGGGGTCACCGTAAAAGCGACCGTCTCCTGCTGGCTCCGCTCCGCGAGGTCAAAAGGCGCGGAGGCCGGCGCAACGCGCCAGCCGGCCGGGAGATGCACCGCCACCGTCCCCTTGGCCGCCCCGGTATTGCTCGTCACCCGCACCGCGACCGGCCGGGCTTGCGCCGCCGGGAACACGACACTCCCCAGCAGGAAATCTACCGAGACCGCGGGGACCACTTCGACCGAGCGAGCCTGCTCACCGCCCGCCGGTTCGACCCACTTGTAGACCACCGGGACGTGAAAGGTGAGGCTGCGGTCGGCAATGCGGAGCCGGAAAGCGGCCTCCAGTACCGGGGGCCCCTCCGGCGCGCCGATCAGAGCGGCATCCGCCACCGTATAAGAATCCGCCGTGCGCGGCTCACGCATGAAGTAGGGCTGTGCGTAGGGCGCCTGGGCCGGAACCGCGAGCGGCACGTCGAGGTGCTGCGGCTCGTTGTAGGCGAGTCGCCGGTTGGCTGGGTTGCCCGTGGCGCGGGCGACGCCACTGATCTCGGCGCCTTCCCACACCATGGCGGCCGAGCTTCTGTTAAGGGCCGTCAACGTAAGCTTGAGGGCGGACCCGGGTGTAGCGTCCCATCGGTCGGCCCGGGCTTCGAGCGATAGTCCGGCCGCGATCGCAATCGCATGGAGCAACTCCGGACGCTTCACCGCAACCCACGGGTCCTGTAGCTTTTCCAGTTCACCCGCCGCGTCCAGCAGTAGCGGAAGAATCTTGTCGGGCTGCTCGATGTGGACTTCCTGGCGCGCCTGCCGCAGCAACTGGCCGGCGCGGGCGCCGCCGGCGATGCGGCCCCAGGCCGTATCCACGCCTTCCATGAGATCGGAGCCGGGGGCGTCCTTCCAGGAATCTCCGGCCACCGGCGCGAAAGTCTGGCGGGCGGCGCCTTGCCGCTCCGGTGAGCCCATACCTTGACTCTCGTGCTGCGTGCGGCTCTCACCCGCGAGTTCTGCGTAAGATTTGCCGAGCACCGGATCGTAAGCACCGGCGTCGATCGTGACGCGGCCGGCGCCCGCCTCCGAGCCGGCCTGGGGACCGAAGCCGCCCACGTTCCACACCAGGCGTTTGGCCTTCCACGGCTGCAACCCCTCGCGGATCTGCTCCGGGAATTGCTGCGGATCGGCCGCCGCGGCGACCGCTACTGCGGCCATGTAGCCGGTAGCGGTGTGCTGGCCGTGCCCGCCGGTGCCGGGCGGCGGCGGGAACCGCTGGATCACCACATCGGGGCGGAACTTGCGAATCACGCGCACGAAGTCCGACACGAGGCGCTCCTGGCCCCACTTGGCCAGCGCTTCCTCGGGATTCTTCGAAAAGCCGAAGTCGAAGGCGCGTGTGAAGAACTGCTCGGCGCCATCGATGCGCCGCGCGGCCAGCAATTCCTGGGTCCGCAGCAGGCCCATCGCCTCGTAACGCTCGCCGCCGATGAGGTTCTGGCCGCCCTCGCCCCGCGTAGCCGAGAGATAGGCCGTGCGCAGGTGCCGGCCGCGGGCGAAGTAGGCGATGACGGCGGTGTTCTCATCGTCGGGGTGCGCGCCGATCATCAGGACGCTGCCGACCACGTTGAGCCGGTCCAGGGTCTGGATGAGCTCGGCCGCTCCGATGCGGGGGGTCGGCGCGTTTTGGGCGAACAGGAGCGCCAGGGCCGTGCCCAGCAGAAGTAAGGTGCGGGAAAGCCGCCGAATAAGTGGAACGCTGATTGCTGTCAGGTGGTCCATCATGTTAGAGAGGTGACTATGTGGAGGTCGTTGGCCCACAACCTTCGGGATTGGGCCTCTCGGCGCCCCGCCCCGGACGCCCCTCCGGTCCGGATCGGCCTCGCCCTGGGGGGTGGGTTCGCCCGCAGCCTGGCCCACGTCGGCGTGCTCCAGGTCTTGGAGGAGCAAGGGATTCCGATCCACGCCATAGCCGGCATCAGTTCAGGCTCCATCATCGCCGCATCTTGGGCCAGCGGGACATCGCTCGACGAGATCATCTGCCAAGGCTCTTGTACTACTTTTAGCAGCTACGCCCGCTGGACGCTCTCGCGGCTGGGCCTCGCCACCAACGGGCGCATGGATCCGTGGTTGCGGCAGGTCCTGCGCGTCACCCGCTTTGAAGACATGCACCGCCCCCTGGCCGTCGTCGCCACCGATCTGGCCACCGGCGATCCGGTAACCTTCCGAGACTCCGGCGACATTATCGCACCCATCCGGGCGAGTTGCGCCTATCCGGGACTGTTCTTGCCCGTCCAGATCGGCGGGCAGTGGCTGGTGGACGGAGGCATCTCCGTCAGCGTTCCCGTAGCGGCGGCGATCGGCCTGGGGGCGACGCACGTCATCGCGGTCCACTTGCCATCGATAGGTCCAGGCGGCATACGGCCCACCAATCTGTTGCAGGTCGTGGGCCGCAGCCTAGCCATTGCCCAGGAGCACATGGTAGCGGACTGGCGGCTCAAAGCCCGCCTCGTGGTGGAGCCGGAAGTACACGCCTTCGAGTGGGAAGACTTCGGTCGTTCCGGCGACCTGGTGAAGGCCGGGCGCGAAGCGACGCTGGCGGTGTTGCCCCTAATCCAGGGCTGGCTCCGGACGGCGGCCGAGCAGCGCCTAGCTGTCGAGCGCCGTGAAGAGGTTGTTGAGCGACTCCGCCAGCGTCGGATGAGCAAACACGCCGTCACTTAGGACGGTGTAGGGTACCCGGCCGATCATCGCCATCTGTAGCACGGCCATCACCTCGCCCCCCTCGATTCCCAGCACCGCCGCACCGAGAATCTGGTTGGTCTTCTTATCGACGATCGCCTTCATGAAGCCGCGGCTCTCGTCCATCTCGAGGGCGCGGGCGACGTAGCTCATCGGCATCTTCGCCACGCGGACTTCGAGGCCCTTTTCTTGCGCCTCCTGCTCGGTGATCC
>JBGPDC010000103.1:0-19413 GCA_041482115.1 Terriglobia bacterium | reverse complement strand
TGGGCGATGAGCTCGAGCTCGAGCCTTTCCGGCGCGAAAAGATCGACACCAGCCGCGTAGTGATCGACCCCAAGCGCCGCACGGCCGTGTCGGTCGCGGTCTCGACGGCGCGCGACCGTTACTTCCTTACCTCCGAGGGCGCCAACGCCGAGTTCCAGAAGCTCCTGCCCTGGCGCCAGTTCTACAACTACCTCGCCTCCGCCCGTCACGTGCATTTTGCCTTTCAGCCGCAGCAGTTGGCGGAAGCCGCCTGGTGGCTCGGCCGCCTGCGCAACGACGGCGTCACCACGTCGCTCGATGTGGGCTGGCATCCCAAGCTCCTGGGCTCCCCTCGCCTCCGCAGCCTCGTGCACGCCGCGACCATCTTCCTCCCCAACTGGCTCGAGGCCCGCGCCATCACCGGCGCCACCCGTCCCGGCCCGGCTCTCGCCGCCCTCGCCGAATGGGTGGACCTGCCGGTGATCAAGCTAGGCGTGCGCGGCGCGGTGGCCTCCGAGCGCGGCCGCGTGATTCGCGTAGCGGCCCCCAAGGCGCGCGTCGTGGACTCCACCGGCGCGGGCGACGCCTTCGACGGCGGCTTCCTCTACGGCTACCTGCGGGGCAGCTCGGTCGAGGAGTGCCTGCGCTGGGGCAATCTCTGCGGCTCGCGGGCCACCACCGCCGCCGGCGGCATCGCCGGACTTCCCAAGCGCCGCGAGGCGAAGTGAAGATTGCGGTCGTTGGGGGCGGCGGCGTCCGCGCCCCGCTGCTGCTCCACGGCCTGATCCGCGACCACGCCGCCTTGCCCGTCTCCGAGGTCGCGCTCTACGATCCCGCCACAGGGCACCTCGCGCTGCTCGAACCCGTCTGGCGCGCCATGCTGGACCGTGCCGGCCATCCTTTTCGCGTCACCCGCGCCGGTTCTCTGGACGAGGCCGCCGAGGGCGCGGCGTTCCTCGTCACCAGCATCCGCGCCGGCGGCATGGCCGCGCGCGCCACCGACGAGCGCCTGCTCCTCGACCGCAACCTGCTCGGCCAGGAAACTGTCGGTGCGGCCGGCTTCGCCAAGGCCCTGCGGACCATCCCGCCGATGATCGACATCGCCCGTGCCGCCGCGCGCCGCGCCCGGGTCGGCTGGATCGTCAACTTCACCAACCCGGTCGGCATCATCTCGGAGGCCGTACGCCAGGCGACCGGGGCGCGCATCATCGGCATCTGCGACACGCCGCTCGAGCTCTACGAAGGCATCGCCGCCGCTCTCGGCCGCCCGCTCTCCGCTCTGCATTTCGAGTATTTCGGACTCAACCACCTCGGATGGGTCAAGGCCGTGCTCGACGGCGGCGTGGACCGTTTGCCCGAGATCCTGCGCGACCCGCAGCGTCTCGCCGCCGTCTACCGCCACCAGCTCTTCGAGCCGGAGCTGATCGCGAGCCTCGGCGCGCTCCCGTCCGAGTATTTGTATTACTACTATCATCCGGACCGGGCCATTTCGAACTTCCGCCGCTCGGGACAGTCGCGCGGGGAATCGATCGCAGCGATGAATGTGCAACTCTGGGAATCCCTGGCCCGCGCCGACCGTCCGCTCGATACCTACGAGCAGTATCTTGCCAACCGCGATGGAACCTACATGAGCCTCGAAACCGGCGCCGCCCGCACCCCCCCGCCGGACGTGTGGGAGCGCGCCGCCGGCTACGACCGCATCGCCCTCGCCGTCATGACCGCTATCCACCGCGACACCCACGCGGTCCTCCCCGTGGACGTGGAAAACCTCGGCGCCGTCGAAGGCCTCGAAGACACCGACGTGGTCGAAGCCCCCTGCGTCCTCGGACGCCACGGCGCGCTCCCGCTCGCCACCGGCCGCCCCCCCGCCTCCGTCTCGAACCTGCTGGCCGAGGTGAAGCAGTACGAGCGCCTCACCGTGAAGGCCGCGCTCGAAGGCTCCGCCGCCCACGCCATCGAAGCCCTGGCCGTGAACCCCTTGGTCCGCAGCCGCCCCCTCGCGGCGGAACTCGTCACCGAGTTCCGCACCCGGCACGCGGACTTACTCGGCTACCTGCACTGAGAGGCCCGTTACCGAGCCGCGACCAGAGGGAGCGGTTATTACTGGCTTCTAAAACAGCGGCCCCGGACTGGTATCTTCCGATTCCTTCTCCAGCACCTCGACGCCCGCAGCTCGCTCGCGAGGTTCCGGTCGTCGGCATGGAAGGGCGTACGAAAATTCCCTCGCGTGGAACTCCTTCCGGCGATGACGCTCTGGTCCCAGATGGTCACCTGGTGAACGTGGCCTCCCCGCACTTCCGCCATGAACTCCTCGCGCGTTATCTCCGGTGGCAACTTGGGCGGCGGGTGTGACAGCAGATGGAAGGCAAGCCCGGCCGCGACCACCCCGATGAGAATTGCTACCGCCAGTGTGATCTTGGTTTTCATCGAGCGCCTTCCAGCCATATATACTATCGAGGTGCTCGCTGCCGTGGTAGACGCCGTGGGCGGCAAAGTGCCGGTCCTGATCGACGGCGCTTTTCGCCGCGGGTCCGACGTGGTGAAGGCGCTGGCGCTCGGAGCCCGCGCGGTGCTCGTCGCGCGCCCGCCCTTGTGGGGCCTGAGCGCCTACGGCAGCGACGGCGTGCAAACGGTCGTGCGCCTGCTGCAGAGCGAGACCGGCCGCACCATGGGACTCAACGGCAAGACCAAGGTCGCCGAGCTCGACCGCACTGTGGTCCGAAGCTCGAAGCATTAGTGGGGCGACCCGACTGCGGGGCAAAGACTTGCGGAAGCGCGGAAAGAAGCAGACTAGGAAGAAGGCCCAAAAGCCATACTCCAACTTGTCCCAACACAAGCAGTCGGGGAAATTGCTAAACCCACCGCTTCTCACGCTGCCGAACATGCAGCCTTCGTCATGGATTGACGACCGACTTCCCGAGCTTCTTTGGTGTGCACTCCTGGTCACTCAGCTCGACCGGGAGCTAGCCTTGGAGGTCTTCCGGCGGGTGGCGAAACGATTGGAAGGGAAGTTCCAGCCCAATAAGAGAATAGACATCGGGCACACCGGTCTTACTGAGCTTCCAGGAGAACTCGCAACCGAGATCATCGAGCTTATCTGCTCAGCACCGGGAGCGAGGGAGGCTTTGCGCCCCTTGCTGCTGCTCGACGACTTGCCACTGCTGGACCAGTGGCGGAATGGGATTGGACATAACCCAGCACCAAGCGATTGGGACGTTCTTCGAATCGCCGTCGGTCACGTGTTCGGCCACCAGTCGCAAGAGGCGACCGACTGTCGGTGGCTGCGGGTTCTGGTGATGCTCGTTTCGGGGCAGTTACGTCTGCCTGACCAAGAGTCGATCAGGGAAATCCTCTTCTATCCAGACGCGGGTGATCAGCGCAAGGTGCGACCCTCTATTAGAGCCTCGGAGATAGGCCTTGCGAATCAGCCTGGAGCGCCCGCGCGAGAATGGCCTTCCCAGTTTTGGCAGCAATGCTGGCGGGACACAGGCTGCATTCCCCATCCAATGTCCATCGCTCCATCGCCACCTGCACCAGGTACTACCGTGCAGCGAGTTGAGGCAGTGGTGCGCTCGCTCGCCCTGCACGCCGCTCAAACCGCCGCAACCACGGCCGTTGATGCCAAACACGACACTACCTTCGGAATAGCCGGCTATGCACTCGCCGTTCTGAAGGAGCTGATGAGGATCGGCATCCCGACTTCGATCTTAGCCCGCCTGGGGCTCAGAGCTCTTTTGGAGGCCTACGTCACCCTCGCGTATCTTGCGAAAAAGGACGCTTCAGAAATCTGGGACGCCTACCGGCGGTATGGTTCAGGTCAAGCCAAGCTAGCGTTCCTAAAGCTTGATGACGACGACATGCGTCGAGTGGGCTTCGTCGACAGTTCGGCACTCAACGCGATAGCGAACGAAGACAGGTCACTGGAGTTCGTGCCCATAAACGTGGGACATTGGGACAGTAGCAACCTTCGGCAAATGAGCGAGGACGCCGGCGTGAAGAGCGACTACGATCGGTTCTATCCTTGGACCTCGGCGTACATGCACGCCAATTGGGGAGCGACTCGATCGGTTGTTTTCGATCTGTGTATCAATGCGCTCCATCGGGCACATCGCGTGATGAGGGATGCGGCGGCTCCGTTGAACGATGTCGTCCCTGACGCGTGTGAGCTAGTTGATCAGATTCTATGTGTCGTAGACGTGCTGTATCCGGGCTTTCCGCACAGGGTAGCCCTCGCGCCAAGCGGCGGTGACACCTCTTAAGAAACTGCTTCCTTGGCTTGGAGTAGAATTGGATCATGACGCGAGAGTTCGACGTGGTTGTGGAGCGGGATGAGGCCGGCTACTATTCTGCGTCTGTCTCTGCGCTGCGCGGTTGCCATACACAAGCGAAGTCCCTCGACAAAGGGAAGCGATGAGAAAGCTCAGGTATTTGGTTCGCATGAACAAGGATCCAGACAGCGATTGGGGGGCCTCGGTTCTGGATCTGCCCGGCTGTGTGGCGACCGGAAAGACGATAGACCGGGCTCTTCAGCGCATCGAGGGGGCGATCGCGCTCCATATTCGTGGTATGCGCCAAGACGGTCTGACGCCTCCCCAGCCAAGACAACGGTTGGTGACCCCTAAGCGCACCTCGCGTCGCGTGGATTTCTTCGCAACCATCGAGGTTGCGGCCTAACACTACGGCCAGCTAACCAGGCGCTGCAGGCGACGGCCAAAGGCGGGCCGCGCCTGAGTGCCGAGCCGTTAGGCGGCCGGTGATAAGATTGGTGATTGGTGAGGGTAGCGCATGAACGGCAGTACGGACAGCTCGAAGAATGCCCACGAGCACGTGCACCGCAGGTTTGATTTCGTCTTTGAAGTCCTTTCGCAAGACTATGAGACGCGCACCGTGACATTCCTCGCCAAGCCTGATCCTCGTAGGTACGAATGGCGCTCTGTGAGTGGGAAGAACTGCCTGTACGACAAATTCGACGACCTCTTCTTCCCAGAGGACCTCGTCGCGAAGTTTATAGACGGTTTGAAGGAGCTTCCAATCGACTATGAGCCTCAGAAGATCGGAGATGCGGCGGCGTACGTCCGGTCGCGGCGTCCTTTGATTCTCTCCTTTCTGCACGGCAAACAACCTCCCCCGACGTTCGCCGACCCTTCCGATGAATTTCTGGGGAGCCTCGAGACGGACAAGCTTCAGTTCGTTGTCCTTTCTCTCGATCTGGTCGGCTCGACGAGGCTTGCGACGACACTGCCAGCGACGGAGTATACACGCCTCATCCAGACCGCCCTCTTCGAGATCTCGGCGGTCGTGCCTCTCTTCCACGGCCATGTTCTCAAGTACACGGGAGATGGCATCATCGCGTACTTCCCGGCACCGAGTTTCATAACCAAGAATGACCTTGCTCTCGACTGCGCACTGACTCTCCGACGATTGGTACACGACGCCCTAAACCCCGTCCTAGTCGACATTGGCCACGAGCCGATCAATGTACGCATCGGTCTTGACTCTGGCGAAGCCGCGGTGGTCGCAATCGGTAGCCCCACCACAAAGCAGCACAAGGACATAATTGGGGCCGTCATTAGTCTTGCATGCAAGATTCAGAGCCGTGTTCCCGTCGGGGGGATCGCTCTTGGTGATATCACGCTCCGCAACCTTCACACCGACTGGCGAACGATCTGCTGTGAGATGGATGTGGGGCCGGATTGGAAGTACATGGACCCGGAAACGGGGGAACCGTACCGTGTTCACAAGGTCCGACTGGATTGAAGGTGGCGGCTGGGTGCGTCCGCGCACGCTTAGAATGCCGCCTGACCACCAGGCACCCGACCGCCCAAACACCGGGCGGCGGGTGATGCCCCGAGTCGGCAGAGCGCTCGCTGGTCAGGGTTGGAGTAGAATTGGATAATGACGCGAGAGTTCGACGTGGTTGTGGAGCGGGATGAAGCCGGCTACTTTGTTGCATCTGTCCCTGCTCTGCGCGGCTGCCATACACAAGCGAAGTCCCTCGACAAGTTGATGTCCCGTATCCAGGAGGCTATTGAGCTATGCCTGGAGGTGGAGGGGAAACCGGCCGAGGGGCTTGAATTTGTCGGGGTGCAGCGAGTTCGTATTGGCGCATGAGCCGTTTGCCAAGCGTTACGGGCAAGCAGCTCATCGGAGCCCTGAAGCGGCTTGGTTTTCAAGAGATTCGGATTCGAGGCAGCCACCGCTATCTGCGCCACACAGATGGCCGCACGACTGTGGTGCCAATCCATGCGGGCGAAACAATAGGCCCGGGTCTGCTGTCAAAGATTCTCCGGGACGCGGAGATCAGCAAGTCGGAACTGAGCACGAACCTTTGATTGACGACGGCCAAAAGCGGACCACGTAAACGGGCCCCAGCCTCGCCCTATCCCGAGTGCGCCGAGGCTCCCCGACGCTCGTTTTTGCGTCGAAAAAAGGGCGAAATGAGGTCGAAAACCGGGTTTTGTGAGCGCTTTGGTGACCTAAAAATTAGGTCGGTCGTTTGATTTAATTGGGTTACCCACCCGGGCATTGCCACGAGTGGCGATGCGGCACGCGGCAGTGCGTGCGCCACTTTCTTGGAGGCCCTACCGGGCCGGCCGTGAAATATCCGGGCCAGGCCCCGCCGGCTGCCTCCCCCCTTGCGAGGGATGCGATAATCCAGGAAGGTTTGCCGTGGCGGTTTTTGTCAATACGTTTTTCGAGAAGCGCGTGGATCAACTCTTCGACTTGGCAAGACGCGTGGAGGAGGCCTTCTCCTCTGCCGGCCTCGAGTATCGCGTCGTAGGCGGCCTGGCGGCCTATCTCTACGTGGAAGACCGGGAGCCCGACGCCGGCCGCCTGACTCGGGACATCGATATCGCCGTCGACCGCGAAGATATTCAGAAGATCGCGAAGGCGGTCGAGCCGTTCGGCCTGCAATACCGCCACGCGGCCGGAGTCGACCTGCTGATACAGGCCGGGGAACCCGCCCGGAGGGCAGTTCGCTTGATCTTCACCGGCGAGAAGGTCCGCCCGGAGTACCCGGAGCCACCTGAGCTCGGAGCCTGTCGAAAAATGAAGGGCCTCCGGCTCCTCCCTCTGCCCGACCTGATCCGCATGAAGCTGACCAGCTTTCGCGCCAAAGACGAAGCCCATCTCAAGGATCTGGACGAAGTGGGCCTCATCACCCCGGAGATCGAAGCCGGTCTCTCGCCGCTCCTGCGCGCCAGGCTGGCACAGACTCGCGCCCGCGAGTAGCAGCAGTCCCCTACCGGTGGAAGCGCCCCACCAGCACGCCCTTGCCCACCACGTGGCCGTCCATCATTTTGAGAACGTCAGCGCGCGTCGCGTCCGGCCCCAGGCTGAGCTTCGTGTCGAGCGCGAAAAGCTCGAAGTTGTAGTGGTGATAAGGACCAGCCGCGCCGGCGCCGGGACCCCGGTAGCCGACCACGTCGCCCACGTTTTTCGCCTGCACGGCGCCGTCCGGCAATTGCGCGGTGAGGGGAACGTTTTCGGGCAGCTCGTGCGCCGTCCCCGGAATGTTGAAGACCAGCCAATGCAGGTTGTCTTCCGTCGTCTTCGCGCGCGCCACGTCGGGATCGCGCATGATCAAGGTGAAACTGACCGTGCCCGGCGGGACGTGGGTCCATTCCAGCTTGGGAGAAACCGGATTCGGGTCCGCCTGGCTGAACTTGTTCGGAATGACGCCGCCGTCGGCGAAGGCCGTGGTCGTTATCGTGAGCCCCGGTCCGGCCGGCGCCTTCGTGGCGGGAGCTTGCGCCACCACGGAGCCAACGGCCGCTAGCAGAATGGTGCAGATCGTAACTACGCGCCTGTTTCTCATGTTTTCATTTCCTCCTCGTGTGTAGGCCGCCGCCTGAGAAATTTCCAGACGTCCGCCGAAAACAGCCCGAAGCCCCCGCCGAGGGCCAGGTGCTGCGCCTCTCAACCCGGCGTGTAACAAAGGAAAGCGCCGAACCACAGTCCCAACCCCTGGTTCGCAGCCAGCAGCAGCCCCGCGCCCACAGCGGTCCAGGCCACCGCGCGCTGCACGCCCGCCGACAGCATCCGCAGAGCGCACCCGCACAGCACCACGCTCGCCCCCAGGCTGACGCTATAGGCCAGCCGCGTCGGCCACGCCAGGTAGGACCACTGCCGGAGGGCCACGGCGCCCGCGAGAATCGTGAAGGCCCCCAGGCCCAGCAGCCACAGCGCCGGGGACCGCAGGGTCCTCTCGCCTCGGGAAGTCATTGATTCTGCTGAGTCCATAATTAGTGCAAATCTGCACTAATTATTTCCTACCGATGGAAGCGCCCCACCAGCACACCCTTGCCGAGAATGTGCCCGTCAATCGCTTTGAGCACATCGGCGCGCGTCGCGTCCGGTCCCAGGTCGAGCTTCGTGTCGAGCGCGAAAAGCTCGAAGGTGTAATGGTGGTGCGGACCAGCCGGGGGCGCGCCGGGTCCCATGTAGCCCACCGCTCCGCGCAGGTTCTTGGCCTGCACGGTGCCGTCGGACAGCGTCACGCTCGCGTTCGGCACGCCCTCGGGAAGCTCGCGCGCGGTCCCCGGAATGTTGAACACCATCCAGTGCAGCACGTCGTCCGTCTTGCGCTGTATCGCGACGTCGGGGTCATGCAGGATGAGGGCGAAAGTGGCCGTGTTCGCCGGGACGTTGGTCCATTGCAGCCGGGGCGACACGGCGTTCGGATCGTTCTGCGTGAACTTGGCCGGAATCTCTCCGCCGTCGGAAAAGGCCGTGGTGGTCAGGGTCAGGCCCGGTCCGGCCGGCGCCTTCTTGGCTTTGTCCTGCGCCACCGCCGAGCCCGTCAACAAAAGCGCGCCGATGGTCAGTAATCGAATAGTTCGCATATTTCCTCCTGTCGTGGAATCAGCATAGCACTAGCGCCACTTCTTCAACTGCGGCCAGAGCTGGGCGAGGGAGCCGAATTTGGCGCCGCGGCAGAGGAAGACAGGGATCTCGCGTTCCAGGGCGTAGGGGTTATCGGCGGACTTCCCCATGTACTCGACGTGCTCGAACAGCCCGTCCAGAGTTTCCTTCCTATCGTTCAGGACGATCAAGCACTGGCCCGAATAGCCTCGTGGCCCCCACAGAAAATAGGTCTGGTGACCGCTCAGGGCCGGCGGCAGCCCGTAGCGCCATCCGAAGAAGTCGATCGCGCCGGCCTGCCCGTAGTCTTGGGCGAAGATCCCGCAGTCGCTCCGCTCCTGCGGCGAAACCCGGGACCACGCCTGCGCCGTCACTGCTACGATCTCCTCCCATCCAAACTGATCGGCGTAGTGCTGCGGAAGAGCCGCCCCGATGTGGCTGCGTTCGCTGCGCGGCACCTCGAAAGGTAAGTTGTCGAGGTAGCGGAGCAGGTGGCCGGCGGATAGAACTGGGACCGTCAGCGGCGCCAGCCACGCTCCCCCGGCGAGGAGCACGGCGACCATGGCCGGTTTCAACCAGGCTGCTTTCAGCCTCTCGATCGTGACCGCGCCCGCGGCGAGCAGCATGGGATAGATTGGCGCCAGATAGTAGTTCTTGCCTTTCAGCACCACGAACACCGTGAAGGCGGCGAGGTAGCACCAACCGAGCAGACGGTACGGCTTGAGCCGGGACGAAAACAGCAAGGCGACCAGGCCGGTGATCCAGATCGGCGCCGCGAAGGGCAGCACCAGCAGGACCTGTTGCACGAAGTATTGACCGGCCGAAAGCTCCACGTCCCGGCCGGCGGCCTTGATGTTGTGGATCAGTTGTACAAAAGGGAAGTCATGCTGCACGTTCCAAACCAGGTTCGGCAGGAAAATCAGGAAAGCCACCAGACCCCCCAGCCAGAACCAGCGGTTGGCGAGAAAGCGGCGCTGTTCCGTCAGTAGCAGCCCCACGACGATTCCAAAGCCCAGTACCGCGATCGAATACTTCTCCTGCAATCCGAGGCCGGCGACGACGCCGAACCACAGCCAATAGCGCGGCTCGTCGCGCCGGATCGCCAGAATCACGAAGTAGACGCACCCCATCCACAGCAGGGGTTCGAGGCAGTTGGTGGTCAGCAGGCTGCCGCCGGACAAGTAGATGGGCGCGATCGCTACTGCTAGTGCGCTGAGCAGCAGCGCGAAGCGCCGGCCGCCCAGCTCGCGCGCGATCAGCGCCGTGAGGATCACCGTCGCGGACATCGCGAGCGCGGGAAGGAAGCGAATGCTACGGAGGGATTCTCCGAGCAGCATCCGGGAGATCCTGACCAGAAAGGGCAGGAGCGGGGGCTGATCGACGTACCCCCAAGCCAGGTGGTTGCCGCACGCCAGGTAATCGAATTCGTCCCGGAAGTAGCCGTACTGGTTGTTGAAAAAGCAGTGCAGCCCGAGCTTGGCCAGGGCGATGGCGAAGACGATCCGCATGGCGTCGGAATAAAAGTCCCCTCCCGTGTATACTACAAGCCCGGGGGGACACCACAGATGACCAAGCTCCTTCTCGCTGCTGCCTTGTGCCTGCCGGCCGGCGCGCAATTGCTGCCGCCGAATGACGCCGGCATGACCATGGGCCATCTCCATCTCAACGTCCGCGATGTCGAGGCCCACCGCAAATTCTGGATCGAGCAGATCGGCGCGAAACCGGTCAAGCTCGGCACGCTCGAAGGCGTCTCCATACCTGGCCTGATTCTTCTTTTCCGCAAGGCCGAGCCGACCGGACCCGTCACCGGCGAAGTCATCAATCACATGGGCCTGAAGGTCAAGAAGCTGTCGGACTTCCTGGCCGTTTTCGAGAAACATGGCAGCAAGGTCGAAGGCGTCCGGATCGGCCGCGAGAACACCCCCCAGACTTACGTGGTCGCCCCCGAGGAGTTCCGCATCGAGCTGGTCGAGGACCCCTCGCTCACTGCCCCCGCCGTGAGCCACCACCTGCACTACTTCCTGGCCGATCCCGACGCGGTGAAGAAGTGGTACGTCGAGAAGCTGCTCTTGAAACCCACCATGCGCGGGCCCTATCAATCGGGCGACGTGCCGGGCATGAACCTGACCTTCGCTCCCCTCCCGGGCAACACGAAGAAAAACGCCTCGCGAGAGCCCTACCCCGATATTCCGACGAAGGGACGCTCGCTCGACCACATCGGTTTTGAGGTGAAGAACCTGGAGGCTTACTGCCAGCGGCTGGAGGCGGCCGGCGTCAAGCTCGACTCCCCGTACCGCAAGCTCCCGAATATCCCCCTGGCCATCGCGTTCCTCACCGACCCCTGGGGCACCTACATCGAGCTGACCGAGGGACTCGACCAGGCGAAGTAGCTATTTCCCGGCCGGCCGGGGCGCCGTCAGGTCGGAGTTATACATAACGAACGCGGCCTTCCATCGCCCGTCGAACTGCTTCTTCCAGATCGTCAGGTACTTGCCGGTGTCGGTCAGGCGCTCGTGCTTCGCCCCGGTGAAGGTCATCGAGTAGACCCCGTAGGTAAACGCCACGTCCCCGCTGCGCGCGGCTTCCAGGTGCCGGGTCTGGAAGGTCAGCCAGAAAGCCGGGTCCTGGAAGGTGGTGAGCAGCGACCCGCCGATGTTATTCCAACCGTTCAGCGCCGGCTGGTGGGGCGGCAGGTAGACGGCATCCTCGGTGTAGAACGCGAGGAACTTCTCGAGGTCCTTGGCTTCGGCCGCCTTCGACCACGCCGCCTCCATCTCCCGGATGATGTGCTCGTCGGTCCCCCGGGTGTCCGGGGCTGGCCGCGAGCAGGCAACGAGTCCTGCCAGCAACGCTACCGAGGCGAGCCGTCTCATGTTTCCTCTACCGTGTATACTACACGCCCGAGAGGATTCCAGCGTGAAGGTTCCTGTCAGCACCCGGTTGTTGCGCGAGACCGATCTGGCCGAGGCGGGCTGGATTGTCCGCCTCGCTTTCGGCACTTTTCTCGGGATACCGGACCCGGAGAAGGCTTTTCACCTGCACTTGTATCAGAAATTCGGTTTCTGGCCGCGTTTCTTGACAGCTTTGATGTCGCTCCCCGCCCGGGAAGCAGCCAGCGATTCGCACTGCACTCGCTATTCTGAAGCGACGCCGGAGCAACAGGAATCGCTGCGGCGGGCGTGCCGCGAGGTGACCGGCGCGATTTACGAGGGGCTGGATGCCGGCCGCGAAATCCGCGCGACGGAGGAACAACGGCTGGGTGATACGGTCCTGATCTGGGACGGCGCGAAACTCGCGGGCCTCGCGGTCTGCCACTGCGGCGGGGGAACCGAGGCGGGAAACGGCGCGTGCTACGGCAAGTTCGGTGCGGTGCGCCCGGGACCGGAGGCGGCGGTGAATTTCCAGCGGCTGCTCGAGGGGTGTCTCGCGTTAGCCGCCGCGCGGGGCCTCTCGCGCTTCACAGCCGGCGTGAACCTCGCGCGGCACGAAGCCTACCGGGCGATGCTCGAGCGGGGCTTTCGCACGGACCATCAGGGCGTCGCCATGCACCGCCCCAACGACCCCGGCTACAGCCGCCCCGGCGTCTACCTCCTCGACGACTGGCGCTAGTCCGCCCCTACAGGGCGGGCGTGCCCGCGTAGATGGCGAGAGTTTTCCCGGTCTCCATATCCATAATCTGCAGGTTGGAGGTGGCGCAACCCCGCGGGAGGCTCCGCAGCTCGACCCGGGCGTGGTGGAAGGGCACTTCTCCCACCTGAAAGAAGACGTCAGAAAACGAAGAGTGCCCCGGCATCGGCCGGCGTTCTGGCGGGTCGCCAATCATCATCCCGGCCGCGTCGAAAAAGCTGGCTTGGACCGCGCAGGGCCCGGGGTTCACGTCGGAGACGTTGACTCGCAGCAGCTCGCCGTTGTGCAAGCTCAGTGCGGCTTTGCCCGGAGGGTCGGGTTGGGGATTGAAAGCTTTCACCTTGCCCCCCGCCCAGAATGCGAGGGCCGTAACAACGACGACCAGCAGGACTCTCGTCACTATTCGCGGCGCTGTAGCTGGCTTCATATGGTTCCTCCTGGGGAGTTTCTTCCGGATTGGATAATGGAACGATCCCGGAGAAAAGTCAAAAGACAATTAGGTACTACTACCGACTAGACGGTATCGAAGATTACGGAGCGCGCTGGCCCAAAAGAAATATGACTGTTGGCGAAGGCGTGGATCAAATCGGCAGCCTCCGCCGGCAGCCTGCCGCGAACGCCTCCAGACCGTCTTCCAGGCCCGCCAGGGGCAGTCAGGGCGATGGCGGCGCGGGGGCGCGGCGCGGGGGCGCGGCGCGGGGGCTGCCGGAACTCGCGGGACCGGAGTTGCTCGAGCCATCGGGGCCGGAGGCGGCGAGCGCGACTGCGGCGCCCGCGCTGGTCAACAGCGTGGCCCAGAGGTCCCGGGCGTCTGCGTTGTCCTCGGCCAGCAGCACGTGCCCGCCGGGGTGCGCGAGACGCTCCGCAACTCCGGGCCTGCCGGCGGCGGCGGCGCCCCTAGGCTGAGAAGGAACGAGGAGTGTCCCGAAATCAACGGGGCATTCTTGCACATCGTCAATTAAATATCCGCTCCACGTCGAAAAAGCTGGCTGGGACGGCGCAGGCCTGGGAAGAAAATGGAAACATTTGACTCGCAGCAGGTCTCCGGCGTGCCAGCTCCGCGCGGCCCGGCCCGGAGAACCGGTTTGGAAATTGATGGTAAAATCAGGCGCCTGAGGAGCTTATCTGAACAAGCTGACCCAGTTGCCTTCCACGCTTTCCCGGCGGATCCTGGTTGAGACCGTCGGCGGGCGCAGCGTGGCCCTCGTGCTGGCGGGCAAAAGCCTCTCGGAATTCGAGCGCTGTATCGAGACTTTCGCGGGCGCTCCGATCTGTTATTTCGGACTCAATTCCTTTCATGTGCACGAAGAGCATCTTCTCGAAAAAATTGGCCGCGAGTTTGAGTTGGTATTTGTCGCCTGGCCGGGGAGTTCGAGCGGCAAGTGGACCGCATTGCAGCCTATCTGGAACGCGACTCGTCGAATTTGTGCATTACACTCAAGGCGAACGTGGCGCGCCTGCGGAGCGAAGCACCGGAACAACACCGTCGCCTGGCCACGCGGCGCTCTAAGATTCTTTTTGTGGAAGATCTCGTCCCGGCGGACGCCTTTCGGATACGGCACCATGTCAACTCAGTCTCCATGATGCTTGCCAGCCTCATTTTCTCGGGCTGTGCCGGACCCATCTATATTCTTGGCATGGACGCCCACAGCGAACCCGCCTACTATCGTCAGGAGCAACTCGAATCCTATCGGCCGGTTACGCGGGACTTTACCGCTGACGTATTCTGTTTTACGCAGAATTGGCAGGTGCTTACCGGGATCATGCAAGCTCATGGTGTGAGCCGCCTTCCCCCCATCCTGAACTGCAATATGGATAGCCGGGTCGATTTGTTTCCAAAGATCGCCTACGATTTTTTTAACTACCTCGTGGGGGGCGGCTCTCTCGGGCTAGCACGCGACAGCAACACCGCTCTCGCCAAGCTCGACCCGATTGGTCCCGCCGGCCGCGAGGGGCGGTTCCCCACGGAGGACACCCTGGCCCTGAATCTGCAGCGACTGCACGAGGCGCCACGGGAGAAGGAGCCCTGGTGAAGCCACGGTGAGATGCAGATCAGCTTACTCATTCCCGCACGATATCAATCCAGCCGGTTTCCCGGGAAACCTCTGGTCAGGCTCGCGGGGAAGTCGATGCTGCGGCGCTGCTGGGAGAGATGTGCTCAAGTGTTTCCTCCGGAGGATATTTGGATCGCGACCGACGACGAACGTATCGTTGACCACTGCCGGGAAGCGGGAATGCAAGTAACGCTCACGCCGGCAAGCTGCCTGACGGGAACGGATCGGGTGGCCGCGGCGGCGAAATTCATGACCGCGGATTATTACCTGTCGGTGCAAGGCGATGAACCCGTGATCGACCCTCAGGATATCGCGGTTACCCGGGAGGCGGCACTGCGCAACTCCGGCGCGATTTTGAACGGATTCTGCCCTATAACAGATCCTCAAGATAACGAAGACCGCAAAATTCCGAAGGTCGTCTTTCGGCAAGATCGCCGGTTACTCTACATGAGTCGAAGTCCCATTCCGGGGAGCAAAGCACCCGCACAGATGCAAACCTGCCGCCAGGTATGTATTTATGGTTTTCCACCGGCTGCTCTGGAAGCGTTTGCAACTGGCGCCAAGACCCCGCTGGAGCAGCTCGAAGATATCGAAGTCTTGCGCTTTCTCGAACTTGGTTATGAAGTCCAGATGATCCGGCTCTCCACGAGCTCGTTCTCCGTGGATGTGCCGCAAGACGTCCAAACCGCGGAGCGGCTCATCAGAGAGCGGGGCTTGTAACAATTACCCGGGCTGGTCCTGGCCCATGGACGCAAGCCTAGGGTGGCGTCACCCCAGCGTCCGGTTGAGCTCCGCCAACTCTACCAGCGACAGCCGGCCCGTATACACGGCCATTCCGAGCGCGGCATGAACCTGCATCGCCGCGAGGGCACGGATTTCATCCAGTGTCGTAATGCCGCCGGCGGCCGTGATCTCGTGCTTCGTCGCGGCGCGCAGCTCGCGGAACCAAGCGAGATCGGTCCCTTCGAGCATCCCTTCTTTATCGACGTAGGTGCAGAGGAATCCGGAACAGTAAGGTTCCAGTTGCTGGATCATCTCGGTGGCGGTGAAGCGGGTCGCCTCCTGCCAGCCGCGCGTGACGATCTTGCCGCCCTTGGAATCGAGCGCCAGGATCACGCGCTCCGGAGGCAGGGCTTCGAGAAAAGCGCGGTTAATGCCGGCGGGTGTGAAGGCCGAGGTGCCGATGATGACCTTGTAGATGCCGGCGTCCAGCAGGTCGATGGCGTGGTCCACGGTGCGGACGCCGCCGCCGGCGCGAAGGATGGCCCGTTCGGCCAGCTCGCGCAGGATCTTTTCGTTCGAGCCGCGTCCCAGGGCCGCATCGAGGTCGATCACCTGAATCTCGGGGAAGGCGGCGAACTTCCGAAGCATCACGAGCGGGGGATCGGCTTCGAGCGCCTTCTCGCGCCCCTGGCGCAACTGGACGACCTTGCCGTCCATCAGATCGATGCACGGCAGAATCACGCCAAGCGCCTCACGGGGATGCCGTGCGCGGCGATGAAGTCCTTGAGCTGGCCGACGCTGTAGGTCCCGTAGTGAAAGATCGAGGCGGCGAGCGCGGCGTCGGCTTCGCCGGCGTCGAGCACCTCGACGAAGTCCTCGGGCTTGCCGCCGCCGCCGCTTGCGATCACCGGGATGCGCGTCGCGCGCGAGACGGCGCGGGTCAGCTCGCAGTCGAATCCGGCCTGCGTGCCGTCGCAGTCCATCGAGGTGAGCAGGATCTCGCCCGCCCCCAACGCTTCGCCGCGCCGCGCCCACTCGACGGTGTCCTGGCCGGTTTCGCGGCGGCCCCCGTAGGTGAAGACCGTCCAGGCGCCCGGAGCGCGACGGCGGGCGTCGATCGCCAGGACCACGGCCTGCGCGCCGAATTCGTTCGAGAGCTCGGTGATGAGCTCGGGCCGCTCGACTGCCGCGGTGTTGACCGAAACCTTGTCGGCTCCGGCGAGCAGAATGCGGCGCGCATCGGCTACGGCGCGCACGCCGCCTCCGACCGCGAGCGGGATGAAGACTTTCCGCGCCGTGCGCTCGACCACGTCGATCAGGATGTCCCGGCGGTCGCTCGAGGCGGTGATGTCGAGGAACACGAGCTCGTCGGCGCCGGCCTGGTTGTAAGCGTCGGCCAGCTCGACCGGATCGCCCGCGTCGCGCAGCTCGACAAAATGAATACCCTTGACCACGCGGCCGGCCTTCACGTCGAGGCAGGGGATGATGCGCTTAGCCAACAAAGTTCCGCACCACCTGCTGGCCCAGCGGGCCGGATTTCTCGGGGTGAAACTGCACGCCGCAGACGTTGCCGGCTTCGAGCGCGGCCGCGTACCGCAGGGTGTATTCGGTGATGGCGGCGGCGCGGTCTCCGGCGACGGCCTCGGGCACGTAGTAACTGTGGGCGAAATAAACGTAGGGGTGCGCGGGCAAGCTGCGGAGCAAGTTTGGCGAGCCGCGCAATTCGAGCTCGTTCCATCCCATGTGGGGCGCGCGGACGCCGACCGGAAACCGCTCGACGCGTCCGGGATACAACCCGAGGCCCGCTACCTCCGGAGCCTCGGCGCTCGATTCGAAGAGCGCCTGCATCCCGAGGCAGATCCCCAGAAACGGAACGCCGGCGCGGATGCGCTCGACGAGCGCCCCGCGCACTTCGAGGTGGTCGAGCGCCCGCATCATCTGGCCGAAGTGGCCGACGCCGGGCAGGATGATCTTGTCGGCGCGCCGCAGTCCCGCGGCGTCGCGGACGAGGTCGTAGCTCGCGCCGAGCGAGTGCAGGGTGTTCTCGACCGAACGCAAGTTGCCGGCGCCGTAATCGAAGATCGCGATCATAACAGGCCCTTGGTGCTGGGGAGCTGGCCGCGTAAGCGCTTGTCAGTCGAGCAGGCGTATCGCATGGCACGGGCGAAGCACTTGAAGATGGCCTCGATCTTGTGGTGGTTCGAGCGGCCGTAGAGCACCTTGGCGTGGAGATTGGCCCCGGCATGCTGGGTGAAGCCGCCGAAGAAGTCCTCGAGCAACTCGGTTTGCAGGTCGCCGACGTGACGGACCCGCACCAGGTCCTGGTAGACGAGGGCGGGCCGTCCCCCCAGGTCTACGGCGACGACGGCCAGGGTTTCGTCCATCGTCATGACGAAGTATCCGGCGCGGTTGATGCCTTTGCGATCGCCGAGGGCCTTCGCGAAGCACTGGCCGAGGACGATGCCCGTGTCTTCGACGGTGTGGTGCTGATCGACGTCCAGGTCGCCACGGGCGGCGAGGTCGAGGTCGAAGCCGCCGTGCTTGGCAAAGAGCTCGAGCATGTGGTCGAGGAAGCGGACGCCGGTCGAGATCCGATAGCGCCCGCGGCCGTCGAGGCGCAGCCGGGCTCGGATTTGTGTTTCCTTGGTGTCGCGCTTGATGGTGGCGGCTCTCATGGCAGCACCCGCTCCAGCTCGTTGATGTTTGCAATTACTGCCTGGGCATTTTCCCGCGCGAAGAGGTCCAGCAACGTCTTATCGGAACCGACACCGATGAACGGGACGCCCGCCGCCCGGGCGCTGCGCGCATCGTCCACCGTATCGCCCAGGTAGAAGGCCGGCGCGCCGGGACACTCCGCGCGGATCTTGAGCAAACCATCGGGGGCGGGCTTGGGGTTCTCCACTTCCTGGTTCCCGATGATTGGGTCGAAGACCATCTGCGGCACGAAGCGGTCGAGCGTCAGCCGCGCTTCGGCGCGGGTGCGGCCGGTGAAGATGGCGAGGCGCCAGCGTCCGGCGAGACGGTCGAGCAGGCCGTTCGACGGCATCCAGCGCTCCCGCAGGATCAGTCCGTCGTGATTCTTGCCGAGGAAAATACCCTGGAAATAATCGACGACCTGCTGGTAGCCCGGGTCGACGCCGAAGTCACGGCACACTTTGTGCGAGAGGACGAAGTCGTCGTTGAAGCCCCCCTGGTTCTTGATTTCCTGGATGAATTCGCGGGTCACGCGGCGTCCCGTGAAGTGCTCGATAGTGCGGATGATGGTCTCGCGGTAGGAGTCGCCGACCTCGACCAGGACGCCGTCCATGTCGAAGACGAGCACGCCCTTCATGCGAGCACCTCGCGCAAGGCCGTCAGGAATTTCCGCAGTTGCGCCTTTTTGCCGACGGTGATCCGCAGGCAGCCGGCGATTTCGTAGCTGCGGTCGCGGACGAGGACGCCCTTCTCGCGCAGCCGGTCGCGGATTTCGATGGACCGCGGCCCGACTCGCGCCAGCACGAAATTCGCTTCGCTGGGGAAGTAGGGGATCTTCAGGCGGTCGAGCGCCCGGCAGAGCAGGCGGCGCGATTCGAGCGCTTCCTTTACATAGTTCTCGATGTAAGCGCGATCTTCGACCGCTTCCGCCGCGCACAGTACCGACAACACGTTGACGCTGTAGGGCGACTGGGCCTTGTGAAGCCACGAAATGTTTTCCGCTTGCGAGAATACGCAGCCGAGACGCAGCCCCGCCATCCCGTAGACCTTGGAGAACGTGCGGCTGACGAAGAGGTTCGGGTATTCGCGCACCAGCGGGAGCGCCGTGACGCCGTAAAACTCGAAATACGCCTCGTCGATCAGGACCGCGGCGTGCGCGGCCTTCGCGAGGATCTGCCGGACGCCGGCGAGGTCGAGGGCGGTTCCGGTGGGATTGTTCGGGTTGGCGATGAGCACGGCCCGGGTTGCGGGAGTAATCGCCGCCAGCAGTTCTTCGAGCGGAAACGCCAGGCCGGCCGGGCGGTACGGGACCTCGGTCACCTCGGCCGCCGCCACGCCGGCGTAGAAGCGGTACATGGCGTAGGAGGGGGCGAGCACCAGGACGCCGTCGTTGTCGTCCACGTAAGTATTGATCAGTACCTGGATCGCTTCGTCGGTGCCGTTGGTGAAGAGCAGTTCGCCCGGCGCGACG
>JBGPDC010000102.1:0-19760 GCA_041482115.1 Terriglobia bacterium | reverse complement strand
TCCACACGGGCCAGCACTACACGCCGGAAATGTCGCGCTCCTTTTTCGACGAGCTGGAGCTGCGCGAGCCGGATGTGAACCTGGGGGTCGGCTCGGGCTCGGCAGTCTGGCAGATGGCCGAGATCATGCAGCGCCTCGAGCCGGTGCTGCTCGAGTGGCGTCCGGACGTGCTAGTGGTCGTGGGCGACGTGACGTCGACGGCGGCGGCGGCGCTGGTGGCGGTAAAGCTAGGCATTACGGTGGCCCACGTGGAGGCCGGCCTGCGCAGTTTCGACCGCACCATGCCCGAGGAGATGAATCGCCTCGTGACCGATGCGGTTTCCGATCTGCTTTTCACGACGGAGCCCAGTGCCGGCCGCAACCTGCAAGCGGAAGGGATTTCGCCCGAGCGGATCTTCTTCGCCGGCAACGTGATGATCGACACGCTGCTGCGGTTCCGGGCGCGGGCCGAGCAAACTCAGGTGCTCGAGCGGCTTGGCCTCCACGATGGCGGTTACGCGGTTGCCACGCTCCACCGGCCCTCGAACGTCGACCGCTCCGAATCCCTGTCCGGCCTGCTCGCGGCGCTCAGCGAGATCGGCCGGACGCTTCCCGTCGTCTTTCCGGTGCATCCGCGTACCGCCCAGATGCTGCGGGCCGCGGGGCTCGATACCTCCGGCATTCGCACCGTCGAGCCGCTCGGCTACCTGGACTTTCTGCACCTGATGAGCCGGGCGCGGCTGGTGTTGACCGATTCGGGAGGCATCCAGGAGGAGACGACGATCCTGCAAGTTCCGTGCCTCACCCTTCGCCACAACACGGAGCGGCCCGTCACCATCGAGCGGGGCACCAATCGGCTGGTGGGCACCGATCCGCAGTGCATCCTGACCGCGGCGCGCGAGGCTCTGGCGGCCCCCCGGCCGGCCGGCCGGGTACCAGAGTTGTGGGATGGCGCCGCCAGCCGCCGCATCGCCGACGTCCTCGAACAATACACAAGTCCTGGCGCCATCCCGGGCGTAACGGAGTAGGAAGACCCAGATCAAGCTAGTTTTAGCTTGCCTGGCTTTCAACTACAAGCATATAATAGCGGCTAGATGCCTTTCCGGCTGCAACAAAATCGCCGGATGTTGTTGGCCTGCCTGGCCATGGCGGCCGTGCTGTGGTTTGGCCTGGGACCGTTCCTGGCCGGTCACGGACACGAAGGCCAGCCTCGACACACCTGTAATCTTTGCCGCAGTGGGTCGCTGCCCTCCAGCGGGGCCCTCGCCTGCGTTGAGATTCAAACGCCGACGCCCGTTCAGAGCGAGCTTCGCGCCGCGGGGCTGCTGGCACTCCACGAACCCCTGCTCGGGTCCACCTCGTCCCGGGCTCCGCCCGCCGCATAACCTAATCTCGCTGAACACTGGAGGCGGAGTGCGCGGCTATTCCCGCGTTTCATCCGTCTACTTCTCATTTCTTTCGACACCTTCAAAGGAGATTACGTTATGCGGTACCACCGGCTATTTTCAGCCGTTTTCATTCTTTCGTTTTTGACCTTTGTGGCGAGCGGCCTGCTGCGCGCTCAATCGATTAACAGCGGTACCGTCACGGGTACCGTCACCGACCCCTCCGGCGCCGTGGTTGCCAAGGCGCAGGTCCGATTGCGAAACGCCGTTACTGGTTATGAGCAATCGGTCACCACCGACGCTGCGGGGACGTTCCGACTCAATAATGTTCCCCAGAACAATTATCAATTGACGGTCGAGGCGGCCGCGTTTGCCCCGGCTGCCCAGGCGGTAGACGTCCGCAGTTCTATCCCCATCGTCGTGAACATTCCCCTGCAACTGGCGGCTCAGGCGACCACGGTCACGGTGGAAGCCTTTGGGGCCCACGTGGAAAGCGACCCTTCCGCACACCAGGACGTCGACCGGGCCACGTTCTTCAAGCTCCCCACCTTCGATCCCGGGGGTGAGCTCGGTCAAGCCGTGACCTATAGCAGCGGCGGCGTGGCGGCCGATGCGAACGGGTTCTTCCATCCCTTGGGAGACCACGCGCAAACCAGCTTCCTGATTGACGGCCAGCCCATCAGCGACCAGCAGAGCAAGTTGTTTTCCACACAAATCCCGATCAACGCGATTCAAAGCATGGAGCTGATTTCGGGATGGCCGGACGCCCAGTATGGCGACAAATCGAGCCTCATCGTCAATGCCACCACGCGCTCCGGTCTCGGAGTTCGCAAGCCGTTCGGCAATATCGAATCGGAGTGGGGCTCCTTCGGAACCTGGACGGGCCGGGCCACCTTGGGGTTTGGAGGGCCGAAATATGGGAACTTCATCGCCCTCAACAGCACCCGGTCGGGCCACTTCCTGGACACCCCCGAGTTCCTTCCCATTCACGACCGGGGGAACAACGGCAGCTTCTTCGACCATTTCGATTGGCAGCCGACCAGCAAAGACGTCGTGCATCTGAATCTCTTCGCAGCGCGGAACTGGTTCCAGATCCCGAACAGCGTCGACCAGCTCGCGCAGGACCAGCGGCAGCGCATCATGACGTGGAACATCGCCCCGGGTTACCAGCGCACGATCAATGCGCATACCCTGCTCACAGTAAATCCGTTCGTGCGCCGGGATCAGGTGAATTACTACCCCAGCCGGGACCCCTTTGATGACACCCCTATCACGGCCTCGCAGCTCCGCTTTCTGACGAATTACGGAGTCAAGGCCGATGTCTCCTATGCGCGGGGCCGGCATGATCTGAAGTTCGGTACGCAAGTCCAGCAGACTCGCCTGCTCGAGAACTTTCAATTGGGCGTGACTGATCCCGGCTACAATCCGGTGTGCCTGGATGCGGATGGCAACTCGCTCCTGCTGCCGGGTGTGACCGATCCCGATTCTTGCGCGGGTATCAATCCTCTCTATCAGCCCAATCCGAATCTGCAGCCTGGTCTCGTGCCCTACGATTTGGCCCGCGGCGGGTCCCTGTTCAGCTTCCGTGGGGCACACAACATCAATCAGTACGCCCTCTACGTCACGGACACCATCAAGCTTGGCCGCTTTACAATCAGTCCGGGTCTGCGATTCGACCGGTACGATGGCCTGGCTTCGGCGAATGGCGTGCAGCCCCGGATCGGCGTGTCCTATCTGATTTCCGGGACCGACACGGTTTTGCGCGCGTCCTATGCGCGAACCTTCGAGACACCTTTTAACGAGAACCTGATCCTGGCGAGTGGCACCGGCGCTGGTGGCCTCGCCGAGAATGTCTTCGGATCGAACTCGGTGCCCATTCAACCCGGCCGGCGGAATCAGTTCAATACCGGACTGCAGCAACGCCTCGGCCGCTGGGTGATTGTCGATGCCGACTACTTCTGGAAGTACACGGATAACGCCTACGATTTCGGAGTCCTGTTCCTGACGCCCATCGCGTTCCCGACGGCCTGGCAAAAGTCGAAGCTGGACGGCGTAACCGCGCGAGTCAGCACGATTTCCATCCATGGGTTCCAGGCCAACTTGACGCTGGGACACAATCGGGCGCGGTATTTTCCGCCCGGGGTGGGCGGTCTGATTCCCCTGGGAGGCTTGTCCGGCGGCGTCTTTCGAATCGATCATGACCAGGCCTATCAGCAGACCATCGCCCTCCGCTACCAGCGGCCGAAGAATGGCGAGTGGATCGACTTTACCTGGCGCTACGACAGCGGCTTGGTCGTCAGCGGGGTGCCGGACTCGGACGCGGCCCTGGATCTCACGGCGGCACAACAAGTCGCCATCGGGGTTTCCTGCAGCGGCGTGCTCGCGACCTACGACAACCCCATCACTTCCTGCAACAACCCGGTGCAGGCGAAGCTGTTGAACCTGCCGCCGGCCGGCACGGGAGACGACGACCACAATCCGGCCCGAGTGAAACCGCGCAACCTCTTCAATGTCGCGCTCGGAACCGACAATCTGTTCCACAAGGAAGAGGGGCCGCGCGTCACCCTGCGGTTCGCGATTCAGAACTTGACGAATAAGGTGACGCTCTACAACTTCCTCTCAACTTTCGGAGGCACCCACTTCGTAGCTCCCCGCACCTATCAGGTATCGATGGGATACACGTTCTGACGCTCGCGGCCCTACTGGACGGCGATCATCGCAACCTTCGCCGCCTGATAGGGCCCCAGCGACACGCTAACCGGAACGTTACTGGAGGGCAGGACAGCTCGCGGCACCTCGGCGTTGATCTGTGTCAGGCCGACAAAACCCGGCGCGAGGCCGGCGAAGATCACCCGCGCGGGCAGCGCATCGATGGTGACCGCGACCTTCAGGACCGGCAGGGGGAAAGGGGATACCAGCGGGGCCGGTGCTCCTGTCGGGACCTTGGGGTTTGTCATTCCTTGCCCGGTGAGGTAGAGCACCACCACACTTCCGGCCGCCGCCGGATTGTCCGCAGCGTTTATGGAATTGCCTTGGTTTACGGCCAAGACGCGCCGCCCATCCCCGCCCGTCGTAAAGAGTCCCGGGGCCGCTTCCGCCACTGCCACCGTCAATCCGGCGGGGTCCAGGTCCGGCACCGTAACCACCATGCGCACGCTCGTCTTGCTGCTCACCTCGAACGGTACCTGCAGATTGAGTTGGCCAAAGCTGACGAAATACAGTGGCGCCGGCACGCCGTCAAAGGTGACTTGCACCCCACCCAGAGTAGTGGGCAGTTTGCCTGTATCCGGGTCGAACTGGGCCTGCGCGGACTGCTCCGGCCCCAGGCGCGCGCCGAAGATGCTCAGTATCTCCCCCGGAGCCACCGGTCCGGAAACATAGGTCGCGGCGTTCACCACCCCGATCGCCTGGAACCGCGGTGTCGGCCGGCTAAGATTCAGCGTCACGGGAACGCGTATCGGCGAATTGACCGCTCCTGGAGAAGTGATAGTGATCTGGCCCTGGTAGGTCCCGAGACCCATGCCCGTAGTGTCGGCGGTAAGCTGAATCGGGCCGTTGTCAGTGCCGGAACCCGGGCTGACCGTCAGCCAAGTCCCGCCGGTGAAGGTAGTCGCCGCCACCGTCCAATTCAAAGGGGTTTCTCCCCGGTTAGAGATGAACAGGCTCTGCGGGGCGGGTTTAGCCCCTTCGGCGACCGCTGTAAAGCCTACCTGCAGGCTGCTCACGGCGAGCGTCGCCGGGATCGGCTCGCGCACCGTGAACGTAAATGGGACGGACTGCTGCTTGTTGGCCGCGGCGGGCGCGGACACGGTGACCTGACCGGTGTACGTCCCCACTGCCAGGTTTCCGACGGACGCCGCCACGAAAACAGGACCGTTGCCCGTGCCCGAGCCTCGGCTTAGCGACAACCAGTCGCCGCCGCTGTCAGTGGACGCTGCCGCCGTCCAGTTCAAGGTCCCGCCGCCCAGATTGCTCACTTGAAGCGTCAGCGTGTACACCCGCCCCGTGCCGCGAATGCCTTCCACGCTGAGGGAGGCCGGCGCCAGTCCGATGCCGGGCGCGGCTTGGCCCGAATCCGCGATGGTCAGCGCCACACTGACCGTGACTTGGCCATCTCCGTTATCGGCCGTGGGCGACCGGAAAGTAATCGTTCCCAGGTAGACGTTGGCCGCCAGACCGCTGGTGACCACCGAAATGGTCAGGGGCGTGGGCGCGGCGTCTTCCAGCGAGCCGGTGAACACAGTGCCGGCGCTGGGGGCGATCGAGAGCCAGCCGGAGCTGCCCGGATCCACTGTAGTGCTCCAGTCCATCCGGCCGTGGGTGGTGTTCGATAAGAGGATCGTCTGCGGGGCCGGAGTGGCTCCGCCCGGCTTCGTCGCGAAGTTCACGTACAGGGTGTTTAGACCGATATGCGGCGCGTGGGCTTGGAGTGTCGCTGTCAGGCACACCACTGCCAGCAGCCGGCCGAACCAGAGAAGATACTTATGCCGCAAGTATTCAGGATATCAGAAGGCCTGAGCCGCTCTGCGCCTTGCAATCCGCCGTGCCGCCCGCATAGACTGAAGCTTGATTTCCGTTGTCATCCCGGTTCGGAATAGCGCCCGGGACCTGGAGCGTTGTTTACAAGCGTTGCGCCGCTCCCGTTCCGGCGACTACGAATGTATCGTCGTCGATGACGGCTCGACCGACGCCTCCGCCCAAGTCGCCGAGCGTTTCGGTTGCCAGGTCATCCGCTGCGAGACGAGCCGTGGCCCGGCCGCGGCGCGCAACCGCGGAGTCCGGGAGGCGAAAGGCGATATCCTGTTTTTCATCGACGCCGATGTCTGCGTCGCCCCCGACTCGCTCGAGCGCGTCGCCGAAGACTTCGCCGAGGACGCCACCCTCGACGCTCTCATCGGATCCTATGACGACACGCCCGATTCCCCCGACTTCCTGTCGCAGTACAAGAACCTGATGCACCACTTCGTGCACCAGGCGGGACGCGAGACCGCCTCCACGTTTTGGAGCGGCTGTGGCGCCATCCGCCGCAGCGTGTTTCTCGCGTACAGCGGTTTCAACGAGGACTACCGCCGGCCCGCCATCGAGGACATCGAGCTCGGCTACCGGCTCGCGGGCGCCGGACGCAAGATCCTCCTCGATAAGAACCTGCGCGTCAAGCACCTTAAGGCCTGGACCTTCTGGCGCCTCCTCAAGACCGATATCTTTGACCGTGGCATCCCCTGGACGGAGCTGATCCTGCGCGACGCGAGCATGCCGAACGATCTGAACCTCCAGATCTCGCAGCGGGTCAGCGTGGCGCTGGTCTACATGCTGCTGCTGGCGGTGGGCGGCATGGCGGTGCACTTCAAGGGACTCTTCCTGGTGCCCTTGCTGCTGTTGCTGGTGCTGTTGCTTTCGGCCTACTGGTTCCACGACTGGCACCGCGCCCGCTCCCGCCTCCGCCTGCTGGCCCCTATTGCGGTGACCTTCGGTGCGGCAATCTACTTCGCCTGGCGGCATCACATGCTGTCGCTGATTCCGCCGTTGGGCGTCTCGCTGGCCCTCATCTATTTCCAGCAACGCTTCGAGGCCGGCTCCTGGTCCCACCGCGTTTATGTGGTGGTCACGGGACTGTGTCTGGCGGGCACCATCGGGTTCATCGTGAGCTTCATGCCCTACCACCCGGTGATCGTGCTGCCGTTTCTGATCCTGATTCTGGTGCTTTTCCTTAACTCGCAGTTCTACATGTTTCTGCACGGCCGTAAGAATTTCCTCTTCGCGCTCGCCGCCATCCCGTTCCACCTGCTCTACCACTTCTATAACGGTCTCTCCTTCTGCGCCGGGACGATTCTCTTCTGGACCCGCCGGCGTCCCGCGCCGCGCCCCGCCAGCCCGCCGGTGGAGACCGCCCGGCCCGGCGCGGGAGGCCCCGCCGGCCCGGCCCCATGACGGCTCGCCGGATCCTCGGCAATTTCCTGAACCTCTCGATCGGCGAATTGATAGCCCGTCTGGTGAGCTTCGCCGCCTTTGCCCACCTCGCCCGCGCCCTCGGCGTCACCCCGTTTGGACGCGTCGGGTTCGTCATGACGGTGGTCACCTACTTGCTGATCCCCGTCCTGCAGGGTTTCGACTCGGTAGGTATCCGGGACGTCTCCCGCGCCCCGCATCTGGTGGCCCGTTACGCCGGCAACATCCTTTCCATCCGCCTGCTCTCGGCCCTCACGACCTGGCTCCTGCTGCTGGCCTCGACGGTGGCGCTCGGCGTGACCCCCGAGCTGCGGACTCTGCTGCTGGCCTTCGCCCTGACCTTGTTCCCGAGCGCCGCTTCCCTCAAGTGGACGTTCCAAGCCGCCGAGAACAACCGTCCCGTGGCCATCGCCGGCATCCTCTCTCAATTGGTATTTGCCGCCGGCGCTTTCACGGTTAGCGATCCTGGAAGCCTTCTCCTCCTCGCGCTCTACGCGCTGGCCGGCGAGACGGTGGCCGCTGGGTTCCTGGCGTGGCAGTTCTTCCGCCGGCATGGGCGCCCGGCTCTCGATCACACCCTCTGGCGGACGCTCTTCCGCGAGTCGGCCCCGCTTACCGCCTCGACTATCCTGGGCACGCTGCTGTTCAACTTCGACGTCCTGGCGCTGGCCTGGTTCCAGCCGGCCTCCGCCGTCGGCCTCTATACTGCCCTCTACAAGCTCATCACACTCTTTGCCGCGCCCCTCACCCTCTTCCAACTCAGCGTTTTTCCGTCACTCTCCCGCGCTTACTCCGGGGGCGCCGATCTTGGAACCGCAGCCGCGCCCGTCGTGCGCTATCTCGCCGCCGCCTTCCTGCCGCTGCCCTTTGCCGGACTTCTCATGGCCGGCCGCACCCTGGCCCTGCTCTTCGGCCCCGAGTACACCGCCGGCGACTTTACCCTGCAAATCCTGCTTTTCTCCCTGCCCTTGATGGCACTGCGGTCCTTTTTTCGCATTATCCTGGTGTCTTACAACCTCCAGCGGCTGGACCTGCGGGGAATCCTGGCGGGCGCGCTGACCAACGTCGTGCTTGATCTGCTCCTGGTGCCGCGCCTCGGCACACTGGGGGCGGCCATTTCCACGCTCAGCTCGGAGGTTGTCATCTTCGCCGTGTCTTATCGCTACATATGGCAGCGAGTGGCTCGACTGCCGGTCGCCGCGTCCTGCTGGCGTCCCCTGCTCGCGGCTACCGTGATGGCCGCGGCCGCCCGGATGCTGGCGCCCGCCCCGCTTGCCGCGCAAGCCCTCGCGGCCGGGACCTGCTACGTCGCGGCGCTCTTCCTGCTGCGCGGATTGGAGTGGAGGGAAATCGCCGCCCTGTATCGCGGCTGAGCATCCGAGCATGGCCTCGTCTTCCGGCCCCCACATCTTCTCGCCCGAGTACTACGAGCGCCTGGAGCGCTTCGAGCAGAACCATCCCTGGTCGCTCCACATGCAGCGTCTCGCGTTCGCCCTGTTGGGCCGCTACGGCGGCAGCAACCTCTGCCGCGTCCTCGATGCCGGCTGCGGTGCGGGCTACTTCACTCGCCTCTGGCAGACGCAATCGGGCGCCGCGGTCTTCGGCCTCGACTCCTCCCTCGATGGACTCCGCCTCGCCCGTGAGCGTGGCCTGCGGGGGCTGGCCGCCGGCTCGGTGGCCGCGATACCGTTCCGTACCGGTTCCTTTGACGCGGCCTATTGCGCGGACGTGATCCAGCACCTCGACACTGCTGCTGCCGACTCCACGCTCGCGGAATTTGCCCGCGTCCTGCGCCCCGGCGGGCTCCTGTTAATCCGCGCCGCTGCCCGCCGCGGCCTCGCCTCCAAACGCCACCGCGACACCGCCGACTACCAGCAATGGGAGCCTGCGAAACTCCGCGCCCACCTAGCCCCTAGCGGGCTCACCGTCGAGTGGATGTCGCTCGTCAACTGGCTGCCGTCGCTCGCCGCCGACCTGGCCGCGGCCCGCCGCCCAACCCCCGCCGGCGACGTGGGACTCGCGGCCGCCCCCGTCGTCCCCACCGGACTGACCCGTGCGGTCCTGACCGCTTACTGGAGCCTCGAGGCGGCGTGCCTGCTCCGTTGCGGCTGCCGCTTGCCCGGCGGCCACACCCTGCTATGCCTGGCCCGGAAATCGTGAGCGCCACCCCGCCGGTCTCGGTGATCGTCGTCTCGTGCGACGCTCCCTTGACCCTGGAACGCTGCCTCCAGTCCCTCGAAAGCCAGCTTGGCGCTGGCGGCGAGGTCATCGTTGCCGACTGCTCGGCCGAGGACCCGCGCCTGCACTTCCGCCAGCAGTTCCCCCACGTCCGCTTCCTTCGTTACGACCGCCGCAGCATCCCCGAGTTGCGCCGCGAGGCACTCCGCCTGGCGCGGGGCGAGATCCTGGCTATGACCGAGGCCCGCCTTGTCCCGGACCAGAACTGGGTTGCGGCTCTCCTCGATGCCCACCGGCGCCATCCCGACTCGCCCGCCATCGGCGGCGTGATCGGTTTTGTAGCCGGCTCGGCCTTCGACACCGCCGTCTTCTTCTGCGAATACGGCTGGCACGTGCCTCCTATCGACGACGGCCCCGCCGCCGAACTCTCCGGCGCGAACCTGAGCTACAAGCACTCCGTCCTCGACCTCTGCAAGGATCTCGTGGACGCGGCGGCTTGGGAGCCGTTCCTCCATCGGCGCCTCGAGCAACGCGGCTATCGCCTGCAGCGGGCCGGTCAGGCGCTGGTCGTTTATCACAACAGCCTCACCCTCGGACAGTTCCTTCGCCAGCGCTTCCACTATGCCCGCTGGTTCGCCGCCGAGCGGGCGGCGTCCGCTACCTGGTTGCTCCGGCTCCTGTATGCCGGATTCTGTCCGCTGCTCCCGTTTCTCCTCACCGCACGCCTGGGACGCCTCGCCTTCGGACGCGGCCATGCTCTGGCTTTCCTCCGCGCCTTGCCCTGGATTTTGCTATTCGAGACACTCTGGTCATGCGGGGAGTTCTGCGGCTATCTCTTCGGGAAAGGAAACAGCGACCGCCAGGTCTTCTGACATGACGCCCCGGCTCTCGGTGGTCATCGCCTCGGTCAACGGCCTTCCCTGCGTCGTCGAGTGCCTGGAGCACCTCGCTGCCCTCCCCGAGCGCGACGTGATCGAGGTGCTGGTGCTTGACCGCCGCACCGACGATACCGCCGACACCATCGCCCGCCGTTTCCCGTGGGTTACTCTTCACGCCGGCCTCACCGGCCAGTCCATCCCGGCCCTCCGCTGGCGCGGCATGCGGGCCGCGCAAGGCGAATGGATCGCCGTCCTCGAGGACCACTGCATGGTCCCTCCGACCTGGGCCGCCGAAATTCTCCGCTTCGCCGACTCGCCCAACGGCATAGTTGGCGGACCGGTTGAGAATGGCGCCCGCGACCGCCTCCTCGACTGGGCCTTCTTCCTTGCGGAGTACGGTCCCTGCATGCCGCCGCTCGCCGCCGGTGAGACTTCAGGGGTCCCAGGAAACAACGCCGCCTATCGGCGCAGCATCCTACCCCTCGGGGAGGACATCTGGGCGACGGTCTGGGAGAGCTTTCTTCAGAACGAGTTACGAAAAAGAGGCGTAAGGATTTACCTTAGCCCCGCGATGCTGGTTTACCACAAGAAGTCCTTTGGGCTGGGCGAAATGCTCGAGCAGCGCTTCCTCTACTCACGGTCCTTCGCCGCCATGCGCGCCGTCGGAATGCCCGCCACCCGCCGCCTAGGTTACGCTGCTCTCTCCGTGGTGCTGCCTGCCGTTCTCTTCTTGCGCATCACTTTGGGCTTGCTCCACAAGCGCCGCAATTTGCGGGAGTTTCTTCTAGGGCTGCCTGTCATCGTCCTGTTTGTGATCGCCTGGGCTCTCGGAGAGGGCGTCGGCTACCTCAGGGGTCCCGGCGACAGCCTGTCGCGGGTGGAGTGAAGGAGTATATTTAAGCGGTGCGCATCGGCGTAGACGCGACCTGCTGGGCGAACCGGCGTGGCTACGGCCGCCACGCCCGCTCCCTCCTCACCGCCGCCGTCTCGCTCGACCGGTCCAACCGTTACGTCTTCTTCCTCGACGCTGGTCAGGATGCCTCCGACCTGCCTCCCGGCGTGGAAGTCGTCCGCGTTAGGACCGTCACCCCGGCCGTCCAGGCCGCGAGCAGCGGGGGACACCGCAGCCTCGCTGACCTATGGGCCATGAGCCGGGCTCTCTCTGCGCCGGGCTTGGATTGCCTCCTGTTTCCGACCGTCTACACCTATGTCCCGGTCTTTGGCAGCGCCTATAAGATTGTTGTCATTCACGATGTCATCCCGGAGACCTTTCCGGAGTACGTCTTTCCCACCGCCACCGGACGCTTCAACTGGTCGCTCAAGTCTCTAGCCGCCCGCCGCCAGGCCGACCTGATCCTCACCGTCTCGGAATACTCCCGGCAGGGCATTCTCAAGCGCTTCGGTGAACGTCCGGAGCGGGTGAAGGTAGTCGGCGAGGCCAGCGATCCGGTCTTCCGCGTGCTTGCCGATGCCGTTCCCAGTCCCGAGCCCCTGTTGGTCTTCGTCGGCGGCTTCAGCCCGCACAAGAACCTGCCGGGGCTGCTCGAGGCCTTCCGCCGTGTGATCGACGGTTCGAGGCACCCCGACTCTCGCCTCGTCCTCGTCGGCGACTACCAGGGCGACGCGTTCCATTCCTGCTACCGCCAGGTGTGGGAGCAAGCCTCGCGGCCGCCCCTCGCCGGCCGCGTGGAGTTCGCGGGATTTCTGCCTGACGAGGACCTCGTCCGCCTCCTGAACCGCGCCACCGCCCTGGTGCTGCCGTCGTTCCTCGAAGGCTTCGGACTCCCGGCTGTCGAGGCCGCCGCCTGCGGGCTGCCGGTCATCGCGACCACGGCCAGTCCGCTGCCCCAGCTTCTCGGCGAGGGGGCGCTGTTTTTCGATCCGCACGATAGCGCCGCCCTCGAGCAAGCCCTCTGCCGCGTTCTGGACGACTCCGCCCTCCGCCTGCGCCTGCGGGAAAACGGTCTCCGGGCGGCGGCCGCTCTCTCCTGGAACCGCGCCGCGCAAGACCTGGTCGCGATCCTCGACCAAGTGGCTCACCGCCATGCCCAGGCCGCTTAGCTTCTGCATGATCACGACGTTTTACCCCCCCTTCAGTTTCGGGGGCGACGCGATCTACCTCGAGCGCCTGTGCCGCGAACTCGTCCGCGCCGGCCACCAGGTGGACGTGATTCACTGCGCCGACTCCTACCGCCTCTACCGCCCCGAGCCACCCGCCGCCCCGCCGCCACCTGCGGGCCTCACCATCCACACGCTGCGCAGCGGCCTCGGCCCGCTTTCGCCCTTGCTCTCCCATCAGACCGGACTCCCGCTGCTCAAGGCTGCCAAGATCCGCGAGGTGTTCGAGTCGCGTCATTTCGATGTGATCCATTACCATAATATTTCTCTCTATGGCCCTGGTTTACTTGATCTTTCCCCTTCTTACGATGGCTGGGTAAAGCTCTACACGATGCACGAGCATTGGCTGGTCTGTCCGATGAACGTGCTTTGGAAGTACAACGAGCGCGCCTGCGAAAAGCCGGATTGCCTCAAGTGTACCCTGGTCTCCCACCGTCCGCCGCAGTGGTGGCGCTATACGGGCTTGCGCGACCGTGCCGCCCGGGCCGTCGACCAGTTCGTATCCCCCAGCCGCTTTACCCGCGACATGCACCACGAGCGCGGCTTCCCCTTTCCGATCGAAGTGCTTCCCTACTTCCTCGACCGCGTGGACCACGAGTGGCAATCGCCCGGGCACTCCTCCCACCCGCGCCCCTACTTCCTGTTTGTCGGGCGCCTCGAAAAGATCAAGGGTCTGCAGGATATCCTGCCGGAATTTGCCGGCGAGGGCGACTACGACCTGCTCATCTCCGGCTCGGGCACTTACGAAGTGGAATTGCGCCGCCAGGCCCAGGGGATGTCGCGCGTCCAGTTCCTAGGCTGGGTGCCCCAGGACCGTATCGGTCCCTACTACCACCACGCCCTGGGCGTGATCGTGCCGTCGATCACCTACGAGACCTTCGGCATCATAATTATTGAGGCTTTCGCCCGCCGGACTCCGGTAATCGTCAACGACCTGGGTGCGCTCCCCGAGGTCGTCCACGACAGCGGCGGCGGTTTCATCTACCGTACCCGCGACGAACTGCGCCGTGCCATGCAGTCGCTCGCCACCGACCCGGTCTTGCGTCAGGATTTGGGCCGGCGCGGCTACGAAGCCTACTGCCGCTATTGGACGCCCGAAACTCACCTCGACCAATACTTCGGCTTGATAGAGCGCGCCGCCGCGTCCCGGCAGCGCCGATGATCTGGGCGCGCCAAGATCTTCCGAGGTTGGCGTCCATCGGGTTTGGCTACCTCGCCACCGGCCTGCTCCCCCGCCGCTGGGACGGCCCCGCCAGCGACCTGCTCTTCGCCCTCTGCCGTTCGTTCCTTCCCCGGCGCGACCTGGCCGATACGATGCGGCGCATCCTCGGAGACAGCCTCGGCGGTCGCGACCCTCAGGCGCTGGCGGAGGCCTACTACCGCTTCTATATTGAAGACGGTTGGGGACGACTGCGCGACCTCCATCGCCGTGGCTCGCTCGCGCGCCTGGAACTGAGCGACCGGGAACACCTCGACGCTGCCCTCGCGGCGGGCCACGGGGCGGTCCTCTGGGTCATGTCCCTATCGGGCTCCCGGATCCCGAAGGCCGCGTTGTGGCAGGCCGGCATTCCGCTCGTCCACCTCACCCGCCCCGAACACGGCGCGCCCTCCCCGAGCCGCCTCGCCTTGCGCGTGCTGGCCCCCTGGCACCGCCGCGCCGAACGCCGCTATCTGGCCGACGCCGTAGTCAGGCCGGCGGGCTTCCCGTCGTTTCTCGAATCGTTGCGGACCGTGTTGCACCAGAACCGGTGCCTGTCGATCACGACCGCCGCGATCGGCCGCCAGTTGGTCGCCGCTCCGTTCCTCGGCGGACAGGTCCGGTTCGCGACCGGCGCGCCGGCGCTCGCCCACGTCTCGGGGGCCGCCCTGCTCACGGTGTATGGGTACCGTCTCGGCCGCCTTCACTACCGGGTCGTGATCGAGCCTCCCATCGACCTGGACCGTTCGCTCCCGCGTCGTGAGTATGTCCGTGGGGCCGTGCAGGAACTCGCGCGCCGCCTCGAATCGCATGTCATCGCCCACCCCGCCGACTGGCAAGGCTGGCGAAGGGCGGCGTCTATCGAGCCGACGCCAAGGCGAAAGCCATGAGGCTCGCGTCCCGGCCGGAGCCCGTTGCGATCACGACGAACTGACGGCCGCTCGCGCTGCGGTAGGTCATCGGCGTGCCGGTGGTGCGGCGGGGCAGGGGATAGGTCCACAGATCGCGGCCATCGGCCTTGTCGATCGCATGAAAGGCCGCATCGCCGGCGCCGATGAATACGAGACCTCCCTTGGTCACGATGGCCCCGGCCGGTCCCGGCGCTCCGAACTGCGCCGGCAGCTTCACGCCCTTTAGCGCCGGATGCGCACGCAGTTCCGGCAGGTCCCCGAAGGGCACGCGCCACGCTATCTCACCGGTATTCAGATCGACCGCCGACAAGTGCCCGTAAGGCGGCTTGAAGAGCGGCAGGCCGCCGTGGAACTCCGCATTCGTCAGCCGCCGGTCGCGGATATATTCGGCTTCGACCTCCCCGGGTGGATTTCCGCCGGTCGCGTCTGCTTTCGCCAAGCGCGCGAAGCTCGGCTGATTGGTCGTCTTCACGTAGAGCCGGCCGGTTTCGGGATCGAACGCCCCGCCGCCCCAGTTCGCCCCGCCGATTTGTCCGGGCCGCATGATGGTTCCCTGCAAGCTCGGCGGCGTGAACATCGGCCCCAGGCGATACTTCTTCAGCTCCGCTTGCGCCTCGGCCTGCAGTTCCGGCGTCAGGTCGAACGCGTCGTCGAGCGAGACGCCCTGCTCGGTGAGGGGCGGCGGCCGCGCCGGATACGGCTGCGTCGGCCAGGCCCGCTCGCCCGGCGCGTCGCTCTGTGGCACGGGACGCTCCTCGATCGGCCACACCGGCTTCCCATTCACGCGGTCGAAGACGAAGACAAATCCCATCTTGGTCAACTGCACCACCGCGTCGATCCTCTGGCCCGCCACCCGGATGGTCGCCAACGCCGGCGGCGCCGGCATGTCGTAATCCCACAGTCCGTGATGTACCAACTGGTAATGCCACTTCCGCTTTCCGGTGGCAGCCTCCAGGCACACGATCGAATCCGCGAACAGGTTGGAGCCCGGCCTCCGTCCGCCGTAGTAGTCGTTGCTCGGCGTGCTGACCGGCAGGTAGAGCAGCCCGCGTGCGGCGTCGAGCGTCATGGGCGCCCACACATTAGTGTGCCCCGTGAACTTCGCCGACCCCTGCTCCCAGGTCTCGGCGCCGTATTCGCCCGCCTGCGGGACGGTGTGGAAGGTCCAGGCGATCTTCCCAGTCCGCGCATGGAACGCTCGCACGTCGCCCGGCGGATCGTTCTTGTAAATCAGCCGGTCCCCGACGCCGTTGCCCAGGATCACCAGGTCCTTGTAGATCACGGGCGGTGACGTGTTCGTGTAGTGCTTCGGGTTCACTTCCCACCGCAGGCCGCGCGTGAGCTCCACGACCCCGTTGTCGCCGAACGACGCGACCGGCCGCCCCGTCGCAGCGTCCAGGCAGATGAGCCGGTGCCGGCTGTTCATGAAGATCCTCAGGCGGCCGTTGTCACGCCACGCCGCCACACCGCGATGGACGAACCCGTTGCCGTTGGGAGGCTGGCCCTCCTCGTAGGCCTTCGGATCGTACGCCCATTTCTCGCGCCCCGTTTCGGCGTCGAGCGCCACCACGCGGCTATAGGACGTGCTCAGGTAGAGCACGTTGTCGATCATCAGCGGCGTCGCCTCGAAGGCTCCGGGCGTCGTGTGGAATTCCTCGAAGGGCGCCTCGCCCGTCTTCCACTCCCAAGCGAGCTGCAGGTTCCGCACCGTGTCGCGGTTGATGTCGTCAAGGGTGGAATAGTTGTTCCCGAGCGCCACCACCACCGCACACGCGAGCAGCGCGGCTGCGAAGCCCGTCCGCCTCACGCCGCGCTCCCCAGTTGCCGCGCGATGCGATCGGCCGCCCGCAGCGTCAGCGCCACGAACGTCAGGGTTCCGTTGGTACAGCCGGCGGTGGGTGTCGTGGGTGCTCCGGCGACGTAAAGGTTTTCGTGGTCGTGCGTCTTTCCCCAGCTATCGCACACGCTGCTCGTGGGGTCCTCACCCATGCGGCACCCGCCCCCCGGATGGTCGAGGTAATTGCTGAAGCTGGTTTCGAGGAGCTTCCCGTTGTTCGCCCGCGCCATCAAACGAAAAATGTTCAGAATTTGCTCGCGGGTAGCGCCCAGCCGCGCCTGCGTGGCCTCGTCGAAGCGATGCTCAATCTTCGGCAGCGGATCGCCCCAGCGGTTCCGCGCCGCCTCATCGAGCGTGAGAGAACTCTCCCGCGCCGGATGCACATCGTAGTAGGCCCGAAGTAACGCCGCCCCCCGCGCCGCCCGCTGCCGCCAGTCGGCCAGCAGGTCCTCGCCAAGGAGCAGCCGCCCGTCGCCCGACCGCAGCCGTGGCTGGCGTCCAAAGTTGCTCTCCCAGATCCGCAGGTCGTGCCGCCGGTAGGGCTGATCGGGACGGCACCGCAAGTACTGCCGCGAGATCAGGCCGTGCCGCTCATTCATGCCCGCGTAGATCTTGGCGTCCATCTCTGCTTGCGCGGAGACGAACGAGTGTCCGTTCATGTAGCGGCCCACCAGCCCCGAGCTGTTGGCGAGCCCGTTGGGATAGCGCGAACCGCGCGAGAGCAGCAGCAGGTGCGAGCTCCACACGTACCCCGCCGCGACCACGAAAAGCCGCGCCGCATACTCCGCCGGCTGCCCAGGCTGCCGCCGGTTCACCCCCTCGGCCCGGACAATAGTCGAGCCCGTATCGTGCGGCACGAGCTTGCGAATCAGCGTCTGGTCGTGCAGCGTGATCTTCTTCGCGGCGAGCAACTGCTTGAACGTAAAATCCGGCGAATACCGCGCCCCCGTCGGACACACCGCGCAGGTATTGCACCGCAGGCACTCGTTCCGCCCGCCGTAGCGCACCGTGTTCTTCGCTTGGGGAGTGCTCCAGAACGGGATGCCGCTCTTCTCCGCCCACGCCTTAAGCTGCCGCATGTTGTGGCTGAGCGTCATCGCGGACATCGGATAAGGTTCCGACCGCTTGTCTTCGGCCAGCGGACTCGGCTCGCCCGACACGCCCAGCCGCCGCTCCGCCTCGCAGTAATACCGTTCCAGCTCCTCGTAAGAGAGGGGCCAGTCCACGGCGAGGCCGTAGAGGGACCGCAGCCGCAGGTCCTCTTCGGAGAACCGGTTGGTCGTGCCGCCCCAGTGCAGCGCCTGCCCGCCCACGGCCATGGTCCGCGAGATGATGTCCTTCGCGGTTTGGTCCTCGATGAGATCGTCCGGCCACGGATTCTCGCCGTACTCGAGGTACCGCTGCCGGTAGTGCATCCGGTTCTCGAAGTCGAACAGGCTCTTGCCGGCCTCGACAATCGTGATCTGCAGGCCCGGCTTCAGCTCGGCGAGCTTCTCGGCGAGCATGGCGGCCGAAATGCCGGCCCCGATGATGCACACGTCACTCTCGAACCGAGGCATATCAGGAAAGCCGTGGCGGCGGATTCTCCGATCCGCCCAGGCCGCGGCACTCGTACTTCCGCACCGCCGCCCGGTAGCACAAGTCGTTCGCCGCGCTGCTGAAGAAGTAGAAGCTCATCAGGTCCGTGGCGACATGCTGACCGTTCGGAACCGGCGGCAGCTCGGCTACCTTCGCCTCCGCGAGCGCCGCCTCGACAAGCGACCGTCTGGCCCCAGGTGCGAGCCGGCCAAGCGCCTCAAGCTGGGTCAGGTACAACGGCGCGGGCGACGAAGGTTGGAACCGCAGCCGCGGATTGCCATAACCCGGCTCCAGCTCCGCCCCGGCCTTATATTCCTGCACCCACTTCGCGAAGCGGTCGGCAATCGCGTCCGTCGCTTTCCGGCCGAGCGATTCCGGCAGCACGATAGCGGCGAGGTCGTGTAAGGCGCTGGCCCGCTTGCCCGGGAACGTGGCCGTCTGCGCCCAGGCGCGCACCAGTTGAAACGGCGCGCTGGCCGCGGCCAGCATCGACTGGATCGCGGTGCGCCGCCGAAAGGTCCTCATAACTGCCCTAGCGTACCAACTTCGGCTCCCGCCCGAGCAGGCTTGCTACGATAGTCGCCGGACGCCATCCTCGTATGCCCCGTTCCACTCTCAAGCGGGCTCCGGCCCGCCGCCGTCCCCGCAAATCCCAGCCGCGCTCGAAAGGACTCGACGCCGCCGATTGCCTTCTCCCCTCGCTCACCGGTCCGGCGGCCGAGCTGGCCGCCCGCGTCGAGCACGAAGGCGGCTCCGTCATCGGCGTCTACCGTGACCCGCTCGGCGGACGGCCGCTGTTGGTGGCCGTGCTCCCGATCGACCGCATCGAGCCGACGCCCTTCCAGCGCGACCTCTCCGACGCTCACCACAAGAAACTCGCGGGCGTCATCGAGAAGACCGGACAGTTCCTCGACCCCGTCATCGCCGTCACGGCCCCCGCCGGGGGCTTCTGGACCCCGAACGGCCGCCACCGTCTCGCGGCGATGCAGCGTCTCGGCGCCAAAGCTATCACGGCGCTGGTGATCCCAGACCGTGCCGTGGCCTGGCAGATCCTGGCGCTCAACACCGAGAAGGCCCACAACCTCAAGGAGCGCGCCCTCGAAGTGATCCGCATCTACCGCGGCCTGCTCGAAGAGGACCCCACCCGGCCCGAGTCCGAATTCTCTTTCTATCTGGACGACCCCGCCCTCGTCTCGCTGGGCATCTGCTACGAGCGCCAGCCACGCTTCGGTGGCGGCGTCTACCACCCCATCGTGCGGCGCCTTGTAGTTTTCTCCGAGGAATCTTTGCGGGCGGCGATGAAGGCCCACGAAAAGCACGCGACCGCCTTGCTCGACCTCGAAGAGAAAGTCGCGGACGTGGTGAAGCGCCTCAAGCAACGCGGCATGACCAGCCCCTACTTGCGAGCCTTCGTCGTCGCCCGCATCAATCCACTGCGCTGGATGCAGGGCGAGCCCCCGCCGCTCCCCGAGGTCCTGAAAACCATGCGCGACCGCGTGGCGCGCTTCAACGTCGAGAAGGTCCGCCAGGAGGATCTCGCCGGGGCCGGCGGTCCCCCCGACGAGGAGTGACGCGCCCCACCGCTTGCTGACGCGCGCCGCTCAGTAACGAACCCTTCTCCCACCAACGAACGCCCGTAACCGAGATGGAATGAGAAGGCCGGTCCCCGGCGGGATGCGTTAAGCTCCCCATGGTTACGCCCTCGAAGTGCAAAAGGAGACCGGCATGAAAAAGGGTAGCACTGGTCAGCAG
>JBGPDC010000101.1:0-19778 GCA_041482115.1 Terriglobia bacterium | reverse complement strand
CGGGACTTCGGCGCGTTCGGCAACGCCGTTGAAAACGCGCGCGCCGTTGCGCACCCCGGTCGTCGAGGCGGAGCCGAAGGCCGTGGCGGTGTGGCCGTTGCCGGTGGCGTCGGCGAGGGTGCTGCCCGTGTCGTCCAGGAGCCACTCAGCGAGAGGAACTGCCGCGGGAGGCGCCGTGGGGGCCGGAAAGGACTGATAGTCGGACACGATCTCGGCGGCCGTGTGGGCCACGGCCTCGAAGCACACTTCGTCGAGGGCAGCGTTGACGTAGTAGCCCGCGTACCACGAAGCGCGGGCCAGGTAGAGGTCGGCCGAGGTGTTAGGGGTGAAGCCGGGCAGCACGGCTTGCGCATCGGCGGCGCCGTCGACATAGATCGTAGCCGTGCGAGCGGCCCCGCTGTACGTAGCGGCGACGTAATACCACTGGTTCAGGGCCAGAGTGGACGTCGAAAGCACCCACGGAGCGGAGGAAGGCAGGCTCGCCACCGAAAAGATCAGCCGGCCGCTCGAGTGGACTCCGAGATACCATCCCTGGTAGTTGCCGCCGTAGTTCGAGGCTAGCACGGCCCATCCGGCGGCCTGGGGATAAGACAGCAGCTTCACCCAGGCGCGTATAGTGAAGGAGGCCGGGCTGAAGGCTTCACTCGCGGACACGCGCGAAGCATCACCAGCTCCGTTGAAGATGCGAGCGTTGTTGCGGACCCCGCTGGTCGGCGTCGTGCCAGTGTAGGTTCCAGTGCGATTGTTGCCGGAGGCGTCGGCGAGGACGCTGCCCGTGTCGTCCAGGCGCCACTCAGCGGGGAGGGACAGGTTGACGATAGCGGGCGGAGGCGCCGGGAAGCTCTGGTAGTCGGAGGCGACCTGCGAGGCGCTGAGCCGCGATGAATCGAGGCGCGTCTCGTCGAGCACGGCGTTCAGGTAGTAGCTGTCATACCAGGAGGCGCGGCCGAAGGTAAGAGGCACGGCGGACTGCGGCGTGAAGCCCGGGAAAACCGTCTGAACGTCGAACGCGCCGTTGAGGTAGAGGGCGCCCTGGTGGGTCGTGCCGTCGTAGGTGGCGGTGAGGCAATACCAGCGTCCCAGAGCCAGGATATTGTTCGAGACGAGCCAGGGAGCGCTCGAAGGCGTGGACGCCACCGAAAGGACGGCGTGGCCGGCACTCGTGATCCCGACGTACCAGCCCTGGTAGTTGCCGCCGTAATTGGAGATCACTGCGCCCCAGCCGGACCCGCTCGGGTAGGAGAGCAGCTGGATCCAGGTCCGGAAGGTGAAGCTGGCCGGGCTGAGGGCGGGCGAAGGGGCGACCTCCAGGCTGTCGCTGATGCCGTTGAAGGCGCGGCCGCGGCCGGCGACACCGGTGAACGCCGCGGAGCCATAACCAAAGGTGGAGGCGTGAAAGCTGTTGCCGGAGCTGTCGAGGAGGCTGACGCCCGAGCCGGCCGCGGCCTCTTCGAAATGCCATTCGGCGAGCGGGCCGGTGGGGCCGGTTACCGTGAGGGTGACTGCGACGGTGGCGGGAGAGCCGGTGGCTCCGGGAGCCGTGATGGTTACGGTTCCCGTGTACGTGCCAGGCGCGAGCGCCGCGGACTGCGCGGAAACCGTGAGGGTGGCGTTGCCTGTTCCGGAGCCGGGAGTGACCGTGAGCCAGCCGCTGCTCGCGGCGGCCACCGTCCAGTTGAGCGCGCCGCCGCCCAGGTTCGAGACCGCGAGCGACTGGGGGGCGGGCGTAGTGAAGCTCAGCGTGGCCGGAGTGACACTCAACACCGGGCCGCCCGCGCCGAGGAGCCGCACCAGCACGTTGTCGACATACCAGCCTTCGCCGAGGTTGTTGTTGCCGTCGAGAGTGTCGAAGAAGAAGCGTACCAGCACCGTGCTGCCGGCATAGCGGGAGAAATCGATCTTGTGGTGGTCAAAGGCGGTGCTATCGCTGTTGTGCGCGAGGGTGGTGAGGGTTTCCCAAGTGGCGCCGCCGTCGCGGCTCACGAGCACCCAGCCGCTGTCGTAGTTCAGGTAAGGATTACGGGCGGTGGCGCTCACCGGATAGCTGTGGTCAAAGCCCTCGCCCTTGAAGAGCTGGTCCCACTCGAGGAGGGCCCGCGCGCCGGCGGGCACGGGGAGGGGAGGCGAGGTGAGGGAACCGGTAGTGCGGGCGCCGGTGTTGTAGTTACCGGTGGCTTCCTGGCCGTACCACCAGGAATGGGTTCCCGCAGCGGCGCGGCGTGAAGTCTGGTGCCAGAGGCCGGTCGCGATCCAAGTGCGGGGTCCGCTTTCCATGTCGTCGGAGAAGAGCGTGGCGCCCGGCTGCGGGGGCGAGCCGCCGCAGGCGACCGGCGCATCGAAGGACTCATAGACGCTGAGCGCCGTGTCGCGGGGCTGGCCGGCCTGGACGTGGTTGAGCGAGGCGGAGGCTCCGAAGCCGCGCGCCGCGAAGACTTGCCACACCGCGCATTGGCCCGCGCCGCCGATCGCCAGGGACTGCGCCGCCTGTACGATGGCGGTGCGGGCGTCGAGCATGGAAGGGCGCGCCGCGGTGAGCTTCAGGGCTGTGGTGACGAGGCGCTCGAAGTCCGTCTTGCCGAGGGCCGTGCGGAGGTCCCACAGCGCGGTGGCCCAGATTTCGCCGTCGCGATGGATCTCCGGCAGATCGACGACCAGATTGAGCGGTCCGACGCCCCGGCGGTAGATCGTGCCGAACTGGCCGAAGGTGTAAGGACTGTTGTTGTAAGCGACCGAGCGGATGCCGGTGGCCGGGGTCGCGGAGAGGTATTGGCCGAAGACCGGGTTGTTGGTGAACGAAATGGCGTAGGCATCGCTCCAGCCTTCGCTCATCCCCCCGCTCTGCAACATCGGGAGGACGAGGCTGTTGCCGGGGCCGCCGACCAGGCGGGTGGTCAGCCCGTGGACGTACTCGTGGGTGATGAGGTCGCCGGCGAAATCGCCGTCGCGGCGCAGGAAGGTGCCGTTGTCGGTCAGCAGGCCGATCTGCAGGCGGGGCGCCGAGCCGTCGGGGGGCGCGGCGAAGTTGGAGTTGTTCAGGACCTGGCCATCTTGCGCGTCGGCCAGCACGGCATCGCCGCCGACACCGCCGCGCCCGAAGTTATTCGCCTGAAAGTTGCCGGCGGGCTCATCGAATCCCAGGCCGTAGAGCCAGTCGTGGAGGACGTTGTTCCAATAAAAGAGATTTGTCACGGCGGCCTGGCGGTCGGTGACGGCGTTCCCCGCGAGGGCGTAGTCGTTGGCGAACAGGAAGGAGAAGTTCGCGAGCGCGTTCGAGGCGCTCCAGTCGCACTTGTTGTTGCCGTCGGCGTCGAGGCAGGCGGTGACGTTGTTTCCGGCGGTCACGGTGGAGGCGACCCAGCACTTGTTGAGCAGCGCGCCGGAGCGATACTGCGGCGGATAGATCGCGGCCGGACAGTCCCCGGCGGTGGACGGCCAGCCGGTGAAAGGTTCGAGGGCCGGCGGCCCCACGGAGGGATTCGGCGTGGCGGGGGCGCGGAAGACCAGCCCCTGCGGCCGGTCCTGGCGGTACAGGTTCTGGCTGAAGAGCATTTCGCCGGTGGTGGCATCGACTACGGTGGCGTACCAGCGCTCGGCATCGAGATGCAGGTACATCTCCCAAGCCAGCAGAACATCGGCGGAGCGGGAAAACCAGACGAGGCGCGCCGACCCGGGTTCGCGCAGCAGGGGTGAAGCGAGGCTCGTGCGCTGCTCGGGACCGGCCTCGGGAGTTGCGGCGCGGATCTCCGGAGGCGGGTTGCCGGCCGGCAAGTCGAGCAGCATGCGGAGCGCGGCACTGGCGGCCTGAGAGGCGGAGAGCGACGCAGCGAGCGCCGGCGCCGGAAGGCCCGCGGGCCACGGGGCGCCCGGTTCCACGCGCAGCAAGCCTCCGTCGCTACGGACATGCACCAGCACGTCGCCGCCGAAGACCGCGAGGCCGGCGTAACGCTTCTGGAACACGAGGTGGGTCAGCCCGGCGGCGGGGCTTTCGTAGCGCCCGCCGAGGGGCAGGGAAAAGACGGTCGAGCCGGGGAGCCCGAGCTCGCGGACGTGATCCTGCAGGAATACCCGCGCGAGCGTTTCGGGTTCGCCGCTGGCCGCGGGAACCTGCGTCTCAAGGAGCGCGGCGGTGGTGGTCGAGATGGCCGGGTTGGCAGGAGTCTCCTGCGAGCGGCTGTCATAAAACTCATAGTTCGGAAGGCGGGGCTGCGCTGCGAGGGTGGCGGCAGTGAGCGAAAAGATGATAAAAGAACCTAAAATCTTCAGCGGCATGGTATCGGAGATCATTGGCTTCCCACCGCTCTTCGACCCGCCCAGACCGACTCCGCGTGTCGAAGATAAATACCAAGGAAGCGGATGTACGGCCGATAAGAAGTAGAAGACGGTGGTGCGGTCAAGCTATAAAGGAAAGGTGAAACGACCGCGCCCGCTGGTTCTGACCATTCTCGATGGCTGGGGTTTTTCGGCGGAAACCAAAGGCAATGCCATCGCGCTCGCCCGTAAACCCAACTACGATCTGCTGCTCAGCCGCTTTCCGAATACGCTGATCCACACCTCGGGCCCCTCGGTCGGCCTGCCCGACGGCCAGATGGGCAATAGCGAAGTCGGCCACCTTAACATCGGCGCCGGCCGGGTCATCCACATGGACGTGACGCGCCTGGACCTGATGATCCAGAACGGAGAGTTCTTCCGCCACCCGGCGCTCCTCGGGGCGATGCGCGACGCCCGGGGGCGCCAGTTGCACCTGCTGGGCCTGGCGAGTCAGGGTGGCGTCCACTCGCAGCTCACGCACCTTTACGCGCTGCTGCGGATGGCGAAGGCGGAGGGGGTCGAGCGGGTGCTGGTTCACGCCTTTATGGACGGTCGTGACACGCCTCCGACGAGCGGCGTCGACCGGATCGCGGAACTCGAGCAGCAGATGCGCACGATCGGCGTGGGGCGTCTCGCCACGCTGAGCGGCCGCTACTACGCCATGGATCGCGACAAGCGCTGGGAGCGCATCGAGCGGGCGTTCCGGGCCATGGTGCTCGGCGAGGGGGTGCGCGCGCGGGAGGCGGGCCAGGCGCTGCGCGATTCCTACGAGCGCGGAGTGACCGACGAGTTTGTCGAGCCGGTGGTCCTGACGGACGCGCGGGGCGAGCCGGTGGGCCGCCTCCGGGACGAAGATGCGGCGATTTTTTTCAACTACCGCGCCGACCGCGCCCGGCAGATGACCCGCGCGCTAACCGATGCCACGCTCGAGCAGCCACCCCGGTCGCTTGCGCCGAAGAAGCTGCACTTCGTCACGATGACGCAGTACGACAAGACCTTCACGCTGCCCTACGTGCTCGACCCGCAACATCCCAACAACATTCTGGCCGACGTGCTCGCCCGCCTGAACTGGAAGAACCTGCGGGTAGCCGAGACGGAGAAATACGCGCACGTGACGTACTTTTTCAACGGCGGGGACGAGAAAGCCTACCAGGGCGAGGAGCGCGAGATGGTGCCCTCGCCGAAGGTCGCCACCTACGACCTGAAGCCGGAGATGAGCGCCGCAGGCGTCGCGGACGTGGCGACGCGGGCCATCGCCGCCGGGAGCTTCGATGCCATCGTGATGAACTTCGCCAACGCCGACATGGTCGGCCACTCGGGCCGGCTCGAGCCTACGGTGCGCGCGGTCGAGGCTGTCGACGCCTGCCTGGGGAGCATCTATCAGGCCCTTAAGCAGCACGGCGGCGCCTGGCTGATCACGGCTGACCACGGCAACGCCGAGACTATGATCGACCCCGTGACGGGCGGTCCCCACACCTACCACACCACGAACCCCGTGCCGTTCCTGCTGGTGGACGATTCGAACGCCCGCCTGCGCCCGGGCGGCGCGCTGCAGGACATCGTCCCGACCATCCTGGGAATTTTCGGCGTCGAGCAGCCGAGGGAAATGACGGGGCGCGACCTGCGGATCGTCGGAGGTCAGCTCACTTCGAAATAGCGGCGGTACTTTTCGGGCAGCCGCATCGGACGGCGGTCGCGGCCGCAGATCACGTGGTTGGTCGAGCCCGTGGCGAGCATCCGGCCGGTCGCGGCGTGGCGCATCTCATAACCGAACCGGATCATCCGCGCGCGGGACTGGAGCAGGCGCGTGGCGATAAGAACTTCGTCATCGAACTGGGCCGGGGCGAGATAGCGGCATTCGGCCTCGGCGACCACCAGGAAGGCGCCGTCTTCGCGCTCCATATCCCGGTAGTTGAAGCCGCGCGCCTTGCAGAATTCCACGCGGCCGACCTCCATCCACACCAGGTAGTTGGCGTAGTAGACGATGCCCATCTGGTCGGTTTCGGCGTAGCGGACGCGCAGGCGAGTCTCGACGGCGTGCATGGCTTGGTCCGTCTTACTCTACCTGAATTGCGCCGGCCGCGAACGGTCGGCTAGAGTGGGACGATGCTGCGGGAGGCGCGGTGAGAGCACTGGTTCTGGGAGCGCGGGGACAACTGGGGGCGGAACTGGTGCGCGTGCTCGGCGAGCGCGGCCACCACGTCACGGGCCTGGGCCGGCACGAGCTGGACATCACCCGCGGCGAGGCGGTGGAGCAGGCCCTGCGGCAGCACCGTCCGGACTGGGTGCTGAATGCGGCCGCCTATAACCAGGTGGACGTGGCCGAGAGCGAACCCCTGGCCGCTATGCAGGCCAACGGCCTGGCGGTGCGGCACCTGGCCGTCTGCTGCCAGCAGACGGGCGCGCTGCTGCTGCACTACTCGACCGATCACGTTTTCAGCGGGCGGAAGGCTACGCCCTACACCGAGGACGACGCTCCGGCGCCGGTTTCGGCATACGGGGTGTCGAAGCTGGCGGGCGAGCTTTACGCCCAGGTTTACGTGGAGAAGCTTTACGTGGTGCGTACGGCGGGCGTGTTTGGCCCCGCGGGCCGCACGACCAATCGCGGCAACTTTGTGGAGCTGATGCTGCGCCTGGCGGGGGAAGGGCGGACTATCCGGGTCGTGGAAGACTTCCTGGCCTCGCCGACGTACGCCCCGGCGCTGGCCGAGCGATCGGTGGACCTGATCGAACGCGGAGCCCCCCACGGGGTTTATCACATCGCCGGGGGGAGCGCGATTTCCTGGTATGAATATGCGCGGAAGATTTTCGCGCAGACGGAAATTCAGGCGGACCTGCGCCCCACCAACGAGAAACAATATTCGACGCCGGCGCGCCGTCCGAAATATTCGGTGCTGTCCAACGCCAAGATGGAAGCGGCCGGCCTGACACCAATGCCGCCCCTCGAAGACGCGTTAGTGGAGTATTTCAACCGCCGGTAAGCGGACGGATCATCGGGCGGCGGCGGCCTTGGGATAGTAGCCGTTGCGCGCTTGGACCTTCAAGTTGCGATCCTTGGCGAGGACCTTGATACGCCGATAACCCGCGCGCTCGGCTCCGGGTGTGTAGCCGATGGAATACTGGCTGCGCAGCTCCTGCTGGATCTCGTCGTAGATCTCTCGCAGACCCATCTTGCGGCTCACCTCGAACATCCGGCCGCCGGTTTCCTCGCACATCTTTTTCAGCTCGGAACCGCCACCGAAGCCCCCGAGCATCCCGTATCCGCCCCGGCGCTGGTAGAAGCCGCGGTCGACATAGAGAACTCCGTAGATGATGACGTCGGATTTCTGGGCGGCCTCGATGGCCTGCTTGAGGTTCAACTGGCTGCCGAAATCGTTGCCGTCGGTGAGCAGCACGACCGCCTTGCGGCCCACCTGCCCGCGCAGCATGTCGTTGGCGGCGAGATAGGCGGCGTCGTAAAGCAGCGTCCCTTTGGGCTTGCTCGTGGTGGGCAGGGGACCGGGGTTCGGTCCCGCCACCTCCGCATTGACGTGCAGCTTGTCGAGCGCGGAGCGGAGCAAGCGCGGCGAGTCGGTGTAATCCTGCAGCAGGTCGACGCTGATGTCGAAGCTGATGAGAAAAGCCTGGTCTTTACGGGGGCGCAGCACTTGCGTGAAGAACTGCGAGGAAGCCATCCGCTCCTGTTCGATCAGGTTGCCTTGGCTGACGCTGGTGTCGACCAGCAGGCCGAGCGTCACCGGCAGATCGGTCTGGCGCGAGAAATATTTGATGGTCTGGGCTTGTCCTTCTTCCTCAATGGTGAAGTCGGACTGGCCCAGGGTGCTGATCAGGCGGCCCGTCTTATCGCGCACGCTGAACAGGACGTTGACGACGTCCACATCGACCGAGATGTTCGGCAGTTCTTCGGGGGTGGGCTGCTGAGCACGAGTCGGGAGTGCCGGTGAAAGCAGGAGCGCGACGGCTAGTGCGACAATTAAACTGCGGGACATGAAAGCCCTGGTACTCATATTAGCAATTCTCACGGCCTTGCCTGGGCCGGCGCCCGCGCAGCAGACGCCGGCGGTGTTCCGGGCCGGCACCGAGCAGGTCATTGTGCCGGTGACGGTAAGAGATTCGCAAGGCCGCCTCGCGGAGAAGCTGGAAGCGGCCGATTTTCGGCTCTACGAGGACCGGGTGGAGCAGAAGATCGCGAGCGTAGCCTCCGACCCGGCGACTCTCTCGGTGGTCATCCTGATCGATAGCGGCGTGAGCCGTCCGACAGGTGACCGCGTCCGCGCCACCTTCCCAAGTCTGGCCGAAGCGGTCGGCGAATTCGACGAAGCGGCGGTCCTGGCCTTCAGCACCGTGGTCCGTAATGTGGTTTCCTTCACATCCAACAAGGAGCAACTGCACACCGGACTTCAGAAGATCACCATGGGGGCGGACTACACGCTGGCCGGCGAAACCATGACGTCGCCGGTGCCCCGCATCAACGGGTGGCCGGTGGGAGGCGCGCCGTCGGGTCCGGCCCGGGCGTCCCAGGGCGCTCCGGCGCCGAAGAACATCGACGATGCGGTGATGGAGGCGGTGCGGCAACTGGAGCCTCGGGAAGCCTGGCGCCGCAAAGTGATCCTGCTGATTACCGACGGCTATAATGCCCCGCGCAACCAGGTCAGCGAGACCGACGTGGTCGCGGCGCTGCGCAAGAGCGCTATCCAGGTCTACCCCATTGGGTTGGACGGCGCGAAGATCACGCTGGGTTCCAGCGCGCTCCCACGCTACGCGCGCGCGAGCGGCGGTGAGATGTTTCCCGCCTTGCGGAAGACGACCCTCGAGCCGCTTTACAACCAGGCCCTGGAGCAGGCGCGCTATCAATACGTCCTGACGTATACACCCCGGCGCCAGCCGACGCTGGCCCCCGGGTTTCGCGCCATTCAGGTGAAGGTAAAGGCGCCGGGCTATACCGTGATCGCCCGCGACGGGTACATTCCGGAGACCGCGCAACCGTGAGGCGCGCCGTCCTGCACCTGAAGAAGGCCGACCCGGTGATGCGCGGGATCATCGAGCGCGTGGGGCCGTGCCGCATTGCGTACCAGGAGCCGGAGTTCAAGATCCTGGCCCGCGCGATCGTGTTCCAGCAGCTCAATGGCACGGCCGCGGCGGCCATCTTCGGACGCTTCGAAACGCTGTGCGGCCGCCCGGGCGAGGGGTTGCGGCCGGAGGGCGTGCTGCGCACGCCGTTGAAGAAGTTGCGGGCGGCCGGACTGTCGGCCCAGAAGGCGGACTATGTTCGCGATCTGGCGCGCAAGACGAGCAACGGCACGGTGCGTCTCGATAGTCTGGCGGATCTGCCGGACGAGGACGTGATCGAGGCGCTGACCCAGGTGAAGGGCGTGGGCGTCTGGACTGCGCACATGTTTCTGATGTTTGCACTGCGGCGTCCTAATGTGCTGGCGGAGGGCGACTACGGCGTGCGCGCTGCAATCCAGAAGGCGTACGGCCTGGCTGAGCTTCCCAAAGCGGCGGAGGTCCGGCGGATCGCCGAGCCGTGGCATCCGTGGTGCAGCGCGGCGTGCTGGTACCTGTGGCAGAGTTTGAAGCTTACTTCTCCGGGGGCAAAACCTTGACTCCCTTGCTGATGGCGAACAGAGAGTCGGGCAGGCTCTTGTTGATCTCGACGGTGTCGGCAAACAGCTCAAAAATCTTCTCGCCGTCGCGCTCGAGTAGCTGGTTCCAAGGAAGCTGAACGCCGGCGACGTTGCGGTACTTCGTGTAGTGGCCGCTCTCGTGGAAAGTTTCTCGGGTCTGGGGGGCGCGCCGGACGTAGTCCTGCCGCAAGGGCAAGTGGTCGGACTTCAACAGATAAACCGTTAACGATTCGTTATTGCCGTCGGTAATGCGAAGGGCGTCGGTGGGCTGCAGGTCGATGATCTCGGTGCCGAGCGATTCGAAGAGCATCCCGGGTTCGTTGAGCCGGTATTTGAGGATGTAGAAGATGTCCCGGTGGAGCCGCTGCCGGTATTGCTGCATGTAAGTTTCCGGGTAGGGTTGTGCGCCGCGGTACGTGACTTCGTAGCCCTTGCCCTCAAAGAACAGCGAGCTATAGCGGTTCTTTTTATTACTGTCGTATTCGCGGCGTTCCCGAATCCCGCTCCAGTCCGGGGGGGGCGATGCCGGCTTGGGGTCGTACTTGATCCAGTAAGTGACGACGGCGAGGCCTCTAAGGTTCTGTTGGTAAAACTGGTAGGCGCGGCCCTTGATGGTACGGTCGCGCATGTTGAGGAACGCCTGGCCGCCGACCGCTTCGAGACACTGCTGGACGAGCCGCTTGCCGCCCTCTTGAGCGGTTTCGGCGGCCAGCGGAAGCGCCACCAGCAGAGCGACAGCGAGACGCAGAACCCTCATCGGCAGGACTCAATAAAGCGCCGCAGCAAAGCCAGGCTCGGATCGCTCTGATCGAAGATGCGCTCCGGATGCCACTGCACCGCCATAAGGAAACGGCCGTTGGCTTTCGCCTCCACGGCTTCGATCACGCCGTCGGGCGCGCGCGCGGCGACGCGGAAATTCGAGGCCACACGGTCCACGGCCTGATGATGCGTGCTGTTCACCACGTGGGGTCCGGCGCCGGCCAGCCCGGCTAGCAGGGAGCCTGGCTCGAACGAGACCGGATGCCGGGTGACGTGTTCGCTGTGGTCGATGTCAGTCTTCACGGCGTCGGGCAGGTGCTGGATCAGCGTGCCACCGTAATAGACGTTCATCGACTGCATCCCGTAACAAATTCCTAGCACCGGCCGCGCGGCGCGGTCGGCCTCTTCGAGCAGCGTGTAGTCGGTCCGGTCGCGCTCGGGAAGCACATACCCAACCTTGGGATGCCGTGGGGCGCCGTAGAGGGCGGGATCGACGTCGTTATCCGCGCCGGTGAGGATGATGCCGTCGAGCTTCGGGAAAAGTTCGCGGGCGACTGCGGGAATCAGTGGGATCATCACCGGCAGCCCGCCGGCGGCCACGACTGCCTCGAAGTAGGTCGGCTGCAGATACCAGCGGCTCTTCTGCCAGTCGCCAGCCTCGCGGTCCTCCCAGCGGGCCGGCAGTCCGATCAACGGCTTGGATCCCGCAGCGCTCAAGGTTTGGCCAGGTCCTCCGCCTTCAGGCCGGTATTGTAGTGGAATTCCGTGATCTGGGTCTCGGCAAACTTGTTGCCGTTCTGAAAGATCACGGTCTTGAAGGGCGCCTTGACACCGTTGACCTCGCGGAAGTCGTCGTAGGTTTCCTCGATCTTCGCCGGTGATCCGGCCATGGCCTGACCCAGGTATTCCTTCTTGAGGACGGCGCCGGAAGCGGTATCGATATAGACGGTCACCTGGTCACCGCCGGGACCCGCGATCTCGATTACGTCCGCCTCGCGGTCGCCGACCTTGTCCTTGCGGACGAAGTTCACGGTGCGCGTGGAGTCGCGGTCGCTTAGCAGTAGCGTCTCATCCATGCGGAACGTCTCGCCCCGCGCCTGCTGAAGTTGCGGAGGGGGGATCGGGGTCTGGCCCTGCGGCGTCTGGAGCCAGCCCGTTTTGCCGTCCGTGTAAACGACGATCTTGCCGAAGGGCAGGTCGTTCTCCTGCCGCAACGTGGACGGGAAGATCGCGCTGACCTTCTGCTTCACGGCCAGGCTGCCCATGGGGCTGGTGATCTGGGAGCTGGCCGAGTAGGACGCGTCTTTCACAGCCGCAAGCTTTTCAGCGCCGCCGGCGGCCTTCTGAGCGCGTTCCAGGGCCGCCCGGCCGAGCTTCATCGACTCCGGGTTCGCCTGCGCGCGCTCCTGTTTGGGCTGGGGGATGGTGATGTCGAGGTCGCTGACCGGCTGGCCGAGCGAGGCGAGGGGCTGGTCGAAATCCGAGGGCTTGCCCACCACCACGAGAGCCATCTGGTCGGGGTGCAGATACTTCTGCGCTACCCGCAGCACATCCTGCCGCGTGACGGCTTCCAGCCGCTTCTTGTATTGGAAGATGAAGTCCTTGGGATAGCCGTAGTAATCGTAGGTGAGCAGGCGGTTGAGCGTCTTGGCCTTGGTGTCGAAGTTGAAGACGAAACCGTTAAGGGCCGCATCTTTGGCGGTGGTGAGCTCGGCAGGCGTGACCTCGGCGGCGCGCAGCCGCTCGATCTCCTTGCGCATCGCCTGGATCGCCTTGACCGTGGACTCCGACTTGGTCGAGGCGGCCGCCACAAATATGCCGGGGTGGTCGTACTCGGCGCCCCACCGCGCGCCGACGCTGTAAGCGTAGCCGAGATGCGTCCGCACCTCGCGGAACATCCGGCTCGGGAAGCCGCCGCCCAGGATGTCGCTCATCACTTCGAGCGCCGGGTAGTCGTCCTCCTTGAGGATGCCTCCCAAATGACCCAGGCGGATGGTCGCCTGGTTCACGTCGTCTTTGACGATGAGGTAGGAGCCCGGTTTGAAGGTCGATTTCACGGGCGGGAAAGGCGGCACCGGAGGCTGCGGGTTGCTCCAGTCTTTGAAAGCCGCTTCGAGCTTGGCGCGCATCTCGGGGGCGGAGAAATCGCCATAGACGGCCAGCATGACGTTGCCGGGGAAGAAATGCCGGCGGTAGAACGCCACCAGGTCGTCGCGCTGGAGGCGGTCGACATGCTCGTATTCCTGCTGCCAGCCGTACGGGTTGTCCTTGCCGTAGATCAGGTTGGCGAACTCGCGGCGGCCGATGGCGCCGGCGTCGTCATTGCGCCGGGCGATGGCGCTGCGGGTCTGGTTCTTATGGAGATCGATGCGTTCCTGGCGGAAGGCCGGGTGCATCAGGACATCGGCGTAAATCGCCAGCACGCGGTCGAAGTTTTCCTTCAGGGTGAAAAAATTGGCCTGGCCGCTGGATTCGCCGATGCCGGTCTCGACGGAGGCCGCCATGCTCTCCAGTTCCTGGTCGAGATCGTCGCCGCTCTTGGCGATAGTTCCGCCGGTGCGCATGACGGCGCCGGTGATGTCAGCGAGGCCGATCTTGTCCGGCGGGTCGAACAGATTGCCGCTCCGGATGAGGGCCTGGCCGCGGATCACCGGCAGGGTATGGTCCTCGAGCAGATAAAGGCGCAGGCCGTTGGGCAGCGTGAAAGTCGCCACCTCGGGGATCTGGATTTCCTTCAGCGCGGGATACTTCAGGTTCTTGTAGGAGGCGGCCGCCGCGGCTTTGGCGGAGGCCTGCGGGGCGGCAGCCGTGGGCGGGGCGGCCTGGGGTGGGGCAGCCCAGCCTAGACCTGCCAACAGGGCGGCGCTCGCGAGCGGGGCGAGGAGGGCTCTCATTGCTGCCCTCCTGCCGGCGGCTGCGGTTCCTTCGGCGGCTGGACCAGGGACGCCACCGTCCGGGTCTCCGTGATGAAGTACTTGCGCGCCACGCGTTGCACGTCGTCGGCCGTGACCTTGTTGATCTCGTCCAGATCGCGGAAAAGCTGCCGCCAGTCGCCATAGAGCGCGTAGTTCGAGGCCACTTCGCTCGCGAGTCCGCCGTTATCGTCGAGCTTCTGGATCAGCTCGGCGCGGTTCTTGGTTTTCACCATCTGCAGGGTCGCGTCGTCCACTCTCTCGTTCTTGATCTTCTCGATCAGCGCGTACATAGCCGTTTCGTTCTCGGCGACCGTGTGGCCCGAGGTGGGGAAGGCGTAGAACACAAAGAGGTCGGGGTATTTGCTGCCGGGGAAGTTGGGGAAGCCGCCGGCATCGAGCGCCATCTGCTTATCGCGCACCATTTCCTTGTAGAACCAGCCCGTGCGCCCGCCGCTCAGGACGCTCGAAATCACGTCGAAGACCGCGCGGTCGGGGTCCTGCTGGGAGGGCTTCTTGTAAGCGACCACCACCAAGGGTTGCGCGGCAGATTCGACCTGCAAGCGCCGCTCGCCCTCCTGCCGCGGCTCGACCGTGTGAACCGGCGCGGGACGCGGGCGCTTGGGGAGGCGTCCGAAATAGGTTTCCGCCAGACGCCGGATCTGCTTCGGATCCACGTCGCCCGCCACGCCGACGGTCATTTTCGAGGCCACGTAATACTTGCGGAAGAAAACCTCGGCGTCCGGCAAGCCGAAGCTCTCGACGTCGCTCCCCCAGCCTACCGGCGGCTGCCCGTAGGGATGCGCGACAAAGGCCGCCGCGGTCAGGGACTCGACCAGCTTGCCCACCGGGTTCGACTCGGTACGCATCCGACGCTCTTCCCGCACCACGTCGCGCTCTTCATAGAAGCCGCGGAACACCGGATGCAGGAAGCGCTCCGATTCCAGGTAAAACCACAGCTCGGCGCGGTTGGAGGGCAGGCTGTAAAAGTAGGACGTCGAATCGGAGCTCGTTCCGGCGTTGAGCCCCACGCCGCCGTTCTCTTCGATGATGCGGCTGAAGTCCTCCGGATTCGAGAGCGCCGCGGCCTTCTCGCGCGCGGCTTGGAAGGCCTCTTCCAGTTGCTTGAGGCGCGCCGGGTCGGCTTTATTTCCCTTGTTCCGCTCGGCCGTCAGCCGATCGAAAGCCACATCGACCGCGGCCAGGGCCTTCTTTTCGTCCGGCCAGTTTTTGGTGCCGATCTCAGCGGTGCCCTTGAAGGCCATGTGCTCGAACATGTGGGCGAGGCCGGTGGCGCCTTTGGGATCGTCGACCGCACCGGCGTCCACGTAAGTGTGAAAGGAAACCACGGGAGCGTCGTGCCGCTCGACGACGATGAAATGGAGGCCGTTATCCAGGGTGAACTCCGTGACCGACTTCTCGAACTGCTGCAGGTCTTGCGGGCGCCCCGGCAGCAGAAAAAGCAGACCCAGAACGACGAGACGAACTCTCATATTTCTTCAGTATCTCACAGGGTTTCGGATGGATTCCGCCACGCCCCGCCGGCCTGGCACGTAGCGCCGGACAAGGTTGGGACGTCTAAGATAAAGGACTGAGCTACGCGCTGGGAGGTTCCCATGAAATGCACCCACCAGGACCAGATTCGCGACCTGCCGCCCCGCGCCTCGGGCTGCGAGAAGTGTCTCGAGACCGGCGACCGGTGGGTCCAGCTGCGGGTGTGTCTCGTGTGCGGGCACGTCGGCTGCTGCGACTCCTCGAAGGGCCGGCATGCCACCAAACACTTTGAGGCCACGGGCCACGCCCTCATGCGGCCGGCCGAGCCGGGGCAGAGCTGGCGGTGGTGTTACATTGATGAATCCTACCTGTCCTGATGGCGACCCAGAATCCCCGTTCGACGGTTGACGCCCTCTACCGCGACCTGCTGGTGCGCGGGGTCGCGTACTTCTTGCCCGGCTGCCGGATCGAGCCGTCCGGGACGGCGTCCGAGGCGGGGCCGGCGCTCGCGTATCGCCGCCGGGAGGAGGCTGCGCTCGATCTCGAGTGGCTGGGGACCCGCTATAAGCTGGCGAGCCGGGGTGGGGCGATCAGCGACACCCAGGTCCGCCTGGTGCGCAGCATCGGCCGCGTGCTGACAGCCCGGTACGAGCTGCTGGTGCGAGCGGATCTCGAAGCCAACAGCTTCCACCTGTTTCGCGGCCTGTCGGAGGACCGCTACGTCTCGGCGTTCCTCGACCCGGCGCCTTACGCCAGCAGCGAGGACCTGTTCCGGATTCCCGACCGCGTGAGCGAAGCCATCGAGGTGTTGCGGGTGACCGCCTCGACTACCTATGAGAACCGGCGGATCGCCACCGGCGCGCTGCTCTTCGGCTCGCACCCCGACCCGTGTCACGAGTTGCCGCCGCTGCCAGAAGACGCGCTGCCCTACTCAAGCGCCCTCACCGCCATCCGCAGCTTTCACCGGCTCAGCGACGGGCTGAACACGGTGGCGCTGGTGGACGGGGGAGGCCTGCTGGTGGAGCTGGTCGACGTGGAGGCGTGGGCCCGCCCTTACGCGGGCCTGCCGCTGCCCGTCCCGAGCGCCGGCCGCTTCGCCGCTCACAGCCGCGCCACGCTGTGCGGCGGGCATGTGTGCCTGGTGCTCACGCTCCACGGCGAGATCAAGATTTTCGCCGGCGGCACGCAGGCCTTCAACTATCTCGACGGCCGCTGGCGCCTCACCGACGCGGCCGAGAAGTACCAGCGCTGGGCGGAAGCGGTCGAAGATCCACGGCTCGCGGAACTGCTGTTTGTCACCGGGCTCAATCTCGCCGAGGAACGCCGCGGCGGGCTGTTCGTGGTCCTGGACGACGCCGCCACCGCCCCGCACCTGGTGGCGCCCGGCGACCTCCTCGCCGGCGAACACTCGGCGGCCAGCGTGGGCGAGTCGAAGGGCCTGCTGCACTACCTGCTGCGGGGCAAGCGCGCGCTCGATCTCGCGCCCACCGTGCTCGAAACGGTAGCCCGCATCGACGGCGGCATCGTGCTCGACCGGCAGTCGAACCTGCTGGCTTTCGGCGCCATCCTGCGGGCGCAGCCGCTCACCGATCTGGTGTCGCCGTCGATCGAGGGCGGGCGCACCACGGCGGCGATCGGCGCCTCGCGCTTCGGCCCGGTGCTCAAGATCAGCGAGGACGGACTGGTCTCGTATTACCGGAACGGCCACCGCGTTTGGGAGCTGTAGCGGCTCCGACTCGCCGCCTCCGCCGGACCTCCTAACACAAAAACTGAAAAAAATGTTTGGACTTTGGGCCAATTCGTGCTAAAACATTCGTGGGACGAATTGTAGCGGGCGGCTCAACCGCGCGCCACCATCCGTCCCGGGAGTAGCAAGTCCAAATTCACGAGAGGTGACAATTATGGCGAAGAAACCGGCGAAGAAGGCCGCTAAAAAGCCAGCGAAGAAGAAGTAGGACAACACAAGTTCAGGCCATCTCCAAGTTTTAACTTCGGCAGCCCGCAAGGGCTGCCATTTTTTTGGGCGGGCGTCGGCTTGAGACGGGTGGGCGTTAGATTGCAACCGGCGTACCGAGGTGCTGGCCGGCGACGCGAGCCAGCAGTTGGTTCAAGGTTTCCCCGGTCTCGGCCAGCACGAAGGTCCGCGAGGCTTCCGACCACTCCAGCTTGAAACTCTTGGAGAGCGCCGAGACCCAGATCTGCCGCACCGGGGTGTTGGGGCTGACGACGAACCGGGCCGGCACGGGCTCCTCAAACTCGAGGTTCAGGACCCCCGCGTTGTAATCCACCTCGAAGTCGTGCTCGTCGGCGGCGGGCAGCAGCGCCCGGCGGGCTGCTTCGAGCGCCTCGTCGGCGGCGCGGTGGAAGACCTGTTCATCCATCATAAGGAAAGCAGTTCAATTGTAGCGTAGGGTGTGCGAAGCTGATGCCCATGCGCTGCTCCTGGGCGAAGAACGAACTGGCCATCCGCTATCACGACGAGGAGTGGGGGGTGCCGGTACACGACGACCGGCGCCTCTTTGAGTTCCTGATCCTCGAAGGGGCGCAGGCGGGCCTGAGCTGGGACACCATCCTGCGCAAGCGTGAGAACTACCGGGCGGCGTTCGACGGCTTCGACCCGGCGCGGGTGGCGCGCTACGACCAGCGCAAGATCGTGCGGCTCCTCGCCAACCCCGGGATCGTCCGCAACCGGCTGAAGGTGGCCTCCGCCGTCGCGAATGCCCGCGCCTTTCTCGCCGTGCAGGACGAGGTCGGCAGCTTCGATGCGTACTGCTGGCGCTTCGTGGACGGCCGTCCCCGGGTCAACGCCTGGCGCCGGGGGCAGCAGATTCCGGCCCGCACGGCCGAGTCCGACGCCCTGAGCCGGGACCTCCAGAAGCGTGGCTTCCGGTTTGTGGGCTCGACCATCTGCTACGCCTTCCTGCAGGCGGTGGGGATGGTCAATGATCACCTGGTAGACTGCGAGCGTTACCGGGCGCTCGCCGGGCGTCCCGCGAGGAGAAAACCATGAGTGCGAGAGGAATTTCGCTGCTGCTGGCCGGAGCGGCGCTGCTCACCGCGCAAACCAAGTACCAGAACCGCGACGCCTGGACCCTCGACACCCCGCGACTGCGCGTGACCGTGGTGCAGTCGGGCGGGCACCTGGTCGAGGTACTGCTGAAGGAGCCGGGCGCGGTCAACCCGCTGTGGAACCAGACGCGGTCGACGATCGACCCTGACCAGTATGACCCCGTGCGGCACGAGAAGCTTTACGGCGGCGGTCCGGGGGCGCGGCTCATGAGCGGGCTGCTCGGCCACAACCTCTGCTTTCCGTTCTGGGGCAATCCGTCGGAGGCGGAATACCGGGCTGGCATGACCTACCATGGCGAGACTGGCGTGGCGCGCTGGCGGCAGGTATCGGCCGGCGCGGACGCGCTCACGATTACGGCGGAACTGCCCGAATCGCGCACGCGCTTCACCCGCACGCTGCAAGTGAAGGACCAGGTGCTCTACGCGGACTCCCTCGCCGAGAACCTCGCCGCCTGGGACCGGCCGGTCGGCTGGTGCGAGCACGTGACCTTGGGGCCGCCCTTCCTCGAGAAGGGCGTCACCCTGATCGACGCCCCGCTGACGCGAGGCCGGGTGAACGGCGACGCGTCCGGCGCGGAATTCCGCTGGCCCGAAGGACAGGGAGACACCCGGCTTAACCTGCGGACGGTGCGCAATGTCGAGCGCTCGGGTTTCGTCAACAATTTCCTGATCGACCCCGCACACGAGCTCGGATTCTTCGCCGCGGTGCACCCCGGCCGGCGGCTGCTGTTCGGCTACGTTTTCCGGCGAGCCGACTATCCGTGGCTCAACATCTGGGAGGCCAACGACCCCGAGATGCTTACGAGGGGCCTCGAGTTCAGCAACACGCCCAACCACGGCACGATGCGCACCCTGGTGGCCACGCCGGCGCTCTTCGGCACGCCCGCCTACGAGTGGCTGGAGGGCCGCGGGCGGTTGCGGAAGCGTTTCGCCGCGTTCAGCGCGCGGGTACCGGAGAATTATCGCGGCGTGGCGGAGGTGCGGGTGCTTCCCGACCGGCTGGATATCGTCGAGCGTGAGACGGGCCGCGTGATCTCGTTGCCGTTTGAGGGTGCGCGGCTGTGACGTTCGTCTGCTTCTTTCAGAGCAGTTTCTTCCGCAATACCCAGGTGGTCATCGCGCGTTGATTCTGGACAATCGTGGTCTTCAACGGGTCGGCCAGTTCGCCGCCTAACCGTGGGGTGAGCGACCCGAGCAGGGCTTCGTCTACCAGATACCGCTCCGAACCATCCGGCGACCAGTAACGGCGTCCCTGGATGTGTCGCACCTGGCTCTCCATGCCGATCGAAGATCCGAGGCGGCAGAAGAAGAGCCCGCCGGGTTTTAGGACCCGCCACGCGCCGTGCAGCATCGACTCGAAGTGCGCGTCGTCGCGGGCGAAATGTAGGACGTGTTGCTGACTACCACCTCCGCGCAGGCGTCGTCGAAAGACATATGTTCGACGGCTTCCACTCGGAAATTCGACGCCGGAAGCGCGGGCGCGAGCCTCCGGGCGAGGGCGCGGACGCTATCCACGGCCTCGGCGTCCGAGTCCGAGGCGTAAACTTCGTACCCTTCTCGCAAGAAGTAGACGACGTTTCGCCCGGAACCGCATCCGGCGTCCAGTATT
>JBGPDC010000100.1:0-19815 GCA_041482115.1 Terriglobia bacterium | reverse complement strand
ATGTACTCCTTGCCGATCTTCTGGTAAGCCGGGTAAATAGCGAGCGAGACCAGGAAGCCGAGGCTCAAGATGACGAGACGGTTGGCCATCGACCACTCGAGCATCCGCACGTAGGTCTTCTCGATCCAAGAGTAGAAGCCCGCGTCCTTCGAGGTGTGCCGGTGGCGGCGGTCCTGCCCGGCCACGGCCTCGGCCATGGGCTTCAAAAAGCGGGAGCTGAGCATCGGCGTCAGCGTGAAGCTGATGAACAGCGACACCACGATCGAGAACGCCATCGTGAAGGCGAAGCTGCGCACGAAGCGGCCCGACGTGCCGGTCATGAAGCCGATGGGCACAAAGATCACCACCAAAGACAGCGTAGTGGCCATGACGGCGAGGCCGATCTCCTTCGTGGCCGAAATGGCGGCCTCGAAGGGGGGATAGCCTTCCTCCTCCACGTAGCGGAAGATGTTTTCGAGCACCACGATGGCGTCGTCGATCACGATACCGACGGCGAGCATCAGCCCGAGCAGGGTCCAGTTGTTGAGAGTGAGGTCCATCACCCGCATCAAGAAGAAGGTGGAGATGATCGAAGTAGGCACAGCCACGGCGGCGATCAGCGTGGAGCGCAGATTGCGCATGAAGAGCAGCACCACCAGGCTCGCCAGGAACCCGCCCAGCACGAGGTGCTCCTCCATCGCATGGACCGAGGCATTGATGAAAATCGACTGGTCGCGGATAATTTGGAGATTGAGATCGGGCGGCAGCACGGCCCGGATCTTCTCCAGATTTTTCTTCACCAGGGTGATGATCTCAATGGTGTTGGTGCCGCTCTGCTTGCGGACCTGCAGCGTCACGGCGTCCTTGCCGTCGAGCCGCGCCAGCGTCTTGACGGGCAGCTCGTAGCCGTCCTCGACGCTCCCCAGGTCGGAGATGCGCACCAGCGACCCCTGGACGCGGGCCACGATGAGCTCCGAGAAATCGCGCGCCACGTCGATCCGGCCCAGGATGCGCAGGGTCAGCTCCGACTTGCCCTGCTCCACCTTGCCGCCGGGCATCTCGACGTTTTCCCGCTGCAGGGCCGCGCGCACCTGGTCCACCGTGACGCCGTAAGAGCGCAGCTTCTGGCCGTCCAGGAAGACGTGGATCTCGCGCCGCCGCCCGCCGGTGATGATCACCTGGCCGATGCCGTTGATCGACTCCAGGCGCTGCTTGATCTGCTTGTCGGCGATCTCCGTGATCTCGCGCAGGTCGCGGCGTCCCGACGACACGGTGAGCGACATGACCGGCGCGGCGTCGGGATCCATCTTCTCGATGATGGGCGGGTCGATCTCCGGCGGCAATTGGGCGACGATCGCCGCAACTTTATCGCGCACGTCCTGAGCGGATTCTTCGACGCTCCGTTCCAGAACGAAGGTCACGGTGACGCGGGACACGCCTTCGATCGTCGTCGAGGAAAGCTCGTCGATCCCGCTAATCGTGTTGACCGCTTCCTCGATGACTTTCGTGACGGTCGACTCCAGCTCCTCGGGGCCCGCGCCGGGCATGAACGTCGTGATCGTGATCGTGGGAAAGTCGACCTTCGGATAGAGGTCGACGCCGAGCTGCTGGAACGAAAGGATGCCGAGCACCAGCAGGCAAGCCGTCAGCATGGTGGCGAAAACGGGATGCCGTACGCAGATCTCTGCCAGCTTCATGGCTGTCCGCCCTTCTTGACTTCCACGGGGACCCCGGTGGTTAGCCGCTCCAGATTGGTGACCGCCACCAGTTCCTGCTCCTTCACGCCGTCGAGGATCTCGAAGAAGTCGTCATAACGGTCGCCCACCCGCACGGTGCGGTCCTGGGCGACGCCGTCGGTTACCGTGAACACCTTGTTCACACCATACAGGTTCAGCACCGCCCGCGCCGGCACCATCAAGGCCCGGACGGTCTCGTGCGACTGGATGGAGGCCCGCGCGAACATGCCGGGCCGGAGCATCTCGTCGTCGTTGCGCACCAGCGCTTCCACCAGCAGGCTGCGGGATTGCTCGTTCATCGCAGGACTGATGCGCGAGATGGTGGCTGGGAAAGTCCGAGTCCCCAAGCCATCCACCCGGACCTGCACCGTTTGCTTCGCCCGCACGGCCCCCGCCATCCGCTCGGAGAGTTCTGCGCGCAGCCGCAGCGGGTTCAACTGCACCAGGGTAAAGAGCGGCGTCTGGGCCTTCACGTACTGCCCTACCGAGACGAGCCGCTCGCTGATCGAGCCGCCTAGGGGCGCCTGGATCGAGGTGTCCCGTAGCTTCTTTTGCGCCATCGAGAGCTCGGCGAGAAACTGTTCGATCTGCGCCCGCTGGGTTTCGATGCTCTCCTGCATGATGGCCAGGTTGGCTTGAGAGGAGCGCAACTGGGCCCGGGCCTGGTCCACGGCCTGCTCGGTCCCAATTTTTTCTTTGAAAAGCTCGCTCACCCGGCGGAAATTTTGCTGGGCATCTTCGAGAGTGGCCTGGGCCCGCCGGACTTCCGGGGTGTCCTCCGTGCGGATCGAGTGCGGATCCTCGCCTTCCTTGAGGCCCAGTCCGGCCCGGGCCGCCCGCAGCCGCGCGGAGACTTGCGCTACCTGGATCTGAAACTCGGCCGGGTTGATCTCCGCCAGTAGTTGGCCGGGCGTGACCCGATCACCCAGATCTACCAGCACGCGCTGCACCGGTCCGTCGACCTCGGCGCTGAGGGTCACTTTATCGAAGGGCTGCAGCGTTCCAGTGACCTCCAGGACGCGCTGGGCACTCCGGACTGACACGGGAATCGCTTCGACGGGAACGGCTTTGGGAGGCGCTGCCCCGGCCGCGGTCCCGCCCGGAGAGGGGCCCCGGGAGCAAGCGCCTCCCAGTAGAACGCCCAGCAGAAGGGCCACACCCGTCCGCTTACAGACCAACGTCATGCACGCTCCGCCCTTCTGTTTGTCCAACCGAAAGTCCCCCGGGAACCCTGGCCCGCGTGGCGTATTGCCAGGCGCCAACCCCCACAAGGATACACCGGGGGGACCCACGCTCCGTCGTCTCCACAAAACTTTTGCGTTTTCCGTTCCGAACCCATTCGCTACAATTAGTTCCGACACCATGCCTTCCCGTCCGGCCCCGGGCCTATCTCTCTCGCTCTTCAACCATCACACGGACGGTCATTATCAAACCCTGGTCCGCGACCGGGTTTTGGCGCACGCCCACCAGCTTTGCCGCCTCTGGCACGAGAAGGGGTTGAAGGCCCTAAAGCCAGCTGCCGAGCCGCTGATTGGCATCACCATGGAGGTCGACCAGCAGAGCCGGGTTACGAAGAATTCGCTGGGGGTGCTGGACCTCGCGTGGCAAGTTCCCCACCACCCGGAATGGCCCGCCCTGATCGAGCGGGAAGTGGAGCAGATCCGGGCTGGGATCCGTAGCGCCCACGGCGTGGAGCTCACCAACTTGATCTGGGCGGGCATGGGAGGCTCGGCCGAAGACAAGGTCATGTATCAGGAGCTGGGCCTGCTGGAGGGCGGCGTGCGGCTGTTCGTGCTCGATTCGACCGACCCGGCCAAGCTGGCCGCTATCCTCGGCCTGATCAGCCGGCGGACCCCTCTCGACCGCGCGCTGCGGCACTCACTCGTAGTAGGCATGGCGATGGGCATGACCTCCTACGAGCCGGTGGTCAACCTCGAAAAGCTCGACCTGCTCTACCAGAAGCACGGGATCCCGAGCGCCGCGAACTTCCTTTACCTGACGCTGCCAGGCTCGCTGCTCGACCAGTTTGCCGGTCCGCGCGGTTACCGCCGTGTGGAGCTGCAGCCGGACAACGAAAACTCCACCGCCGGACGCCACAGCGGCCCGCTCACGCGCGGCAGCCTCTATCCGCTGGCGCTGAACCGCGTCCCTCTGAAGTCGTGGATGGGCGCCACGGTGCTCACCGCCGACGAGATCCAGGACGCCTTCCGGATGGCCGCGTTTCTGCACGGCAATGGACTCGAAGCGCGGGACAAGATCAGCCTGCTGCTGCCCCGCGAGTGGGCGGGAGCCGGCGTGTGGACCAAGCAGGACTTCGAGGAGAGCCTGGGAAAAAGTGAGCAGCTTGGCATCAAGATTTTCCCAGCGCAGGGTTTGGGACCGGCCCAGCGGAAGCCCGCCCGCAACCACCAGCAGGACCAGGTCTTCTGGGCGGTGCAGCCCGCCGGTTGCGAGAAGCCGGGGGCGGCCTCTCTGCGCAGCCTGCGCGAGAAAGGCTACCCGCTGGCGGTGCTGGAGATCAACCACGCTATGCCTTTGCCGCGCTACATGCAGTGGGTGCACCACGTGGTGTTCGGACTGGGCTGCCTGCGGGAAATGAACTTCGTGACCCAGCCGAGCGTGGAGCTCTACAAAGCCATCGCGAACCAGCTCCATGCGGAGGCGCGAGTGACGGGGAAGCTGGAGCGGACGCGGGAGTGGCGCCAGTTGATGAAGACTCCCCATCGCGCGACCGCCGCGGGCGAGATCACCCTCTACTACGACTCGCTCACCGCCGCCGGCCTCGTCGCCCGCGAGGACCTGCCGCCCCGGTCCGCGGGCGCGGACGCCCTCTACGCCGCCGCGATCCAGCAGCTTCACGCGGCCCGGAAGATCGAGTACGCCGAGCTGACGTTCTACGGAGACATGCGCTACCGTCCCGCTGGCCGCCGGATGCGGCAACTGCTCGACAATGCCGCGGAGATTGCCTTCTCCGGCTGCCTGGGCCTTTCGACCGACGTCTACGAAGGCCCGGCGATGAACCACTCCTACCACGAGATGATTATTGGCCACGGCCGGTGCTTTTCGACGGTGCTGCTGACGCGCCGGCAGGAGAGCCTCGGGTCGATCGGTTACCGGGCCGGCTACCACCGGGCGCAGTGGCTGGCGACGAAGCTGGCGCTCGAGCGGCGGGGCCGCGCGGTGGTGGCGCTGGTCCTGCCCGACCTGAGCCACGCCAGCCTGCGGGCCTTGCGCGGCTTCTTCCAGCAGGTGGCGAAAGCACTCCGGCCTTCCTCGTGACGTGCGGCTCTGTTAGGATGGCTGGTCATGTCTAAGTGGAGGCCGTCCCGGGGCCGCAAGGGAAAGACCTCCGAGCTCAGCCGGGCGCGGCAGATCGGCTGCATCGTGTGGCTGGTGCTGGCAATGGCCCTGGTGATGTGGCTGTTTTACGCCGTTTTTGCCGCCCGTTAGACGACAACTTCATGCGCAGCGACCAACGCCGTCCCGACCAGATCCGCCCCGTTCGTATCACCCCGAACTATTTGCTCACGGCCGAGGGCTCCGCCCTGATCGAAATCGGCCACACCCGCGTGATCTGCACGGCGAGCATCGAGGATACCGTGCCGGCGTTTCTGCGCGGCGGCGGCAAGGGCTGGGTCACCGCCGAATACTCGATGCTGCCGCGCTCCACCGCGACGCGTACGCCCCGCGAAGTCACGCGCGGCCGGCCAAGCGGGCGGACGCACGAGATCCAGCGCCTGGTGGGACGCTCCTTGCGCGCCGTGACCGACCTCGGGGCACTTGGGGAACGCAGCATTGTGCTCGACTGTGACGTGTTGCAAGCCGACGGCGGCACCCGCACGGCGGCCATCACGGGGGCGTTTGTGGCGCTGGCGCTGGCCCTGAAGCAACTGGCCCAGTCCCGCGTGATTCCCCGCGTGCCACTGACCGACTACGTGGCGGCCATCAGCGTGGGCATCGTCAGCGGCGTTCCGATGCTGGACTTGTGCTACGAAGAGGACTCTCAGGCCGGCGTGGATATGAACGTCGTCATGACCGGCGGCGGACGCCTGGTGGAAGTGCAGGCCAGCGCCGAGCACGCCCTCTTCGATGAGCCGCAGCTCCAGCAGATGCTGGCCCTGGCCGGCTCCGGCATCCGCGAACTGGTGGCCGCCCAGCGGCAAATCGTTTCCTGGTAAATGTCCTGGTAGATGCCGCACCGCCTCTACTGCGCCACCTCGAATCGCGGCAAGCTGGCGGAATTTCAGGCCGCCGCGCCTCCGGATCTGGAAATCGTGGCGGCCGGTTCCCACGACTGTCCGGAGACGGGGGCGAGTTTCGAGGCCAACGCCGCGCAGAAAGCGTTGTGCTACGCGGCCGCCGTGCAGGACCTGGTTTTCGCGGACGACTCGGGGCTCGTCGTGGACGCCCTGAAGGGCGAACCCGGCGTCCACTCCGCCCGCTTTGCGGGGCCGCACGCCACCGGCCAGCAGAACAATGCGCTGCTGCTCGAAAAGCTAGCCGGCCTCCCGCTTCCCGCGGCGCGCTTCGTCTGCGCGATTGCGCTGGCCCGTCCAGGGCGGGTGCTCGCGACCTTCCGCGGCACGGCGGAGGGCGTCGTGCTCGAAGCCCCGCGCGGCCAGGGCGGCTTCGGCTACGACCCGTTGTTCTACTTCCCGCCGCTGGGCTGCACCTTCGCCGAGCTGTCGCCCGGGCAGAAGTTCGCCCACAGCCACCGCGGCCAGGCTTTCCGGAGGCTGCTCCAGTGGCTCGAGACGCATCCGGAGGCTTTGACGCCCTGACCTCCGAACTGCTACAAGTAACGATTCCCCTTCTTCCATGAACCCCAAGCTATCGGTAGTGATTCCGGTCTACAACGAGGGCTCGACCGTGGAGGAGATCGTGCGGCGCGTGCAGGCCGTCGTTATTACCAAAGAGATCGTGATCGTCGATGACGGCTCGACCGACGGCACCCGGGACCGGCTGAAGGAGATCGAGCAGCAGGAGCCGAACGTCCGCGTGATTCTGCAGCCTTACAATATGGGCAAGGGCAAGGCGCTGCGCACCGGGTTCGCCGCCGCGCGGGGCGACTACGTCATCGTTCCGGCCCCCCACCACGAGTACGATCCCCACGACTATGCCCAGCTGCTCGGGCCCCTCGAGCGGGGCCGGGCCGACGCCGTCTACGGGTCGCGCTTCATCAGCACCCAGGAGCACCGGGTGCTCTACTTCTGGCACTCGCTGGGCAACAAGCTGCTCACGCTGCTTTCCAACATGGCGACCGACCTGAACCTCAGCGACATGGAGACCTGCTACAAGGTCTTCCGCCGCGAGCTGATCCAGTCGATCGAGCTCGAAGAGGACCGCTTCGGCTTCGAGCCCGAGATTACGTGCAAGCTGGCGCGGGTGCGGGCCCGCATCTACGAGGTCGGTATCGCCTACCACGGCCGCACCTACGAGGAGGGCAAGAAGATCGGCATGCGGGACGGTTTCCGGGCGCTATGGTGCATCTTGAAATACACCTTCAAGCCCGTGCGGCGTCTGCCGCCCAATCCGCCGCCGGAGGCGCCTTAAGGGCAGCCCGTCCCAACTATGGTAGAGTTTAGGTAGAGTTCTACCATGGCGCTGAACATCAAGAACCCCGAAGTCGATCGCCTCGCGGCCGAGGTAGCCCGCATGGCCGGCGAAACCAAGACCGAAGCCATCCGGCAGGCTCTGCTGGACCGAAAGTCCCGTCTGCAGGTTGCGATTGGGAGACCCGGCAGGAAGGCCCAACTACTGGACTTTCTGGAGCGGAGCGTGTGGCCGAAGGTTCCTCGTAAGGCGCTCGGCAAGCCGCTTAGCCGGAAAGAGGAAGACGCCATTCTCGGCTACGGCCCGGAAGGCGTCTGAGCGAATGGTGCTCGACACTTCGGCGATCGTCGCCATCCATCTCAAAGAGCCAGGATTCCGCCAGTTGATCGAGAAGATCGACGAAGCCGGCGTTATCGCCGTCGGGGTGCCGACACTGCTCGAGACGACCATGGTGCTGAGCTCGCGCCTCTCACGGGACGCCCGGGTCCTGGTATTGAGTTCCCTCAAGAGGATAAACGCGGAGCTCGTTCCCTTTACGGAAACTCACCTGGATGTTGCCACGGAGGCTTTCTTGAGATTCGGGAGGGGCCGCCACCCGGCCGGGCTGAACTTCGGCGACTGCCTGGCCTACGCTGTAGCCGCGGTCGCCGGCCTTCCCCTCCTCTACACCGGCAGCGACTTTGCGCGAACCGACATTTCGTCGGCCTGAGAGAGCCGCTACTTGCAGCGGTTGTGGATTCGCCTTACCATTGGTAAGGAGGCTTTCTGTGCCGACAGCCACTCTCACTACCAAGGGCCAGATCACCATTCCGCTGCCCGTGCGAAAACGCTTGCGGCTGCGGGCCGGCGACCGCGTGGACTTCGTCCTCAACCCGGCCGGGGACGTAACGCTGCGACCCAAACGCGTCCCCTTCGAAAGGCTGGCCGGTATTCTTGGGAGCAAGAAGCAGCCTCCGATTTCCATTCCTCGGATGGATGCCGCCATTGAAGCCGAAGTGCGGCGGCGCTGGACCCAAAAAAGGCGTTCTCGGGCCTCATGACCGGGATCGACACCAACGTTCTGGTGCGGCACCTGGTTGCCGATGAGCCTCGGCAGGCGGACCGCGTGCAGCGCTGGCTGGCGGAGTGCCGCAGCGCCGGGGAATCCGTGTATATCTCTGCGGTAGTGCTCTGCGAAACCGTCTGGGTCTTTCGGTCGATCTACCGGAAGCCCCCGACCGAGATTCTGCAGGTGCTGGAACAACTGCTGGAGGCCGATGTTTTCCAGGTGGAGGAGCCGGAAGCCGTCGAGCGGGCCATCGACCTATCCCGTCGCGGCAAGGCCGATTTCACCGATCACCTTATTGGCCAACTGCATCGCACGCGAGGCTGCCGGGCGACCGTGACCTTTGACCGGGCTTTACGGACCGCTGCCGATTTCCGCCAGCTCTGATGGCAACCACTCACCGGCCGTATAACCCCCTCACCCGCGTGATATCCGCCTCCGACAGCCCGGAATTTTTCGGGATATCGTCCCGGGTCCCCAGCCGCCGGCGGTAGCGGCGGAAGAACCCGGGGATATCGCCGCCGTATCCGAAGAAGAACATGATGTTGGCGTAGTCGGAGGTGTGGGCCAGGCCGAGGCCGTGGCCCGTCTCGTGGAGGCAGGTGAGGTAAACGACCGTGTCGCGGAAGAGCGGATCGCGGCGAGCTTCGGCGGCGATATCGGAGCCCAGCGCCTCGGTGTCGGGCAAAACGAGCACCGCCGCTCCGTGGCGTCTGTTCACGCGGATGGGAACCATCTCGCCGTAGAGACCCGCGCGACCGCCCTCCCAGTAGATCCGCAGCAGGGCTTCCGCCTCGGGACCGCGCCGGAAGCGAAGCCCACCACCGGAAGCGCGCCCCCAAGCCGCTAGCGCCCATTCCGCGAGCGTGGGATCGCCCGGTTGGAATCCGGGCGCCTCCTTCCCCGGACCGATGTAGTACGGAATTGGCTGGGAAGCGTCGAGCGCCCGCGTCTGGGCGGGGACCACCGCCGGTACCAACCCCGCCAGCAGCGCTCTCCGTGTCATCCGAGAACCGCCACCCCCGGCAGGGTCATCCCCGCGAGGAATTCGAGCGACGCCCCACCGCCGGTCGAAATGTGAGTAATCCGGTCGGAGACGCCCGCGGTCTTGAGAGCCTTCTCGGAATCGCCTCCGCCGACTATTGTCGTCGCGCCGGACCCCGCCACCGCCTTCGCCAGTTCGACCGTGCCCTTCGCGAAAGCCGGCATCTCGAACACGCCCATCGGCCCGTTCCACACGATCAGCTTCGCGCCTTGCAAAGCCGCGCTGTACTCCGCAATCGTCTGCGGCCCGATGTCCACGGCCATCCAGCCGTCGGGGATGGGCGTCGCCGAGCCGTCCACGACTCGGTGCTCGGCGTCGGCCTTGAACTCGGCGGCCACAACGTGATCGCTCGGCAGCTTCAGCTTGCCCGCACCCTGAAGAAGCAGATCCTTGGCGAGCACCAGCTTATCTTCCTCCACCAGCGACTTGCCTACCGGCATCCCGAGGGCCTTGAGAAACGTGTAAGCCATGCCGCCGCCGATCAGGAGCCGGTCGACGATCTTCAGCAGGTTGTTAATGACCTCGATCTTGTCGGAGACTTTCGCACCCCCCAGAATTCCGATGTAGGGATGCGGCGGGTTGCGAACCGCCATCGACAAGTACTTCAGCTCCTTCTCCATGAGCAGCCCCGCCGCCTTCTCACGGACGAACGCCACCATGCCGACCGTGGACGCGTGGGCCCGGTGGGCGGAGCCGAAGGCGTCGTTGACATAGACGTCGCAAAGCCCGGCAAGCTGCCGCGAAAACTCCGGATCGTTCTTCTCCTCTTCGGCGTGGAAGCGGAGATTCTCGAGCAGCAAGACCTCGCCCGGCTTCACGGCAGGGACCGACGGCCCGACACAGTCCGGCGCCATGCTAACGGCCCGGCCAAGCAGTTCGCTCAGCCGCGCCGCGACCGGCTGCAGACTCATCCCAGGAACGCGCTTCCCCTTGGGACGCCCCAGGTGCGAGGCGAGAATCAAGGCCGCCCCCTGTTCGAGCGCGTACTGAATACTCGGAAGCGAAGCCTTGATCCGCTTGTCGCTCGTGATGGCGCCAGCGGCGTCGAGCGGGACGTTGAAGTCGACCCGCATGAAGACCCGGCGGCCTTTCAGGTCCAGGTCGCGGATCGAACGGGCCATCAGAGCCCCCGTTGGCCCAGCAGGCGGACCAAGTCCACCACGCGGTTCGAGAAGCCCCACTCGTTGTCGTACCAGGCGAGCACCTTGGCGAAACTGCCACTCATGACCTTGGTCATGGAGGCGTCGACCGTCGAGCTATGCGGGTCGCGCATGAAGTCGCTTGAAACCACCGGGTCTTCTGTGTAGGCCAAAATGCCGGCGAGGTCTCCAGAAGCGGCCTCGCTAAGCTTCTCGTTGATCTGCTGGGCGGTGGCCTCCTTTTCGAGAATTACGGTCAGGTCGACCACCGACACATTCGGCGTGGGGACGCGAATGGCGAAACCGTCGAGCCGGCCCTTCAACTCGGGAATCACCAGGCCGATGGCCTTGGCCGCGCCCGTATGCGTGGGGATCATGTTAAGAGCCGCGGCCCGCGCCCGCCGCAGATCGCTGTGCGGCAGGTCGAGCACGTGCTGGTCGTTGGTGTAGCTGTGTATGGTCGTCATCACGCCCTTGGATATCCCGAACTTGTCATGCAGCACCTTGGCGACCGGCGCGAGGCAGTTGGTGGTGCACGAGGCGTTCGAAAGGATGTGGTGCTTGCCCGGGTCGTACTTGCTGTCGTTGACGCCTAGCACCACCGTGAGGTCCTCGTCGGTCGCCGGGGCCGAGATGATGACCTTTTTCACCGTGCCCCGCAAATGCTTGCGGGCATCGGCGGCTTTCGTAAAGCGGCCGGTGGACTCTATGACCACCTGCGCGCCAAACTTCGCCCACTCGAGCTCCGCCGGGTCGCGCTTGGCCATGACCTGGAACTGGCGGCCATCGACCTGGATGCAGTCGCCAACAACTTTGACGTCGTTGTGCAACTTGCCCAGCACCGAGTCGTATTTCAGCAGGTGCGCCAGGGTCTTGGGGTCCGTAATATCGTTGACCGCGACGATTTCGATATCGTTCCCGTCGAGCGCGGCGCGGTAAATATTGCGTCCGATGCGGCCAAAGCCGTTAATACCTACTCGTATTGCCATTCGTGTCTGCCTCCAAATTTGTCTGCGTCCAAAATAGTATCGTCCCCTGGTGAGGACTCGGGCCGGGCCGCCGGAGACCGCTCCGGCCGCGCCCGCCGTCCTCACTGCAGTCCGGCGTATAGCTCTTTGACTTGAACGACCTTGTCGGCTTCAAAGGTCACGAAGGTGATGGTTCCCGGCGGCTTGCCGTAGATCCAGTCCTCGCGCTCCTGGCCGTCTTTACTCTCGCGCTGCTTGTTGTCCGGCCGGCCTTTGGCGAGCAGCACCATGTCGCGGTCCATGCCCACCACGGCCTTCTTCTCTCTAATCGCCTCCTGCATTTCTTTCGGCAGGGTGTCGACAAAAAGTTCAGTGGCCGAGTGCTTTTCGAAGTCCAAAACCGGCTGCAGCAGCTTCTTGACTTCCGCGGCGTGCTTCGCCGGCAGGGGCCCGCCGAAGACCAGCGCCAGGCTGGTGCCGCTCGGGGCTTCCGTGGCGGGCTGGCCGTTGATCGGCTGCATCCCGCCCCCTCCCCCCATACCGCCGCCCATCTGGATGTTGTGCCACCACCGCTGGCGTCCCTTCATGCCGTAATTGATCTCCAGGACGATGCGGTCCTTCTCCAAATCGACCTTGGTAATCTGCACCTGATCGCCCACCCGCGCCGCCGGACCATTGCCGTCGAGCGCGTCCTTCCAGGCCGTCTTGTCGTACTGGCCTTGGAGCGAGACCTCGAGCGGCTTCTTCGAGCGCGGCAGGATGGTCTTCGCCGTCGCAAATTCCGCCAGCAGCCCGCGGACCAGCTCCGTGCGCTCCTCGAGCGTCAGCTTCTGGGCCGGCGCCCGGCCGCCCAGCAGCAGGCCCCACGTCAGGAGGAGCGCGATCGTGGTGGCGTGCTTCATGACGGGCTCCCTGGTTCGGAAACCACGATTCCGTGCGGTTGCCGGCCCAGGGGCAGTTTCCAAAGCAGCAATAACACCAAAATCAGGACGAGCGCGGTCAATGCGCTACCCTCGGGGCCGTACTCCCCGCCGGTCCACGCGGCGGGCCCGCTGGCCACGACCGCAGCGCCCATCAATCTGATTTTAAACCCGCTGACGTTCGACCCGATACAGGCCAGCGAAAAATTCCACGAGAAGTGCATGCCCAGGGGCAGCCATAGATCGCGGGTGCGCCAGAAGGCGTAGCCAAACACCAGGCCAAACAAGCCCGTATTCACCAGGCCCAGCGGGGATACCGAGAGATTGCCCGTGTGCGCCCACGCAAAGAGGATCGAAGTGGTCACAATCGTAAACCAGGGTCCGAAAGCACACAGCAACTGCTGGAAACCATAACCGTGAAACAGCAGTTCCTCGCCCGCAGCCCCTAGCGCCAGCACTGCGAAGCCGAACGCCAGCGCGGCCAGCCGGCTGCCCTCGACGGGAGCGGGCGCGAAATGGGCCCAGCCGCTCACCCACTGGATCCCCACAATAAGCTGCGAGGCCGCCACACCCATCGCGAGTCCCACGCCCAGGTGCCCGGCGGCGGTGCGGTTGACGAACAGCCCGACATAGTAGACCGGCCGCATCTCGTAGATGCGCATCATCAGCGCCGTGACGGTGAACACCGCCAGGCCCAGCGGCACCACGCTCGCCAGCAACAGATCGCCGAGCGGCGCCACCATCAGCCCCACCAGCCACCACAACAACAACGTCAGCACCACGAACACGGTCAGCCGCACCAGGGCGCGGACCACCACGGCCGGCGGCTGCGGCAGCCAGGCCGTCCACCGCCCCGGCGGCGGAGCGGGACCTTCCGGGCTCTGGTTGGGAACCGGTTCGGACAAAACTAGGAGACCTTCGCGGCCCGCGGCCGCACAAACTCCATCGCCTGCTGCCGCGGCGCCCCGGCCTCAAAGCAGCGGCGGCACCGCGCCTCGTAGAGCCCCGCCGCGCCTACCACGATGCGCTCGGAGGAATCCACCAGCCGCTGCGTGAACTTTGCCGGACCTCCGCACTGCATGCAGATCGCCAGCGTCTTGGTGATCGCCTCGGCCAGCGCCAGCAGCGCCGGAATCGGCTCGAAGGGACGGCCCAGGTAATCCGTATCGAGGCCGGCGACGATCACCTGCTTGCCCATATTCGCCAGCCGCACGGCGACTTCTTCGAGCTCGGGCCCGAGCAGCGTGGCTTCGTCGATCCCGACCACGTCGGTGCGCACGTCGAACACCTCCAGGATCTGCGCGGCCGACGTGACGCTCTGCGAGGAGAGGCGCAGGTCGCTGTGCGAGACGATCTCGTCGTCCGAGTAACGGTCGTCTATGGAGGGCTTGAAAACCTGCACCCGCTTGCGGGCGATGAGGCTCCGCCGGATCCGCCGGATCAGCTCCTCGCTCTTGCCGGAGAACATCGGGCCGCAGATCACCTCGAGCCAACCCATGGGCGTTTGCATTATGTTCATCAGAGCTATCATAGCTTCCTGCCGCGTATGCGCGGCACTCTCCGAAACTTGTGGAGGACGCGCTGCTTAGCGCGCGCCGCAAAGTGAAGGCCCTGCTGACGCGGGCGGACGTGGACGGGCACGACCGCCGGACCAACACCAGCCTCCAGGCAATCCTGGCCGGCCTCCGAGCGGACCGCGTCTTTAGGCCCCTGCGGCTCGCTCGCAATATTTAGGAAGTAGAGTCCCGCCCAGAAAGACGGGAACAAATTGCCTGTGGAAAGAGTATAACTCTGATATGAGCATCGCACGAACCGACGAACCGACCCTTCCAAAGCCGCTCCGGCTGTGGCCCGGCGTCGTGGCCGCGGTGCTGCTATTGCTGCTCAAGTTTGTCGCCCCTGTGGTCGTGCCCGACGGCACGATAATCGGGGTGTTTGGCGGCCTCGGTTGCGCGGTGGCCATCGTCCTATGGTGGGTCTTCTTCAGCCGGGCGCCTTGGTCCGAGCGCTTGGGCGCCATCGTCTTGATGGGAGTCGCGCTGTTGGCGGCATCGCGCATCATCCACGTGTCGATTGCGACAGGGGCGGAGAGGTTTTTGTTCCCCATCATGGCTATCCCCCTCCTGAGCCTCGCCTTCGTCGCCTGGGCGGTAGCCAGCCGCCGCCTCTCGGATGGGCTGCGGCGCGCGACGATGGTGGCGACCATCCTGCTCGCGTGCGGAGGTTGGGCGCTCGTCCGGACCGGCGGCTTTACGTCCAACTTTGACAACGATTTCGCCTGGCGTTGGTCGAAGACTCCCGAGGAACGGCTCTTGGCCCAAGCCGCCAGCGAGCCGGAGGCGCTCCTGGCCGCTCCGGCAGCGCTCCCGGCGACTCCGGCGGCGCTCTCCGCGGCTCCGGCGACACTCCCCGCGGCTCCGGCGGCTCTGGCGACGCGCCAGGCGGCTCCGGCAGAAGCGGAGACAGGCGCCGAGTGGCCCGGCTTTCGCGGACCCCATCGCGACGGCATCATTCCCGGCGTCCGGATCGAGACCGACTGGTCTGCGTCGCCGCCGGTCCAGCTATGGCGCCGGCCGATCGGACCGGGCTGGTCGTCCTTCGCGGTCCGCGGCGACCTCCTTTACACCCAGGAGCAGCGAGGTGACGACGAGGTCGTCGCCTGCTACCACGCGGCCACCGGCAAGCCGGTGTGGAGGCACCGCGACGCGGCCCGCTTCTGGGAGTCAAACGGCGGCGCCGGTCCGCGCGGGACGCCGACCCTCCACGACGGACGCGTATATGCGTTTGGCGCGACGGGAATCTTGAACGCGCTCGACGCTGGTAACGGCGCCGTGGTGTGGACGCGCCACGCGGCGTCCGACGCCGGCGTCAAGGTTCCGGGCTGGGGCTTCGCGAGCTCCCCCTTGGTAGTTGACAACATTGTCATCGTCGCCGCCGAAGGCAGGCTCGTCGCCTACGACCTCGCCACCGGTGAGCGGCGTTGGTTGGGCCCGGCCGGCGGCGGCGGTGGCTACAGCTCGCCACAACTAATGACGATCAACGGAGTCGCGCAGGTCCTGCTGATGAGCGGAACCGGCGCCATCAGCGTCGCGCCGGCCGACGGCACGCTGCTTTGGAAGCACGCCTGGCCGGGGGGCGTCCGCATCGTGCAGCCCGCCCTGGCCTCGGAGGGCGACGTCCTGATGAGCGGCGGCGACGGCATGGGGGGCGTCGGCCTGCGCCGCATCGCGATCGCGCACGGACCCGGCGGATGGACCGCGCAAGAGCGCTGGACGTCGACCGGGCTGAAGCCCAACTTCAACGACTTCGTCGTTCACGAGGGCCATGTCTTCGGCTTCGACGGCTCCATCCTCGCCTGCATCGACCTCCAGGATGGCCAGCGCAAGTGGAAGGGCGGACGCTACGGCAGCGGCCAGCTGGTCCTGCTGCCCGACCAGCACTTGCTGCTGGTGGTGTCGGAGGAGGGTGAGCTGGCGCTGGTTGCGGCGACGCCCGACAAGTTCACGGAGCTGGCGCGGTTCCCAGCGATCGAGGGCAAGACCTGGAACCACCCGGTGCTGGTCGGCGACCGCCTGCTGGTTCGCAACGGCCAGGAGATGAGCGCCTTCCGGCTGTCCCTCGCGCGCCCCTGATGGGGGCTGTCCTCGCGGCCAAGGTGGCAGGGCCGCACCGGGGGCTACACTGCGGCAAAGACGCAAGCGTTCACTGCAATAGGCGTCGCACGAGCAGTTGCAGCAGACGTAACTGTTTAGCCGGTTTCTCTTGGAGGTCGTGCCGGAATCGTCGGATACACTAGTCTGATGTTCGCGACCGACTCCCGGCTTCGGGCGGTGGCTGCGCTGGCGGGGCTGACGCTGCTGCCGTAGCCGAGCCAAGCTATCATAGTCCCATGCCGGTGAGGGAAATCGTTCAGTTGGGGAATCCCTTGCTGCGCGAGCGGTCCCGGGCCGTCGAACACCTGCCCGCCACGCGGCCGGTTCTGGCGGACCTGCGCGACACGCTCCACGACTTCCAGCAGCGGAACGGCTTCGGACGCGGCATCAGCGCCGTCCAGATCGGCGTGCCCGAGCGCGTGATCTACATCGAGATCGGCGGGCGTTCTTATTCGTTAATCAATCCCATCCTCAGCCTGGCCAGCCGCGAGCAGCTCCTGGTTTGGGACGATTGCTTTTCTTTCCCGCAGATCATGGTCCGGGTGCAGCGCGCCGCGCGCATCCAGGTGGACTACCTCGACCCCGACGGCGTCGCCTGCTCGCTCTCAGCCGAGAACGACTTCTCCGAGCTGCTGCAGCACGAGCTCGATCACCTCGACGGCATCCTGGCCATTGACCGCGCCCTCGACCTGCACAGCTTCGCTACCCGCGCCGAGTTCGAGCGCCGCTACCGGGCCGAGCGGGTCGTAGCGGCGGCTTAGCCTTCCAGCCACTGCTCCTTGGCTTTTTTGGGATGCTTGGGTTTCTTGCCGCTTGCAGTCGCGGGCTGTATCGTGCGGCCGGCCGGCACCGCCCCGATGCGCTCCCGCGCCAGCTTCTTGACTTCTTTGGTGAGCCGAAACTCCTTCCGGCGTCTTCGCGTGTCCTTCGCCATCGCGTGACCTGCCAGGCTCCGACCGGAGCCTAATTCTTCGACCCTCAACCGGCCCGGAAGGCCTGGATCTGCTCGTCGGGGTGAAACAACTCCGCCGACGCGTAGCGCCGGGCCAACTCCTCCAGATCCACCTTGGCAAAGCCGACGCTCGTGAGCGCAATGCGCCCGTCCGGTTCCACCAGAAACAGCGACGGCACGTGCGTCAGGCCGTAAGCGTTCGAGGCCGCATAGGAATCCGAGGGGTCCACCAGCACCGGAAACCTCACGCCGAACTCGGCGTTGAAGGCCGCGGTCTTCTTCCGATCATCCTGCGAGATCCCGACCATGGCCAGCTTCGACTCCGGCGCGAGCTCCCGCAGCCGTTGCAGGAACGGGAACGTGTACTGGCAGGTCGGGCACCCCACCTTAAAGAAGGCCACCAGCACCGGACCCTTCCCCCGCAGCTCCGCGAGGGAATGCTGCTTGCCCGCCAGATCCGCCAGCTTAAACTCGGGCGCGGGACCACCCGGCTTCAACGTCGCCATAGTTCCAGTTTAGCAGCGCCTATTATGCCTGGGCAGGGTCATGAACCGAGGGGTCATGCCTGCATCTAGTGGAATCTAAAACCTTTATATTCCGGCGCAAATTTGCGCCGGAAAACTCAGTGAATCGTCCGCGTCTTGCGGTTCATGTAATCCATCAGCAGGTAGCGGCCCAGGTTGTAAGGCGTGGTGAAGTAGGCCTTGCCGCGGCAGATCTCGGTCACCTTCTGGACGAACTGCACCAGGCCGTAGTCGCTGGCCAGCATGAAGGTGTTGATCAGGATGCCCGCCCGCTTGCACTTGTGTACTTCTTCGAGCGTCCGCGAGACCACCAGCGGGTCGAGCCCGAAGGCGTTCTTGTAGATGCGGCCGTCCTCAAGGGTTAGGGCCGAGGGCTTGCCGTCGGTGATCATGACGATCTGCCGCATGTCCTTGCGCTGCCGCGCCAGGATGCGCTGGGCGAGCAGCAGCCCCTCGCGGGTGTTCGTGTAGAACGGCCCCACCTGCACGCGCGCCAATTGCGACAGGGGCACCTCTTCCGCCGAATCGTGGAACAGCACCAGGTGCAGCGAATCGCCCGGGTATTGCACCCGGATCAGGTGCGATAGCGCGAGAGCGACTTTCTTCGCCGGCGTGAAGCGGTCCTCGCCGTAGAGGATCATGCTGTGGCTGCAATCGAGCATCAGCACGGTGGCGCACGAGCTCTGGTATTCCGATTGGTGCACCATCAGGTCGCGGTACTCCATGTCGAGCGGCATCCGCAACCCCTCGCGCTTGATGGCGTTGAACAAGGTCTGGCTGATGTCGAGGTTCAGCGTGTCCCCGAATTCGTACTGCTTCGGCGAGCCGGAGGTCTCGACCCCCGTCGCCAGGTCGCGCGTGTCGTGCCGCCCGAAGCTCGACTTGCCGAGTGAAGCCAGCAGGTCCTTGAGCGTCTTGAACCCCAGAAAGTCGAGCCCCTTGTCGGTCAGCTCGAACCGCACCTGCGAGTTCTTGCCCTCGCCCGCGCCGCCCTGCGGGTTCAGGCTCACCTTGCGGCGGCCCTCGGGGTCGGGATCGCCGATCGAGATGTACCCCTCCTCGGCCAGCTTCTCCATCAGCTTCCCGAGCAGTTCCTCGATCTGCTCGGGCGACATGGCCTGCAGCCGCTCCATCATTTCCTGGAGGTTCTCGTCGCTGAACAGGCTGCCGTTTTCGAGCGCCTCGCGGATGGCTTCCTGGAGATCCTCGAGCGTCTGCTCGCCCATCTCGTTGAAGCGCATATACTGCTGCTCGAAGCCGCTCTGCAGCAGGAAATCGGCGAGCGCACGCAGCAGGTCCTCGGTGCTGACGCCGAGGTCGTCGCCGGTGAAGCGCGAATACTTGATGAACTTCATCAGTTGTATTGGCGGCGGGGCCGCGGTGGAAAGTCGTCGCGGTCCCGGGTCCCTTCGCGCTTCCGCTCCTCCGCGAGGTACCCGACCTCTTCGTTGCGGCTGATGCGCCGGTGGGCATAGAGGCCGTCGAGCACGAACTCGGCCGTCGAGGCCTGCACCGCCGGGTCCTCCGGCAGGCCTTTCGCCAGCCGTCCCGCGACCTCGAGCAAGCCTTGAATCCCTTGCAGTTGTTTGACGACCTCAGCCGAGGGCTGGTCGTCGGCGATCTTCAGCGTCCCCCCTAGCTCGAACCATTGCACGATGCCGGAGACGTTGGCGCCCTCGAAATACTTGCTGTAGACCCGGCCCACCGCGCCGCGGATCAGCTCGCGCGCCACCGCGTCGGCGCCCTTCATTTCGCCCTCGTATTCGAGCTCGAGCTTGCCCGTGAGCGACGGCAGCGCCGCGTAGACGTCGCTAATGCGCGGCGCCACCAGCCCCTCGCCGTGCCGGATGGCCCGCCGCTCGGCGTTCGAGAGAACGTTTTCAATGCACGTGATCGGCAGACGCTGCGATACGCCCGAGCGCTTGTCGACCTTCTTATCCTCGCGGGCCAAAAAAGCGACCGACTCGATCACCTCTTGGATGAACTTCGGCACGCACACTCTGCCATGCGTCGTGGAGCGGCTGAGCCACGCCTCCTGCTCGGTGATCGCGATGCCCTGCTCGAGCGACGCGGGATAGTGGGTGCGGATCTCGCTGCCGATGCGGTCTTTGAGCGGCGTGATGATCTTGCCCCGGGCCGTGTAGTCTTCCGGGTTGGCCGTAAAGACCAACAGCACGTCGAGCGGCAGCCGCAGCGGGTAACCTTTGATCTGGACGTCGCCCTCCTGCATGATGTTGAACAACCCCACCTGGATCTTGCCCGCCAGATCGGGCAGCTCGTTGATGGCGAAGATGCCGCGGT
>JBGPDC010000099.1:0-20405 GCA_041482115.1 Terriglobia bacterium | reverse complement strand
TAGTAATAGATCGTCTAATGTATTTTTCGTTCATAAATTAAGACCTCCAGACATACTCCTATATATTAGCATGAATTAGTATGAAGTTCTAGTCGTCCCGGCAAAAAAAGAAAGCCGGAGAAATTCGAGGCGCTCACCGTGAGATTGTTTCTTGCGCTGCATTGTTGTGTTCTCGTCGCGCTCGCTGCGGACGGGTCCCTCCCGCAACAGACGGTGCCGACCGCTTGCAAAGCTGGCGGTTTCGTGGTGCTCGATGGTGTCACCGGCCGGGCGGACCCGAGCTTCAACGTCCTCTTCGACCCCGTCTACTACCAGAATAACGGCTTCGATGTGGCCTTGCGCTCCGCCATGGATCAGTGGAGCAAGGTGTCTGGGTCGAACTGGCGTTATAATTTCGCCGGCTATGGTGAAGCCTCGGACATAGACGGCCGCGTGAGTGTGGCATTTAACCGGATGCAGTTGCCGCCCGATGTGCTGGCCGTGAGTATGGTGCGATATCAGGTATCGACCGGCAATATCGTGGACGCCGACATCTTCTTTAGCAACGCTCTGCCGATTAACACCAACCCCTCCAAAGACGAGTGGGACTTCATAGAGATTGCGTTGCACGAGATGGGGCATTCGCTAGGCCTGGGCCACAATGATGATTGCGCCACCAGCGTCATGCACTCCACCGTAACCGCCGGCGAAAAGTCGGAGGCGCTCAACCCGCCCGAGATCGCCGGGGTAAAGTACCTCTACTCCGGGACCGGCGTCGGCGTATCGCTGGCCCCGTTTGTGATGTTGTTCAGCGCCGAGGAAGCCGCCGCGTCGCCGGGCTCCCAAACCATCGCGATTACCGGGCCCGCCGGAGCCAGGTGGACGGCCTCCCCGTCAACCGTGGATGGTCTGCCGTGGCTCGCGGTCTCCCCGGCCTCCGGCACGGTTCCCGGCACGCTAACGGTGCGGGTTGCGAACGACGGGCTTTCGTCCGGGTTCCACGACGGATTCATTACGACCGATTCGGGCGGGGTCTCCCAGGGAGCGGTCGTCACCTTTAACGTGCTGGTGCCGGGCCTCCGCCTCGACCTCACGTCGTTGCGGTTCGCCAGCGCGCTAGGCGGACCGGCCCCCGAGAGGCAGCTCCTCCAGATCGAAGGTCCGGGGAACCGCACCTGGACCGCCTCGTCCACCGCCGACTGGCTGCGTCCGGCAAACAGCACCGGCACGCTGCCGGCGACATTGTCGGTCTCGGCTGTTCCCGCGGGCCTCGCCCGCGGGACCTACACGGCCACGCTGCGCATCACTTCCTCTGGCTTTACGCGCGATCTGCCCGCGAGTCTCACGTTGCTGGGGCCGGGGGAGTCGAGTCTTTTTGTGAATACCACCCAGCTTTCCCTGACCAGCCAGACCGGCTTTCCGGCGGTCGTGTGCCGGTCGGTGGCGCTCACCAGTTTCGGCAATGGAGCCATCGATTGGTCGGCCCGCACCGGCGCCCCGTGGCTTTCGATGCTGCCGGCCTCCGGCCGCGCTCCGGGCAATCCGGCCATCTGCGCCTCGGCGGAAACGCTGGCTCCCGGGACCTATAACAGCGTGGTGACCATCAACTCCAATGCGCCGAACGGCCCCCAAAGCGTGACTGTGTCGTTCACCGCGACGCCACGGGCCGTGGTCTCGAGCACGGTCAACGCGGCGACGTTCGCGTCCAACCAGCCGGTGGCGCCGAACCAGATCGTGACCATTTTCGGGTCGAACCTGGCCACTTCTACGGCCCAGGCCTCCCGCTTCCCGCTGCCGACCGAGCTCGGTGGCGCGAGAGTGTTGCTGGACGGCGTACCGGCGCCGCTGCTTTTTGCGTCGTCCGGACAGATCAACCTGGTCGCTCCTGCCGAGCTGGCTGGTGTGGCGGGCTCGAATACCCTGTTAAACCTCTACAGCGGCTCACTCGCCGCGCGCGCCATATCGGTGCCGGTGTCCCGCCAGTCGCCGGGCGTCTTTTCGGCGCTGGGCAACGGCGTGGGGGCCGGATCCATCACTCACCGCGACGGGTCGCTCGTGAGCCGGAACGCGCCACTCCAAACGGGAGAGGCCGTTTCGGTCTACCTGACCGGCCTCGGAGGGCTCAATCCGCCGGTGGCCAACGGAGCGCCCGCTCCTTCGAACCCGCTCTCGCGCTCTACCGCCCGCGTGCGGCTGCTCTTTGACGGCCAGGAGGGCCAGGTGCTCTTCGCCGGTGCCTCTCCGGGCTTTGCCGGATTGCAGGTGGTCGTCGGCAATGCCCCCGCCTCGTTACGCCGCCGCTTCCCGGAGGTGACCGTCGAGGTCGACGGCGCCGGATCGAACGTCACGACCGCGGGTGGTCCGAGCCTGCTCGATGTGTCGCCGGCAACGGTCCGGCCCGGGGCGGATGCCACCGTGACGCTGCGCGGGCGCAACTTCCCGCCCGGTGCGGTGGCGCGGGTCGGCAGTGAATCGCTGGCGGGCGTGCTGACGGAAGGAGATCTGCAGAGCCTGCGGGTGACGGTGCCGGCCCGGCTGCTCTCCACGTCGGGACGGCTGGCGCTAACGGTGGCCGATCCAGCCTCGCCGCAGGAGCCGGTCAGTAACCCGGTTAACCTCAACATCGCGCCGTAAAGAGCGCGAGGTGAGCGCCGGGGAGGCTTTCAGGCCTTCACGGCGCTCATCGCCTTCACTATCGACCCCAGGAACGCCTTCGCGTCACCGAACAGCATCATCGTCCGGTCGAGGTAGTAGAGCTCGTTGTCGATACCCGCGAAGCCGGGGTTCAGGCTGCGCTTGATCACCATCACCGTGCGCGCCTTATCCACGTCGAGAATCGGCATGCCGTAGATGGGACTGCTCTTGTCGTGGCGGGCGGCCGGATTGGTGACGTCGTTCGCGCCGACCACGAGCGCCACGTCCGCCTGGGCGAACTCCGGATTGATGTCGTCCATCTCGCACAGCGCGTCGTAGGGGATGTCGACCTCCGCCAGCAGGACATTCATGTGTCCGGGCATGCGGCCGGCGACCGGGTGGATGGCGAACTTCACCTCGATGCCCTGCTTGCGCAGCAGATCGTACAGTTCCCGCAGCCGGTGCTGCGCTTGCGCCACGGCCATTCCGTAGCCCGGAACCACGATCACGAGGCGCGCGGCTTCCAGGATCTCGGCGGCCTCCTCGGGCGTCGCGCTCCGTACGTTCCTCTGTTCCGTCTGTACCGCCGCCGCAGCCTGCACCTGGCCGAAGGCGCCGAACAGGACGTTGGTAAACGAGCGATTCATCGCCCGGCACATGATGATCGAGAGGATGAACCCCGAGGAGCCGTCGAGCGCGCCGGCAATGACCAGCAGCTTGTTGTTCAGCGCGAAGCCCATGGCGCTCGCGGAGAGCCCGGCGTAGGAGTTGAGCAGCGCGATGACCGTGGGCATGTCTGCCCCGCCGATGGGGAGCAGCAGCAGCACCCCGAACAGCAGAGAGAGTCCGGCGAAGAAAGGGAACAGATAGGTCCGCTCCGGTGCGGCGATCAAGGCGATGCCGAGTGCGGCCGCCAGGCCGAAAAGCGACAGGTTGATGATGTTCTGATTGCGATAGGTGATGGGACGCCCCGCCAGGATCTCCTGCAGCTTGCCGAACGCCATGAGGCTGCCGGTGAAAGTTAGGAAGCCGAGCAGCATCTCGAAGACGAGCGCCACCATGGTGAAGCCGTGGGGCGTGGTCTTGAAGTATTCGGCGGTGCCTACGAGCGCGGCGGCGAGGGCTCCGAAGGCGTGCGACAGCGCGGTCCGCTGCGGCACCGCCGTCATCGGCATCAGGTAGGCCAGGGGCACTCCCACCGCGGAGCCGATGAAGAACGCTATGAAAATCCACTGGTAGTTGAGGATCTCGTGGCGCATCAGGGTGGCGACGACGGCCAGCAGCATGCCAATCTCGCCGGCGATCACGCCGCGGCGGGCCGTGCCCGGCGAGTTCATCCACTTCAGCGAGAGAATGAACAGCCCGGCCGAAATCACATAGCCGATCTGGTAGAAGGGCGTGTTCATGCCTTGTCCGGACCCCGGCGGCGGAACATCTTGAGCATGCGGTCGGTAATGAGGAAGCCGCTCACGATGTTGGTGGTCGAGGCGGTGACGGCGATGAAGCCCAGCCAGCGGCTCAGCGGGGGCGCCCCCCCTTCCCCGCTGATGAGGATGGCGCCCACCACCGCGATGGCCGAGATGGCGTTGGTGAGCGACATGAGGGGAGTATGCAGCAGCGGCGAGACACGGCGGATCAACTCCAGGCCGAGAAAGGCCGACAGCATGAACACGTAAACATCAGATTGGTCGAGTCCCAAGCGCGGCAGCCTCCTGTAAGCTTCTATACTAACGTTCCGGCCGGCCGAGAAGGCCAAGTCCCTAGATTCAACAAGTTAGCGCTGCAGATCTGCGGCGGAGATGGTCCGCTGCGGGTTCTAGAGGGTCAGGCTCATGTGGCTCGAGGTGCCCCCCGCGGCGGGGACGTAGCATTTCAGCGTGTAATCCATGACCATGCGATCGGCATTGAACCGCCAGCCGAGGGTGCGGATGGTGCGCTTCATGCGCTTGATCCAGCCCCGCGGCAGGCCGTCGTGGTCGCGCTGATAGTAGAGCGGAATCACCTCATCGCGCAGCACCCGGTAAAGATCCTCGCCGTCGCGCGCGTCATGCAGGTCCACATTCGAGTGGGTGCGGCCCGTGCCGATGGCAAAACCGTTCAAGCCGTCGTAGGCTTCGGCCCACCAGCCGTCGAGGACCGAGAGGTTCAAGCCGCCGTTTAACACGACTTTCTGTCCGCTGGTTCCCGAGGCTTCGAGTGGCCGCCGGGGATTGTTGAGCCACACATCGACCCCCTGCACAAAATGACGTCCCACATTGATGTCGTAGTCTTCCACGAAGACGAACTTCTCGGCGAACTGCCGGTCGCGCATGAGCTGTGCGATCTGCTGCAGCATGCGCTTGCCAGGCTCGTCGAGCGGGTGCGCCTTGCCGGCGAAAACAAACTGGACCGGCCGCTTGGGATCGTTGACCATGGAGGCCAGCCTCTCGATATCCGCCAGCAGCAGATTCGCCCGCTTGTAGGTGGCGAAGCGCCGCGCGAATCCGATGGTGAGCGCATCCGGACTCAGCAAGCGGCCGAGTCTTTGGATCGCTTCCGGCGACTCGGAGCGGCGTTGCGCCTGTTCGATGGCGCGGTGGCGGACAAATCCCAGCAGCCGTGATTTCAAGCTGAGGTGGGTTTCCCACAGCTCGCCGTCATCGACATTCTCAATCCCTTCCCAGATGCGGGCCTCGGCGCTGTGCTCGTGCCAGCCGGCGCCCAAGTGCCGGTCATAGAGGCGGAACATCTGCGGCGCGAGCCAGGAGGGGACATGCACGCCGTTGGTGATGTGTCCGATGGGTACGGCGTCTTCCGTGCGGCCCGGATAAAGACCCGTCCACATGGCCCGGGAGACCTCGCCGTGCAGCGAGGACACGGCGTTGGCGCGCCGCGACAGCCTCAGGCCCAGCACGGTCATACAGAAAGGCTCGTGGGGATTAGCCGGATTCTCGCGGCCCAGCGCCATCAGGTTCTCGTGGGAAAGCCCCAGCGCCTCCCGCAGGGGCCCCAGATGTTCCTCGACGAGGCCGGGGTCAAAGCGATCGTGGCCCGCCGGTACCGGAGTGTGGGTGGTGAACACCACTTCCCGGGAAACGCGCGGCGCGGCGCGGTCGAAGTCCACGCCCTCCTCCTGCATGCGGGAGCGGATCGCTTCGAGCACCGCAAAGCCGCTGTGTCCTTCGTTCAGGTGCAGCACGCCGGGAGTAATGCCCATCGCCTTCAAAGCCCGGAACCCTCCCACCCCCAGCAGCAATTCCTGGCGGATGCGGATGCGGCCGTCGCCGCCGTACAGGCGCGAAGTCGTGTCGCGGTCCTCGGGAGCGTTCCCCTCCACGTTCGAATCGAGAAGCAGCAGATCGCAGCGCCCTACTTTTACGCGCCACACTTTGGCACGGATCGACCCGCTCCGTGTTTCGATCTCGACCGCGACTGGTACGCCGTCGGTCCCGATGGCGGGTTCCATCGGCATCTGGTTGACATCCACCTGGAGGTAATCTTCCTGCTGCCAGCCGTTCCGGTCGAGCCGCTGCCGGAAATAGCCCTGGCTGTAAAACAAGCCGACGCCTACCAAGGGGATCGCCAGGTCGGAGGCGCTCTTGATGTGATCGCCCGACAGCACGCCCAAGCCGCCGGAATAGATGGGGATCGACTCGTGCATCCCGAACTCGGCGGAAAAATACGCGACCGGCCGGGACCTCAGAATACCGGCATGCTGCGCGCCCCAGGTTCGGTCCGCCTTGAGATACTCTTGCTGGCGCCGGTAGGCGTAGTTGATCCGGCTGTGCAGCACGAGCTCCCGCGCCCGGCGCTCGATCTCCTCGAGCGGAAGCTCCGTCAGCAGCGAGACGGGGTTCTTGCTGGCCTGCCGGAAGCCCGCCGGATGGAGGTCGCGGAACAGGCTGGTGGAATCGTGATCCCAGCTCCACCACAGGTTGCGGGCCAGCGCCCAGAGGCGCTCTTGGGCGGGGGCGATGAAGCGATCGAGAGTGCGGGCCTCGCTGACCACCGGCGCGACCTCGGCGGCGGCCTCCGCCAGCATGCGGATTTCGTCCTCTCGGAAGATCCGCGCCTCGGCGGTCTGCACGACCAGGACGCCCTGCAGCACGCCGCGATCGATGAGCGGAACCCCGAGGAAAGATTGGTAGGGATCTTCGCCGGCTTCCTGGAAGTACTTGAAGCGGGGATGGGTTTTTACCTGCTCCACAGACACGGGGCGAACTTGCTCCGCCACCAGGCCGGTCAGACCTTCGTGCAGCGCCAGGCGCAGGGTGCCAATACATTCCCGGCGGAGTCCGACGGTCGCGGCCAGCACCAGGTTGGCGCGATCCGGTTCGAGCAAATAGGCGGAGCAAACCTCGGTCCGAAACCGCCGGGCGATCAAAGCGACCACGTTCATGAGGGTCTCGGCCGGCTTGCCACCCTCTTGCGCGAGATTGCCGATTTCCTCCAAAGTCAGGACGTGGCTGGCTTCCCGCGCCTCTTCGCTGGTGTTCATCAAGCTCCTCTCCCTCGCCTCGTCGTCACGGGCCGGTGCGGTGGCGCCCAGGCACGGACTTCCACTGGCAGAAATCACCGTTGGGTAACGACTGGGTATGCCCCGGTAGCAGCTCCTTCATTCTACAGCTTCGCTTCGCAGTAGGGAGAAGGAGTCCGGGTGGAAGAGCGGCTGCATGTGGTCAAGTGACCGCCGACAGTCAGGGAATCCCTGTGCTGCGCCCCAGCCGGGAGCGATGGCACTGCTAGCGGAGGGCGCCGAGTGGCCTGAGGGAAAGGCATTCGGTTGGAGGCGAGAATCCCGGCATTCGGCTGGCAAAAAGTGCTCTCCGGCCGCCCCACCAGGAGCAAAAAGTACATTGCATGCAACCAAAGACCTATAATGGGAATCCAAGAGAAAGATTGCAAGCAGTTAAGGCAGACGTCGACGTGGGGGAGAACGGCCCCCCGTTTGCAGGCATGGTGGACGAGCGCCAGTTGCAAACTCGTGGAGAGCACCCACCCCCGCGATCCGGTGATGCGTTGGCGGTGTCGCGGTACGCCCGGATTCCTGGAAGATGACCAAGGGAGCCGCCTCACTGGGTGAAGTGTAATGGCAGTTCGTCATCGGTTTGGCGCAAAAGTGCAACGCGTTCGCAAGCTTGAGAAACAAAAGAAAAAGATGCGCCATCCTGGTCTGAGAAAAAAGGAGATAAGCTCATGCAAGTAAAGACAATTCTGTGCGCCGCTGCTGTTGCTGCGGTGCTGGCTTCCACCGCCGCAGCGGACACTTGGAACAAGAAAACGCGGGTGACCTTCAGCACTGCGGTGCAAGTACCCGGCGCCTCCTTACCGGCCGGCACGTACGTTTTCCGGCTGCTCGATTCCCAATCGAACCGCCACATCGTCCAGGTGACGAATCCTCGGGAGAATCACGTTTACGCGACGATTCTCGCCATTCCCGACTACCGCCTGAACGCGACGAGCAAGACCGTCATGTACTTCAGTGAGACGCCGCGGGGCGGCGGTCCGGCGCCTCTCAAGTCGTGGTTCTATCCAGGCGACAACTTTGGCCAGCGTTTTATCTATCCCAAGGCTAAGGCCATCGAGATCGCCACCGCGACCTCCCAGTCGGTTCCGGCTTTCACCACGGCGACTCCGCCGAAGGCCGATGCCGCCCCCGAGGAAGTCCTGCGGACCACCGAGAACGTGGTGATCGTGCAGCCTTCCAAGGCGGAAACTCCCTACCAGGTTACCCAGTTGGAGAAGCAGGATGCCCAGGATACCGCCGGCGTGGATGGTCAGGCCGTGCGCGAGTCCTCTCCTGCGACTACGGCGGATGCCGCCGCTCCTGCTCCCCAAAGGCTTCCCAGGTCGTCTTCGCCCATCTTCTTGATGACCGGCTTGGGCGGTTTGCTGCTGGGAGCTTCGGCTGCCAGCCGTTATCTGCGTAGCCGCTTGCGGTAAGATCGATGCCAGTAGCTGGCGGATCGGGCGGGCCGGAGCAATTCGGCTCGCCCGGTACCATCTTCTTATGAAGGTAATCTTGCGAGGCAGCGTGGCACGCGGCGTGGGATCGGCCCTTACTGGCCTGTCCGTGCTTCTGCTGGTGGCCGGTCTTATTCTGGTCGGCTGGCCGTTATTCGTGACCGTGGAGTCTGAAATGGTTCAATGGTCGGGATCTCGCCAGGTCGAAAGAAACCATACTGCCGCCGTACAGGCGGCCGGCGCCGCGACGGCCACCTCCGCGCGGCTGCCGGCCGAAACGATCGTCCCGGGAGCGCGGGCCCGGCCCGGAAATCCTGCCCGGCCCGGCGCGGGCGCCGTGCTGGCCAAATTCGAGATCGAGCGGCTGGGGCTCTCCTGGGTGCTGCTCGAGGGCTCGGATGACCGCACGCTCGACAAGAGTATTGGTCACGTGGAGTATACGGCCCTGCCCGGCGAAATGGGGAATATTGGCATTGCCGGACACCGCAACACCCATTTCCGGAAACTGGAATGGATACGCCGCGGCGATGTCATCACCATCCAGACTGGCGCGGAGGAGTTCCGTTATCAGGTGGAGTGGATCCGGTTGTTCACGCCGGACAATATTTATGTCCTGGACCCTTCTCACGGTCCGGCGGTCACGCTGATTACGTGTTTTCCATTCGAGTACGTCGGCAGCGCCCCCCAGCGCTTCGTGGTTCGGGCGCTTCCCGACGCCGCGACGCGCGAGAAACTGGCCGGGCGGACGACGGTAGCACAGCAGAGATAGCGCGCTCCTTATGACGTCTCGCCGCCCCGACGCCGCGTTCTCCGGGATACTCCTTCTCGGCGCCGCGCTCGCCTGCGTGCCAGCCCTCCAGGCCCAATCCCAGGAACCGGGCGGCGACGTTACCATTTCCGTGGACGTCCGGCGCGTAGTGCTTTATGCGACCGTACGCGACGTGAAAGCCGGCTCCCTGGTGGGCGACCTCCAGCAGGCGGATTTCACGGTGAAGGACGACGGCCGCATTCAAGAGATCCGGGAGTTTAAGCGCGAGGATGTGCCGGCCTCCATCGGTCTCATCGTCGACAACAGCCAGAGCATGATGAATAAGCGCGGCGAGATGGTCGCCGCCGCCAAAGCGTTCATCCGAACCAGCAATCCCCAGGACGAAATGTTCGTCGTGCATTTCAACGACGATGTCCAGTTCGGGCTGCCGCCGCAGGTTCCCTTCACCTCCGACCGCGTGGCCCTGGGACGCGCGCTCGACCGTCTCACGACCGAAGGCAAGACCGCTCTCTACGACGCAATCTTCGCCGGGTTGCGCCACTTGCAAAAATCGAATCTGACCAAGAAGGCGCTGGTAGTCATCAGCGATGGCGGCGACAATGCCAGCAAGAAGCGCTTTCGGGATGTGACGAACGCGGCCGGCGTCTCGGGCGCCCTGTTTTACGCCATCGGCCTGTACGATCCCAACGACGGCGATGCCAATCCTGGGAACCTTCGCCGCCTGGCTAACGAGACGGGCGGCGTCTCTTTCTTCCCGCAGAAGGTGGAGGAAGTGGCGGGACTCTGCGAATCGATCGCCCGCGATTTGCGAAACCAGTACATGCTGGTCTACGCGCCTGCCGAACAACCCCAGGACGCCTCGTTTCACAAGGTCCAGGTGAGCGTCAAGGACCCCAAACATCGGCGCCTCACGGTGCGGACCAGGACGGGTTACTACGGCCCGGCCGCGGAGCGCGAGCTTCTGGAAAAAATTCCATGACAAGATGGGTCGCTCGATGCACCCTTCTGCTGGTAGTGGGCTTGCGTCTCTGGTCCGCGGACTCCGGGAGTCTTGCGACTCTCTCCGACCAGCAGAAGGAACAATTTCTGGCCGCCGCGCGCGTCGTCTCCGTAACGGGCATCAGCCATGGCGTCACTCATCCCTTAAGGGCCAAACTCGCCAACGACCAGGGCACTCACGACGCTCAGATCCAGCGTGTCGAGCTTGACATGCCGGACTTCTTCGGCAGGGACGGCACGCGCCTCCCGATGCGTGACTCGTGGAAGTTTAACGTCGCCGCCTACAAGATCGACCGGCTCCTCGGGATGCACATGGTGCCGGTCACCGTCCTGCGGCGCTACCAGGGGAAGCCCGCGGCCTTCACCTGGTGGGCGGACCGGGTAGCCATGGAGGAGGTAGAGCGCCGGCGTAAAGAACTGGAGGCTCCCGATAAGGAGGCCTTTGAGCGCCAGGTCGAGACCGGCCGCGTGTTCGATGAGCTCATCATCAACATCGACCGGAACCTCAGTAATCTGCTGATCACCGATGACTGGAAGCTGGTGCTGATCGATCACACGCGTTCTTTCGTGCCGTACTCGGGAATCCGGAATCCGGCTAATCTCAACCGCTGCAGCCGGCGCCTCCTGGACGCGATGAAGCGACTGACCGCCGCCGACGTTTCGAAGGCCGTAGACGGGAACCTGACTCCGAAGGAGATCGAAGCGCTTCTGGCCCGCCGGGACAAGATCGTGGCGTTCTTTGCGGCGCGGGTGGCCGAAAAGGGTGAAAAGGCTGTATTGTTTCCCTAACGTGCCAGGTCCACCTCGCGAGCCCCCTTTCCCCAGCCGCCGTTCCCTGCTTCAGGCCGTGTTCTCCCTCGCGGCCGGTTCACGAGCGTTCGCCGCCGCGGAGTCACGCAAGCTCACTCCGCCTCCTGTCCAGCCGAAGGACCGGGCGTTGGCCACCCTGCTCACGCGCCTGCGCAATATCGTTTCCAAAAAGGACGCCCCGGCTCTTCTCTCTTTGATGGGCCCCACGTTCCGCGTGGGCTTCGACGCCGGGAAAGGCCCGGCCGCGTTCCAAAGCGTGTGGCAGCCCGAGCTGGAGTCGAGTGAACTCTGGCCTCTCCTCGAGCGGCTGCTCGCGCTGGGCGGCACCTTCTATTCGCGGACCTTGTTCTGTATACCTTACGTTTATACGCAATTCCCCGTGGACCTCGATCCGCTGTCCCATGTCGTCGTGATCCGGGACCAGGTGGCGGTTCGCCGTTCTCCGGACGAGTCCTCCGCAGTTGTGGCGCACCTCTCCCACGACATTGTTCGCACGGCGCAGGACCTGGCCGTTCCGGTGCGTCTGGAGCGCGAGGCCTGGGTAGCGGTGATCACATCGGCGGGCGAATCCGGGTTTGTAGCTGCCCGGGACGTGTACAGTCCTGCCGAGTACCGCGTTTTCTTCGAGAAGCAGAAGGGCGTGTGGCGCTGGCTGAGCCTCGCCTGCGCGGAGTGACATGCGAAGCGTGCTATCTACGCCAAGCCTCGCCAGACTCTCCCGGCGGGCGATTCTCATGTCGCTTCCCGGGACCGCTCTCCTCGCTCAGGACGAGCCCCAGGACCAGTGGGACAACGTAGCGCGCACGGTCGCCGTGGGCGACGTGCATGGGGATTGCGACGCGTTCGTCAAGACCCTCCAGATGGCCGGCCTCCTCGACACCCACGCGGACTGGAGCGGAGGCCGCGCGCACCTGGTCCAGCTCGGCGATGTGCCGGGACGAGGTCCTCAAACCCGGCAGGTTTTCGATCTTCTGATGAAGCTCGAGAAGCAGGCCGCCGCCGCCGGAGGCCGCGCTCACGCCCTGATCGGAAACCACGACGCTATGCCGATGTATGGCGATATGCGGAATCTTACTCCGGAGGAATATGCCGAATTCGCCACCCCGGATTCCGAGAACCTCCGCGAGCAGGCTTGGCAAGAGGAATTGGCAAGCCGGCCCTCGAGCGCAGGCGGCACTCCGACCGCGGCCGATCTCGAGGCGTACCGGCAGCGCTGGCTCCAGGAACACCCGCCCGGCTTCATAGAGCTGCGGCGGGCTTTCGCGCCCGATGGCGCCTACGGCTCCTGGATTCGTTTGCACAATACGGTCCTGCGTATCAATGAGACGCTCTTCGTCCACGGTGGCATATCGCCCGCGGTGCTGCCGCTCTCCATCTCCAAGATCAATCGGACCATCCGCGCCGAGCTGTTGCATCCCTCCAAGTTTGAGGGCCTGATCCCGCAACTGGACGGCCCCTTGTGGTATCGCGGACTCGCGGAAGATGATGAGCGCAAACTGAGTCCGCACGTCAACGCGGTCCTGCGGACCTTCCGGGTCCGGCGCATCGTAATAGCGCACACCGTGACCCGTTCCGCGATTCTTCCCCGGTTCGGTTCGCGGGTCGTAAATATTGATATCGGGCTCGGCCGCTTCTACGGACGGCCGCCGGCTTGTCTGGTGATCGACGGCCAGGGGACGAGGGTTCTTCACGCCGGGAAGAGTATTCCTCTCCCCGGCACGGAGCCGGGGCAGCGCCTGCAATATCTGCGCGCCGTGGCAGAGGCCGACCCGGAACCAGCCGTGATCCAGAAACTAATCAACGATTTGCAGGCCACGGCTCGCTGAGGAGGGTGGCAAAAGACTGGTTTGGGATTCCGGTCCGCCCCCGTTGTTGGTGTAGAGCCTGATGGCGTTCGACGGCGGAGGTTTGGCTCCCCGAGCGCTACACGAAAGGAACACGAGGCACTTCCCAAGACAGCGACACCTGTAAGTGCCTGGTTCTCCGTGGGTTCGGCAAATTTCCCCGAAGCATCGTAGAGAAAACTAATCGCTATTCCATTCAACGTGTCTTGTTGCGCCCGAGCGCTCCAGAAAGGCACATGCCCCAGTGTTACTTTGTCCAGCCATTAAAAGGGGACTGTCAGCGTTCCCGACCGCACCCGCTCGATCCAGGAACTGGTGTCGCTCGACGTGCGTTCTTTGGCGGTCACACAGAACCTGACGCCTACCATACGAACTCCCTGTCGCGGTTCCTGTTAGACATCCTTATGGACCCGATGAACCCGACAAGAAGGACGCGCGGTCAGTCAACTCTTGTGGTGGGGGGAATTCTCACCTCGACCGAGTGTTCTTGCCGGTCGTCAACTAGAGAAATCGCCTGGCCCTGTTGCTCTACGCCATCAACGATCACCGCCCGGGGACCTCCTCCGCCGGGGGTTTGGGTGATGGCGATATGGTAGACAGTCTCCCGATACCGGTAGTGCATCTTGAATCCTTCCCAAGCCGCCGGCAGGCACGGCGTAAAGTGCAGCTTGTCTACCTCCAGCCGCAGCCCCAAGAGCGATTCCACGATCAGCCGGTACATCCATCCGGCCGAGCCCGTGTACCACGTCCAGCCCCCACGGCCGGTGTGCGGTGAGAGGGCATAGACATCGGCCGCCACCACGTACGGCTCCACTTTGTAAGTGGCAATCGCCTCCGGCGATCCCGCATGATTTACCGGGTTGATCATCGCAAAGAGTTCCCAGGCGCGTCTATTGTCACCCAAGGCAGCGAACGCCATCGCCGCCCAGATCGCGGCGTGAGTGTACTGCCCGCCATTCTCCCTCACGCCCGGGACATAGCCCTTGATGTAGCCCGGATTCAGGCTGGATTTATCGAACGGCGGATCCAGGAGCTGGATCAGCGCGTGGTCCCGGCGAACGAGGCGCCGGTCCACGGCTTCCAGGGCCTGGCGCGAGCGCTCGGGATCGCCCGCACCGGATAAAACCGCCCAGCTTTGGGCAATCGAATCAATCTGGCATTCGGGGTTACTCGTGGACCCGAGCGGTGAGCCGTCGTCGAAGTAAGCGCGGCGGTACCACTCGCCATCCCACCCATTTTGCCCGATAGTCTGGCGCACCTGCGCCGCCTCCCGCTCGCAACGCTCGGCGAAGGAGTCATCTCCCTGCAGGCGCGCCACCTCCGTGAACCGCCTGAGCACTTCATAAAGAAAGAATCCCAACCAAACACTTTCGCCTTGGCCGCCTGCGCCCACCATGTTCATGCCGTCGTTCCAGTCGCCGGAGCCCATGAGCGGCAGGCCCCGCGCCCCAAACCGGAGGCCCCTCGAGATGGCTCGGACGCAGTGTTCGTACAACGTCGCCGTCTCTTCCGAGCGGCCGGGCAGATCGTAATACGAATCCGACTCGGCGCTTACCGGGTGGCCCGTGATGAAATGGATCGGTTCATCCAGCACCCCCGTATCCCCGGTCATGGAGACGTAGCGGCACGTGGCCAGCGGCAGCCAGAGGAAATCATCGGAACAATGGGTGCGCACACCCCGGCCCGAGGGGGGATGCCACCAATGCTGGACATCCCCCTCCGGGAACTGCCGGGAGGCGGAAAGCAGCAGGTGTTCGCGTACCAGGCGCGGCTCGGTATGAAGGAGCGCCATAACGTCTTGCAACTGGTCGCGGAAACCAAAGGCGCCCCCCGGCTGGTAATATCCGCTCCGCGCCCAAAGGCGGCACGCCAGGGTTTGGTAGAGCAGCCAGCCGTTGGTCAGGAGGTTGAGCGCGGGGTCGGGTGTTTCCACATAGACGGCGCCCAGGGTGTGCTTCCAGTATTGCCAGACCGCCTCCAGCGCCTCGCGGGCGGCAGCTTCTCCCCGGAAGCGCTGCACGAGGTGGCTCGCATCGCCGGCGTCACGCCCCGCGCCGAGGGTAAAGATGATCTCACACTCTTGACCGTCGGCCAGCTCGAAGGGAACCTGCAGCGCCGCACAGGGGTCGAGCGCGGCCCCCACCCGGCCGGACAGCCGCGCACGGCCGAGCGCAGCCGGATTCCGAAGCGTGCCGTTACGCCCCAGAAATTCCGTCCGATCGCCGCTGACGGTCCGGCGGGCGTCGTCTACGTCGAAGAAGCCCACCCGGCCGGCGAACTCCGTGTTGTAAGGGTTCCGCGCGAAGAGCGCCCCGGTATTCGCGTCCTTCGCGGTGATCACGTGCATGGCCGATCTCGGCCGCAGGTCGCCCAGCACCCATTCGACATAACCCGTGGCCGAGAGCCGGCGGGCGCGGCCCGACTCGTTTCGCACCTTGAGCACCATGAACTTGACGGGTGCGTCCAGGGCCACGTAAATCCACACTTCGGAGCGAATGCCGCTCTCGGTATGCTCGAAGACGCTGTAGCCGAACCCGTGCCGGGTGACGTAGGGCGTCGTTCCACCGCAGGGCAGCGGCGTCGGAGACCAGAAGTGGCCGCTCTCTTCGTCGCGCAGATACAGGGCTTCTCCGCTCGAGTCGCTCACGGGATCGTTGCCCCAGGGAGTGAGCCGGAACTCGTGGGCATTCTCCCTCCAGGTGCAGGCCCCGCCGCTCTCGGAGACGACGGTTCCGAAGTGCGGGTTCGCCAGCACATTCACCCACGGCGCGGGAGTCACCTGTTCGGACGTGGTGGTAACTATATACTCGCGCCCATCCGGGGTGAAGCCGCCGAGGCCGTTGAAAAAGAGCAGCTCGCCGCGAGTCACGGCGGCGGCTGGGGCAGACTCGGCGCGAGGAGTGTGAATCGGTTTCAGGCGCGGGACCGGGGCTTCCACCGGGCCACGCTGGTTGACCTGGTCCACCAGCGCCCCCTGGCTGTCGGTCAGGATGGCGCGAGCCACGGATTGGAAGAGAATGCGGTCCTCGACCGAAATCTGGTCCGCCGGTCTGACGAAAATGCCACCCGGCCGGTCGGCCACGTTGGCCTCCACGCCGGCGGCAATCAGCCCCATGATTTGCTCGTGGAGTGCCTGCCGGTAGCCGGAGTGGTCTTCGTTCCAGATCACCAGATCGACAGCCAGTCCCTTGAGGCGCCAGTAGGCGTGGGCCTGTACGAGCTGGCGCACCAGCTCGATATTGGCCGGATCGGCGATCTGCAGCAGCACGATCGGCAAGTCGCCGGAAATGGCGTAGCCCCATAGGCCGGATTGCCCGCGCCGGTTCTGAAGCAGGGCGCTCGGTTCGGCGCGCCGTAAGGAATGGGCGTAGATTACGGAGCTGGCCAGCCGGCCATAGAGTTGCGCGTCCGCCTCGGTGGCGTTGAGCTGTCGCAAGACCACCTGGCTATGGGTCCACGCCAGGTCGAAAACGCGATCCGCCAAATGCCGATCCTGGTATTTCTCGATCAAGCCCAGGCACTGCTCGCGCGTGTCGGCGATGCCGAAGACCAGATTGATCGTGGCGGACTCCTCCGGATCGAGCGTGATCCGATGCCGGATCGCGACAATCGGATCGAGCACCGAGCCCTCGGTGCCGGAGAGCGCGCCTGAATCCCGCAGCGCTTGCGGATTGGCGGTGGTATTTCCACGGCCGATGAAGCGCAGGCGATCGGTCTCGAAGGAGTCTTCTCCCAAGTCCGCCCCGTGCACCGCCAGCAGGTGAAACATCCAGGGCGTGTGTTCGTCGACGGAACGGGGCCGGCGGGTACAGAGGATCGCCCGTTGCGGGCGGAGGACCTCGGTCTGCACAAAGAGATTACTGAACGCCGGATGCAGGCTGTCGGCGGCGGGCGGCGCCAGAACGACTTCCGCGTAACTCGTGATGTAGAGCGTCCGGCGCACCTTAGAGTGGTTGGTGAGGGTGATGCGGCGCAGCTCGATGTCGTCCTCGGGCGACACGGCGATCTCGGTGTGCGTATCGAGCTCGTGATGGCGGCAGCGAAACTCCGCCCGCGCGTCTGCGAAAATCGCCTCGCAGTGCTCCGCCGGCTGGAGCGTGGGCTGATAGGCGGTAGACCAGAACTGCCCCGTCGCCACGTCGCGCAGGTAACAGAAGGCGCCCCAGTTATCGCAGGTCGTGTCTTCCCGCCAGCGCGTGACGGCGGTGTCCTTCCAGCGGCTGTATCCGCCTCCGGCATTCGTGACCATCACGTGGTAGCGGCCATTCGACAGCAATTGCACTTCCGGACTCGGCGTGTCCGCGCTGCTGTAAGCGCGCACGGCCGTCTCCGTACCTGCGGCGGCGCCGCGCAGGTGGGGGAGTTCGGCCGGCTGCGGATGGAACGTCGTGGCCTTGGGAACCCGCTCCTGCAGTAACAGGGTGGTCGCCTGGAACAACGGATCCGACTCCCAGCGCTTCTGCATCGGACCGTCCAGGAGCACGTGCGCCAGCGAAAGGAAGGTCATTCCCTGGTGGTGCGCCATGAAGGACCGGATCACGGCGCTCGACTGCCCGCGCGGCAGACGCGAAGGAGTGTAATCGATGGCTTCATAGAAGCCGTATTGCCCCTCCGACCCCTCCGCCGCGAGCCGCTGCAGATTCTGGCAGGCCTCTTCGGGTGCTACCAGGAGAGCGAGCGCCGAGGCATAGGGCGCAATCACCAGATCCTCGGCGAGCCCGCGCTTGAGGCCGAGGCCGGGCACTCCAAACGCGCGGTACTGATAAGCCAGATGCGCGTCCACCGTGTTGTAGCCGGACTCTGAGATCCCCCACGGCACGCCCCGCTGCCGCCCATACTCGATCTGCCTCTTCACGGCGGCTCGGCAGGTCTGGTCGAGCAGCGTATTTTCGTAGGTCGGCATCACCAGGAGGGGCATCAAGTATTCGAACATCGAGCCGCTCCACGAAAGCAGGACTGGCTCGCCGCCGGCCGTCGTGAGCAGGCGCGCCAGCGCGAACCAGCTATCCTGCGGCAGTTCCCCTTGTGCTATCGCCACGAAGGTACAGAATCTCGCTTCTGAAGCCAGCAGGTCGTAGAAACTCGAGTCCCGGCGTCGCTCCGCGACGTTGTAGCCAATCGCCAGCAGGCAACGCCCCTTGTCAAACAGGAAGTCGTACTCGAGGCGGGCGAATTCGCCGGCTTGCGCGGCCAGACGTTCGATTGCGGCAATCTGCTCGGTGGCGCGGCGGCGGCCGGCCGAGTCCCGCTCGCCCCGGGCCAGTTCTCGCAGCGTGGGAATCCCGTCCAGGCCCGGAAAGTCGCAACCCTCCGGCAGGTCAGCGAGGGCGGCCTGGCATTGCCGGGCGACGGCGCCCGCCCACCACTTGCACTGGCTCTCGGGGGCGGCATCGTAGCTGGCGGTCACGTCCGCGGCGCACGTTGCCAGCCGTTCCAGGCACGCTCGCGCGGCCGCGAGGGTCGTGGGTGGGGAAGCCGACGCCAGCGCCACCTGCTCTTGAAGGCCAGCGACCGGCGCTGGAGCGGCGGCTCCAGCGGCCGCAACCAGAATATCCAGGGTGTCGCTGAGCCCGTCAAAGAATCGCGTCTCCAGGACCCTTTGCTCGGGGAGCGCGAGTAGTCCGGGCCGCAGCGTCAGCAGGTGTCCCACGAGGTTTCCGCTGTCTACCGTTGAAACATATAGAGGCGGCAGCGGCTTCAGAGACAGCGTGTCGTACCAGTTGTAAAAGTGCCCTCGGTGGCGCTCCAAGACTCCCATGGTGTCGAAGGCCTGGGCGGTGCGCTCGAGGAGCTGTCCGGTCGAAAGGTAGCCGAAATCGTGCGCCGACAAGTTCGCCAGCAGCGCCAGCCCCAGGTTGGTGGGGGAGGTGCGGTGGGCGACGCCGGCCACCGGACGCTCCTGGTAATTGTCCGGCGGCAGCCAGTGATCCTCCGGGCCGACGAAAGTCTCGAAGAACGCCCAGGTCTTGCGGGACATTCTCCGGAGGAAGAGGGTCTGGTCGGCGGTCAGCCTGGCTGCACGGAAAGCCAGCGGCCGGCTGATCCACCAGGCGATAGCGGGGGAGGCGAGCCACAGTCCGAGTAGCGGCCCGGCGACCACCAGCACGTTGGGCCTCGCCTGTGCCAGGTAGAACAGCGCCGCCGCGGCCAGCACCGGGCCTATCCACATGGTTCGATAAGATGCGGCTGGACCGCGGTGGCCCGGCGTACCGCCCGACGGATTCCATTCGAGAAGCCGCTGGTGCGTCACCAGCAGGCGCCCCAGCGTACGGACGATCGCATCGAGACTGAAATACGCCTCGTACGGCAAGCACGCGAGCGCAAATACGGCCTGGATGAAATGCCGGCCGGTGGAGCGGAGGGTGGCCGCCAGGTGCTGCCCCCAGAGTACCTCCTCCGGCTTCGAAAGCAGGTCCAGTAGCGAGGCAATCCCAGGGGGAACCAGGAGGATTCCGAGCACCCAAAGCGTCCAAAACCACGCCGGTGACAGCACGGTCCAGCCCAGCAGCAACAGCAGTGTCAATGCCGCGGGCGTGAGACTGCGCCGCAGATTGTCAAAGATCTTCCAGCGGGAGAGACCTGAAATCCGGTTCCTCAGAGCACGTCCGCCGGGGACGGCGGCGCCGGGGCCGGGAACGCCGGGCAGCAGCCACCGCGCAATCTGCCAATCGCCGCGAATCCAGCGGTGGCGGCGGCTCACGTCGGCGCTGTAGCTGCCCGGGTACTCCTCATACAACTGCACGTCACTCAACAGCCCCGACCGTGCGTAGCATCCCTCCAGCAGATCATGACTAAGAATCCGGTTCTCGGGGAAGCGCCCCTGCAGGGCCCGTTCGAACGCCTCGACGTCATAGATTCCCTTGCCGATGAACGAGCCTTCCCGGAAGAGGTCCTGGTACACGTCGGAGACGGCGCGCGTATAGGGATCAATACCGGGCTCGCTCCCGAAAAATCGCGCATACCTCGACCGGTTCGTGCCGGGGAGGCTCGCGGCCATGCGCGGCTGCAGGATGCCGTAGCCCTCGCAGACCCGCTGCTGCCCTTCGTCGTACCGCGCGCGATTCAAGGGGTGCGCCAGGCTGCCCACTAATTGCCGCGCCGCATCGCGGGGTAGCTGCGTATCCACGTCGAGGGTGATCACGTACTTCACGCCCCGCAAGCCAGCCGTCTCGCCGACGACTAGGGAGAAGCGGTCCGTCGCGCCGCCCAGCAGCAGGGAGTTTAAGTCCGCCAGCTTCCCGCGCTTGCGCTCGTAGCCCATCCACAGGCGCTCGCCGGGATTCCACCGGCGCGGGCGATGAAAGAGGAAGAACACGTCACTTCTCGCGCCCCGGTACTTTTCGTTCAGTTCTTGTATTCTCTGCTGGGCCAGGTGCAGCAGCGGCTCGTCTTCCGGCGTCGTTTCCGCGGAGGCGTCTCGAAAATCC
>JBGPDC010000098.1:0-20432 GCA_041482115.1 Terriglobia bacterium | reverse complement strand
GCCAGGCGGATCTCGCGCAAGGCGTCCTGGAGATTGGCTTCGGTGAGCTTCCCCTCGCCGCGGAGGTTCTTAAAAACCCGCTGGAGTTTTTCGGTGAGACTATCGAACATGGCCGCTCAAAGCGCGACGGCTTCAGGGGGGCCAGTGAGACACCCGCCTCCCGAAGCCGTCCTTGTGATTATAGCAAAGAGGCGCGGGCATCTCCCCCACGCACACCCCCGCCACAGACTCCCCCGCGAAAGGCGCCGCGCCGCTAGACAGCCGCGCCGGCCGCCAACGGAGACTGCTGCGGCGCGAGGGACATGGCCACGGCGCGAGCCGCTTCACGGAGCCGCTCGAGCGAGCCGACCAGGTCGACCGTATCGACCCGGACGTGCAGGAACCAGCCGACCGAGCAGCGCACCTGCAAGACCATCCAGAGGCCATAGAACGACAGAGCCTGCTGGGTGATGAGGGAGGCGAAGCTGGGGTCCTGGCTCTGCGGCGCCAGCAAGCGGCAGAACGCATAGAGGCGGTCGAAATCCCCGCGCAAATCGCGCAGATAGAGGCGCAGAACGCGCGCCCGCTGCCGGCGCAACTGCCGGGACAGCGCCGGAGACGCTCCCGGATGCTCGGTCACGAACGCGAAGTCCTCGGGGGCGAAGAGGCGTCCCATCGGCTGATAGGCCTCCAGCGCCGAGCGGCCCGCGGCCAGGGCCTCCATTTCCGCCAGCGGCATTACGCCCGTGGCGCGCAGCAGCCCCCGCATCGTGAGGGCGGCCGCGAGGCCGACTGCCAGAATTACACCGAGCAGCAACATCAGCATGGTCATTGATTCAGCACCTTTCCTAAAGCTCGGTTAAAGCCCCGTAGTTGGAACGCCAGTGTTTGCTCCAACTCGGGATCCTGTCCTTTCCACAATCTACTCATCGGCCGGGTTTCCAGCTCCCCAGCCTTGGAGAGCAAAATCACCGCCCCGGACAGCGCCGAAAGGACCAGCAGGGGCGAGACGAGATTGCGGATCGGCATGAAGTCCCCGCCAAAGTACCGGCGCAGGGTCAAGAGGGTCGCGTTGCCCAGGAAATATCCGCCAAAGCAGGCCAACAGGACCCAAACGTTACGGGGGATAGAAAGGCGGTAATGAGAAACGAAGAGGAGGAGCAGGAGAATCAGCGCACCGAGGCCCAGGAACACGCTACGCTCTTGCAGAACCAGAAAGGAGAGAAACGGGTAGGCCTCGCGGCCCGCTCGCTGGTCCACTACGATCAGCGCGCAACATAACGCGGTCGTCACGCCCAGCGCCGAATACAAAACCAAGCGCCCCAGGCGCCGAATACCTGGGAATTCCTCCAACATACGGGAGTATAGCTCCAGAATGAAGAGGAAATATAGCACCCAGATGATGGGTTGGCCGATTACGTAAACCCAGCTATAGGCGGGGCTGTGGATGCCCTGCTTCCCGGCTTGTAGCAGAAATACGGACACCACCGACCGCACGGTCATGAAGCCTAGCAGGGTGGTTAGTACTGGATAGCGCTTAGCAAGGCCCAACTGTAGAACGCGCCCCAGCAGAAGCGCCCGCAGGGCGATCTCTACGTACCAAAAGACTTGCCACGCCTCTAGCAGTGCTGTCATCGCGGGTGGGGCAGGCCGGCCCCCACTCGCGATATTAGCACGAATCGCGCCAGAATCAGCGACTAATTACATCGCGCAAGGGAAGCAGCCGGGCTCCGGATCGTCGGCCGCAGCCGTCGAGATCGAACCGGAGAAAGCCACCAACTGAAGTAGCAGGGCGGCAAGAATGAGCAGCTTTTTGAACATTGTGTCTCCTATTGCCGACTAGGTTGGTCGGCTACGGGGTCCACTCTAGACCCTATAGCGACGAAGACATACTTCGGAGGTCATAATTTTCGGATATGGAACGGCCCCACCCTGGGGAGATGGTACAGCCCCCGGCGTGGTAGGATGCCACCAGTGGCGGGCTGGGGAACGGCCGGCCCCGACCGGGCGTCATGGCAGAGACTCAGACAGGGCCGCCGAATCGGAAACGCGCCATCCAGGATGTGTGGGCGCGGACGTTGTCGCAAATTCCCACGGCGCTAGGACGCATCGCTTACCTGGCGTCGCTACGGGATCCGAATACGGGGCGGTACCAGCATTTCGGACTGGCGCAATTGTATTCCGCGGAGGAGTCCGACCAGGCGTTGCGGGAGAGCCACGGGCGGGTGTTCTCCGAGTGGCTGAACTTTTCGCTGGCCGAACAGCAGGACGACCTGGAGAGCTACCTGGCGTCGCTCGAAGGGGACCGCGCCACCGTACTCGCGGCGTGGACCAAGCTGCAGAGCTACCGCAACCTGATGCCGGTGGACGCGTCCGCGGCGGAGTCGGAGTTGTTTGTGACGGATTTGGAGCTTATTTTGCGCTTGTTGCGGGGCGAGCCTTCCCCCTCTTCACCGAGTCCAGCCGCATAGCGACGGCCACCACCTGGCCCACCACTTCGATCTCCTCCGGAAAAAGGTACATGAGCGGAGCGCAGGGGGAGGCGGTGTGCGGCTGGAGAATCAGGTGGGAGCCGCTCAGGGAGCACCAGGCGCAAGTGTAGCCGTCGTGGCTCTCGAGAAAATAGATGGGCCGCTCGAACTCGTTGGCCCAGCCGGAGGGCTGGATCTCCTGCCGCGTCTCATCGATTTGCACGAGGGAGCCGGGCTGCAGCAGGGGGTACATCATGAAGTCGTCGGTGCCGATGCAGGCGTAGCGGCGCTCCTTGACCTTCAGGCCCTCCAGCAGGAGGAGGGGCAGGCGGCCCCACTCCTGGATCATACGGCTGAGGTAAGTGGTGCGGGTGAGATCGAGACCGGGATCGAGCTTGAGCGGTAGCGTGACCGACCCGTTGCCGTCGGCGCGAAAGGCGAGGTTATGCGTGCGGCCGGGGTGGATGAGGGCGGCGTCCTGCGGCATGCGGTCCACCTCGATGCCGTACCAGTGGAGCACCTCGTGGAGGTCCAAACGATAGATGGCGCAGAGGGTGTAGAGGCGGTAGAGGGTGGGCAGGGTGCCTTTGTTCTCAATGTCGGAGAGCCGGCTCAGCGTGATAATGAAGTCGGGGTTGTGGTTACGCTGGGCGATGGCGTTGCTGGCCTCTTCCACCTCGCGGTAGCGGAGACCCAACTCCTCCCGAATTTGCTTGAGCTTCAGGCCAGCCTGCATCGCCAAATTGGAGCAAATCCCAACTAAAATGACTGGAAACGCAATTATATCGACCGGGCGCCTGTGGGAGCAATGTCAAATAGCAGTTTTTGTTCTGTTCTCAGAACACACCGAGAGGTCTTGTTTCGTTCTGGCAAAGGCAATCTCACCGTCGTCCGGTAGGGTTGTTCCGTCCGGCAGGGTACTTCTCAAGCGTACCACTACTTCCAGCACCCGCCTGGAGCGGGGCAAAGACTGGCACTGGATATGTTAGACTAGTGGCTGCAGTGGGGGCGCAACGGATTCGACGGACTGGAATCACGCCCCGAAGGCGCGCCGGGTTCCGAGCTCCCGTAAAACGATCGGAAAACCATAACTGCCAACAACTCGCAGTTAGCCTACGCTGCCTAGACTCTAGGTGGTGCGCTCCGGCCCTTAGGCCCGCATGGGGGCTAGCGAGCGTCATTTGGCGGGATAGGTCGAGGGCTTCGGTCCGGAGCCGCAGACCGAGATCAATCGGGCTAGGGTCACCGCTTTCTTGTCCGTTCTGAGGCGGGGGCCGACACTTTGGAACGGAATACGCGCGTAGTTCTTTGGGGTCTGAGCCTTTTCGGACGCGGGTTCAACTCCCGCCGCCTCCACCACTGCATCGCCCCCCCGGGCGGCTACCTTCGTTCCAGCGCCCGTCGTTCCAAGGCCTGACGCACCACCGCTAGTTTGGCCGGGTCCTCTTGCAGCCGGTCCCAGTTAAAAGCGTTCAACCCCCGCGACGGGGACTCCAGAGCGGCTGCGACGTGGCGGCGGAAGGCATCCGGAAGCAGCGGGGTCTCCCGGGAGCCGCCCACCTGGACCGACGGCAGCACCGGCTGGCCCGTGAGACGGAAATAGTCGGCGGCCACCTCGTGCACCCATTCCGGGGTGCGGCCCAGCATCTGGAAATAGCACATGGGGCTGAAGACGTCCACGTAGGGGGCGAGCTGCTTCAGGTCCTGGCCGGCGACGACGCGCCGGGCGCCGTCGTACTCGTTCTCGAGCCACGGAACCCCGTGGAGCGTGATGCGGAGGCCGGGCAAGACCGCGCGGGCGGCCCGGGCGGTCTCGCGGACCATGCTCGTGATCGTCTCGCATTTCCAGGCCGTCCAGGCGGCGCGGTGATGGGCCAGCACCCAGGCGGCTTGGTCCTGGCGGGTGGCGGCGCTGGCCGGAAACCGCAGGTGGAGGTCCGACTCCATGCGGCGCAGGCAGTAATCGCAGAAGCAGAACTTCTCGATGGACGCGGCCGGCTGGCGCGGCGTGACCCGCTCCCAGTAAACGAAGTAGCGGATGAAGTCGAGACTGAGGCCGTCGGGGCGGAGGTCGCGGACCCTGGCGACGAGGTCGTCGAGGCGCTGCTTGCGAAACTCCGGGCGCGCCGGGCAGACGAAGCCGAGCCAGGCGACGCCGGGGGCCTGGCTGGGGTTGCCCAGGTGCCCGATCCCGGCGAGGCTGGGGTCCTTGGCGATGGCCGCAGGATCGAGAAACACGGGGGCGATGATGTGGAAGCCGATGCCCGCCGCGGCGAGGAGTTTGCGGAACTCGCGCAGGTTGCGTCCGGTGGCCGGGTCGGTGAACAGGCGATCGGACCGGCAATAGACCTGGTTCACCCCGGCGCGGCGTAACTGTTCCACGACGGGCTCGAGCGGCGCGGCGGGTGGATTGAGCATCTTGACCGCGAACTCGGGCGCCGCCGCAGCGGCCCCGGCGGAGAAAGACAAGAAAAGCGCCAGAAGCCAGATACGCATACGGGATATCGTACCCGCCGGCAGGACAGTTTTCCAAACCAAACAACTTAAAGACGACTTTGTTCTGTTTTCAGAAGCAGAATTAGCCCTTCGGAAGTTTTCACTTTGGAAGCCTTGGCAAACGGCGGGACGGCTTCGATAATGAAGTCTTCCCATGCGGATGCTGCAGCGGGCGTGCTGGTATCTCCTGATCTTGACGGCGGCGGCCGGCACGGCGCGGCCGGAGTGCGTCGAGATCGAGGTGCGCGATCCGGCGGGACTGCCGGTGGCGGGAGCTACGCTGCGGGCCGCGAGCGGCAGGACCGCCCGCACCAACGACGCCGGGGTGGCGCAGCTCTGCGGCCTCGGGGCGGGACGCCAGCGCGTCACGGTAGAGGCAGCGGGCTTCAGCCTGCTGGCCATTACTTTGGAGGCGCCGGGGAGCGATACCGTGACCCTGGCGCTCGGAGCGCGCGTCGAGGTCCCGGTAGTGGTCACCGGAACGACCGAGCCGCAGCAGCTCAACGAAGTCGAGCGCAGCATCACGGTGATCCCGGTGGAGAGCGCCGCCGCGCCCGGGTCGTGGCTGACCGACCTGCTCAAGAGCGACGCCTCGGTGGACGTCCGGGAGCGCGGCGTGGATGGCACGCAGGCCGACGTGTCGATCCGGGGGGGCGGCTACGGGCAGACGCTGGTGCTGGTGAACGGGCACCGCGTGAACGATCCGCAATCGGGGCATCACAACCTGGACCTCCCGCTGCCGCTCGAGAGCGTGTCGCGGATGGAAGTGCTGCGCGGCAGTGGCTCGACGCTCTATGGATCGGACGCCGTGGCGGGCGCGGTCAACGTGATCACGCGGCGTCCGGAGACGGCGGAGCTGCGGCTGGGCGGCGGCCTGGGCGACTTCGGGTGGAACCGCGAGAGCGCTACCGGGGCGTTCCGGCTGGGGCGGTGGGGCCAGCACGTCGGCGTGGCGCGCGACTTCTCGACCGGCTTCCGCGAGGGGCGCGACTTCCGGAACACGGCCGTCGCGGCCGAGACGTTCCTCGACCAGGACTGGGGCTCGACGAGCGTGCTCTTTGCTTACAACGACCGCCCCTTCGGAGCGAACGGCTTCTACGGGGACTATCCGTCGTGGGAAAAAACCGGGACGCACCTGCTGGCGGCGACCCAGACAGTGGGACGGCACCGCGTGCAGTTCTCCTACCGGCGCCACCGGGACCAGTACATCCTCTATCGCTACCAGCCGCAGATTTTTCAGAACCTCCACACGGCGGGGGAATGGGACGGCTCGTATACCTACCGCCGGGAGGTCCGCACCTGGCTCGATTTCACCGGGGGCGCCGCAGGGCTCTCGGAAGCGATCGACAGCACCAACCTCGGACAGCACCGCCGCGAGCGCGGGTCGGCGTTCTTCGTGTGGCAGGCGCGGCCGGCGCCCCGCGTGACGCTGACCGCCGGGCTGCGCGAGGAAGCGTACCGAAAGTGGAGAGTCGTATCGAGCCCGACGGCCTCGGCGGGAGTCCGGCTCGGGAAGGGCTTTAAGGCGCGCGGCAGCGTGGGACATGGCTTCCGGGCGCCGAATTACACCGACCTGTATTATCACGACCCATCGAACCTCGGGAACCCGAACCTGCGTCCCGAAAGCGCCTGGACCTACGAGGCGGGGCTCGACTGGTGGGGTCCGGGCGGCATGAGCGTGGGGGCCACCTGGTTCGAGCGGCGCGAGCACGACAGCATCGACTTCGTGCGTCCGGCGGGGGCGGCGATCTGGCAGGCGCAGAATTTCCAGCGGCTGAACTTCCACGGCGGCGAGGTGGACTGGCGCGAGCGGCTGCGGCAGGGCGAGGTGGGGATCAGCTACACGATCCTGCGGGCGTCTCAGGATTTGCTGCCAGGGGTGGCGTCGCGGTATGTGTTCAACTTCCCGCGCAGCTCGCTCGCCGCGACCACGCGGTGGACCCTCGGACGCCACGTGCTGGTCCGCACGCGCGTGGGGGCGTTCAACCGCAGCTGGCACGGCACCAAGGGCCTGTGGGATCTCACCGTAGGCGGCCAGAGCCGGCGCGTGCAGCCCTTTATTCAGGTGACGAACCTGCTCAATACGTACTATGAAGCGTTCCCGGGCCTCGCCCAGCCGGGCCGGTGGATCCGGGGGGGCGTGCAGATCTCGCTCCTGCCAGGACGCTGACTGCCGCGACGCTGAAAGCAGCGCCGGGGTATACTGCCTCCCAGAGGAGAGGCTCCATGAAGCGCCCCTGGCGGGGAGCGTGGTATCTGAGTGCGTTCCTGCTGGCTCGAGCCGCTCTGGCGGTGGATTTCGCACCGCTCGAACGGGTGGTCCTCGAAGAGCTAAGGGAGACCCACACCCCCGGTGCCGCTCTGGCCATCATCAGCGAGGACCGCGTCGTGTTCGCCAAAGGCTTCGGCGTGGCGAGTGTCGAGACCGGGGCGCCCGTGACGCCGGACATGCTGTTCCGCCTGGGCTCGACCACCAAGATGTTCACGGCGGCCGCGCTGTTGAGCCTGGCCGAGGAACACAAGGTCGATCTCAACCAGCCCGTGGGCGCTTACATTAAGGGCCTCGCGCCCAGAGTGGCCCAGGTGACCGCCAGCCAGTTGCTGAGCCATACCGCGGGGCTCACCGACGTGGCTGTCATGGACGGGCCGCACGATGATGCGGCCCTCGCCCGGTTCGTGCTCTCGTGGCGGGACGACTTCAGCTTCGCGCCGCCGGGCGAAATCTATTCGTACTCGAACCCGGGCTACCACCTAGCGGGCTACCTGATCGAGGTTCTCAGCGGCAAGCCGTTCGCCGACGCCGTCAGCGAGCGCGTCTTCCGGCCGCTGGGCATGCGGCGGTCCACGTTCCGCCCGATTATGGCCATGACCTATCCGCTGGCGCAAGGCCACGAGATGTCGCCCCGGGGGGAGCCCAGGGTGATCCATCCCGCGCCCGACAATGCCGGTAACTGGCCGGCGGGATCCCTGTTCTCGAACGTGAACGACCTCGCACACTTTGTAATCGCCTTTCTGAACAACGGGCAGGCGGACGGAAGAGGAGGCCTCGCGCCCGCGGTCCTGGCGCGCCTGGCCTCGCCGGTGGCCCGCGTTCCCGGCAGCGAGGAGCAGTATGGTTACGGTCTCTCGCTGCGGCAGGATCGCGGCATCCGCTGGGTCGAGCACGGCGGCACCCGGGCCGGATATGTCTCGCTAATCCGTATGGCGCCGGACCGGCATTTCGCCGTCATCCTGCTGGCCAACCAGAGCAATGCGGTGCTGCCAAAGACCGCCGCCAAGGCCGTGGAGCTGTTTCTGCCGCTCGAGCCGGCGGCCGAACCGAAAAGGGTTCTTCGGACCATGAGCGCCGCGGAAATGGCCGCCTATGCCGGAGCCTACTCCAACAACCGGCGCATGATCGAGCTCGTAGTGCGCGACGGTACGCTTTACGCGAAGGCGGAAGGCGTGCAGCAACCCCTCGTGAGCTACGGCGAGAACCGGCTGTCCGCGACGAGCGGCCCCCCCGCCGAGTACTTCGTAGTCCGCGGCTCAGACGGCGCTCCCCGGTACCTGTGTGTGGGCCTGCGCGCCCTGCGCAAGTTGTAAAGTCAGCCTAAGGCGCTCCACTCAGCAACCGCAACGAGCCGAAGCCGCGACCGTCAGGGAGCGGGCTTCCAGCCCCCCCTACCGCGTCCAAATCATCGCCTGGTTCCGTCCCGCACGGTCGCCGACCGTAAGCACCACCGGCACGAAGCCGGTCACGCCGTCCGGGACCCGGGCGTTCACCTGCAGCAGTCCGACGAAGCCGGGCGCCGTACCCGCGAACAGGACATCCGCCGAACGGCCGCCGATCGCGAGCGAGACCCGCAGCGCCGGCGGCGGGTAGGGAGGTCCGGAAGGCCGGCCGGTGTCCACCGGCGGCGAAGTCACCCCCGCGCCAGTGCCAAACAGCACCACAATTTCCCCCCCCGCGGCCGGACGGGCAGCGCCGTTGATCGAGCCATCCTGATTCAACGCCGCCGCCTGCGAGGTGCCAATGCCGGTGAAAATTTCTGGAACGGCGGGGACCACGTCGAGCGCGGCCACATTGGATGGAATGCCCCGGAAGAGCACCTGCACATTCGTCTTGGTTTGGCCCGCCAGCGAGTAGGGCGCCTGGACATTGATCTGGAAGGGTCCCACGTAAAAGAGCGGGGCCGGGACGCCGTCGAAGAGCACTTGCACCTCGCCCAGGGTCGTAGGCAAGCGGCCGGAGGCATCGAACCCGGCGGAAAAGTTCGTGGCCGGTCCGAAGAGGAAGCCGTAGAGGGAAACAATGGCGCCGGGGGCTACGGGGGCGGCTGGCCCGCCGGCAGCGCTCGCCACCTGGTCCCGGCTCACGCTCCCGAAGCCGAGCGGATCGCCGGTCATCCACAGCAAGATCAGCTCGCCCATGCCCGGCTGCGGGTTCAGGAGGAGACCGCACGTCCAGAGCTTGTTGAGCTGGGTTGGCCCGTAGGTTTGGAAATCGAGGAGCAGGCTGGCAGGCTCGAACGCGTAAGCAGTCCAGGAGATATTGTGGAGCTCGAAATAGCTCAGGATCTCGAACAGGAGCTCGATGGCTGCGGAAATATCGCGGGGCACGGCAGCGCAGCCTGGGGTGTCGTCGGCCAGCGTGAGGCCCCACTCGCCGGCGTAGACCGGGAAGGTGGCGCTGAGGAAGCCGAAGGCGGCGTTGCGCTGGGCGTCGGTGACAGCAAGGTTGAAGTAGGGGTGAAACTCGTAGAGCAGGTTAGCGTCGTTCAGGTAGGAGTCCGCACCAAACCCCTGAAAGCCGAGCGCGTCGTGAAAAGCCTGTGCGGCGACAAGTTGCGTGGCGCCGGTCGACCGGACCGCGTCGGTCAGGTCCTGCAGGCCGAGCAGGCGCTGGCCGCCCGGGAGCGTGCCGCCCTTGCGCCAGACCTGCCAGTCGGCAGGACTGCGCTGGGCGGGACTGGCGTTGGGGAGGCTGCGAGTCGAGGGCTGGTGGTAGAGGTCGAAGATGACGTGGGGATTGTCCTTAAAGGCGGCGGCCCAGACACGCCAGAAGTCGGCGACCGCCGGGGTGGGCAGGCCGAGATCGGCGGAGGCGCCGGCGGCCGGGTTCTCGCAGGCGGCGAGGATCACAACCAGGCCTTGGTCCGTGGCGAGCCGCACGATGCCGGCTACACGGTCGAGATAGCTCGGGCCGTCCCGCTGCCAAATCGGAACGCTGACGGGAAGGCGGACGGCGTTGAGATTCCAGCGATAGCGCAACACTCCAAAAGTGACGCTCGTCATGCTGGCCACGGTCTGCCGCTCGACGGCGTCGGGGGCGGGGTTGGCCAGGTTCAGGCCGGGGAGCACCGCGCCACGAAGTTGAATAAGCTGGCCGGCGTCATCGACCAGACGGTTGCCGCGGGCGTGCAGAGCCCCTTGCGGAACGAGGGTGGCGAGCGCATGGCACCAGGCGGGAAGGGCGCAGAGAAAAAAGGCGGCGGCCCGGAGCACCCTGGTGAGGCTCCGGGCGCCGCCCGGAAAACGGATCACACTTCTTATTTTACGGCGATGTTCGCCGAGTTGGAGGCCTGGCCCCCAGCCGTTACAACTACAGCGCGATTACCGGCCGCCACTCCTGTCGGCATGGTAACCGCCACTTGGTAGAGCCCGACAAAACCCGGCGACAGCGCCGTCCCGATAACCGGGGCGGGCTGGCCGCCAATCGTGGCCGTGACGCCGCTCACCGTCGCCAGCGGACTCAGCGGCGCAAATCGCCCGGTCCCAACGGCCGGTGTAGTGCCGCCCAGACCCGTACAGAAGATCACCAGGGTATCGCCGGCGCCCGCCGCGTTGTTCGCAGTGACCAGGGAGAAGTCATTGTTCTTCACGACGATCGCCGCTCCGCCGGCGACGAAGATGGCCGGTGCGGTGCGGCGGACTGCCAGCGTGTAAGGCGCGCTGAAGATGTCCGTAGGCCGCACGACGAAAACCCCCGCATTGCCTTCGGGAGTCTCATACGGCACCTGGGCGTTGATCTGGAGCGGGCTTACGAAATACAGGGGCGCCTGGCGGCCCGCGATGCGGACTTCCGTGCCGTTCAGGGTAATGGGCAGGGCTGGCACCTCGGTGCCGGCCGCGTCCGACGTGGTCGCGGACAAGTTCGCTCCGAAGATGCTGATGATCCCGCCAGGAGCCGTCGCGACGGTGGTATCGCCCACAGCGCTGATAATGCCACCGGTATTGATGGCCGGTTTTCCGGGCGCGAGCGCCACCTGGCCGCGCACCGCGCCGTTCGGATTCACCGTAGTGTTCAGGTTGATGTAGTACTGGTCGGGGTTGTTGATCAAACCGTTGAGGGCCGTGAGGCCCGCCGCATTGTCCTGGTCAATACTGGCCAGCCGGAAGATATCGCCGGCGCCCGTGGGACTCTTCACGGAAGCCGAGGCGCTCAGACCGCTGCTTATGATGACGTCGCCGTTGGAACCCGGGGCCCCCTTATTGATGGTGAGCCCGGTGAACTCAGCGGCGCTCTGAAAGATATGCCCCACCTCAAAGAAGACGGTGCCGCTGGTGATGCGCCCGGCGCCGTCCCGCGTCACGAAGGCGGCCAAGCTTGCCGCCGCCCCACCCTGGACGTTCGAGGGCGGCACTTCCTGCTGCGGGGTCAGGGCGGTCCGCAGGAGGACCAGGCTGGTATTCTGCATCTGGCCGCGCATGATCCCGCCGCCGAAGGTCGTGGTGTGAACGTTGCAATAGAGGCCGGCAGGGTTCTGGAACAGAACCCGGAAATTGGTGAGCTGCAAAGCAGTGGTGATGGGCACGAATCTCTCATAGCTGCCCGAGCCGGTAACGGCCAGGGGGTTAGCCCCGCTGAGGTTCGTGCCGATCACGACGCCCGCACTAGTGTCGATGGCTCCGGCGTGCAGGTGGGTACCCGTTAGAGTCGCAGCGCCCGGGAAGCGGTGGTTGATGTCGAAGATCGCCACTCCGCCGGTGATCGTGCCGTTGGCATCGCGGGTGGCGAGCGCCGCGACCGAGCAGGAGCCGGATGCGTCCGCAGAGACTGGCGGCACCTCGTTGCTCGGCAGCAGCCGGGTGCGGAACACCCGCAGTTCGGCGGCCGCAAGCTGGCCACGCATGACGCCGTCAGGGTTGGCGGGCGTGTGGATGTTGACGTAGAACCCCGCCGGGTTCGCTAAGAGCCTCCCCAGCAGAGCCGTGTCGGTGACGAGCACCTGTTTCTGGATGCGTCCGGCGCCACCGGGGTGGCTGAACCGGTTGGCGTTCGTCAGGTCCGTGGGTATCACGATATTGCCAATGACACCCGCTGCGGCTTCGTGGATGTGCAGGCCGATGAAGTCCAGCGGGTCGGCGCTAGTCAGCTGAATATCAAAGTCGACTGCGGCGCCGACGAGGGCGCCACCGGCGTCACGCGCGACATGCACCGTGATGATGGCCGTGCCAGACACGGTCACGCCGGTCACGAGCGGGATCTCCTGGCCCGTAGTCATGTTGGCGTACATGAAAACCGGGTCCACGGTTTGGGCCGCGACGACCCCCACACCCAACAAAACCAGCGCCAGCACACACCCAATGCGTCTCATAAGCTCCCCCCACTCCTCTCCTGCGCGTTTTCACAGGACTAATCTCGATGGAACCCTTACAGGTTAGCCCCAATCCGGCGGGTGAGACCCGCGGTTGCGGAGAATTAACAGTTCTGTCGTCGGACGCTGCCCGGCCCAGCGCCTAAAACATGACCTTCAGTCCAAACTGAATAATGCGCGGGTCTTTCGCCGAACTGATCACGCCGAAACTCGCTTGATCGACGTACCGGTTGGGCGGGTTCCACTGCGGATGGTTCGGGAAATTGAAGAATTCCGCGCGAAACTGGGTGTTCACGCGTTCCGTGATCGCCGTGTTCTTAAAAAGGCCGATATCCACGTTGTGAATCACCGGACCGGTCACCGTCGAGCGCCCCGCGGTGCCAAAACGGATCGGATTCTGAACCTGGAAGCAGTTCGTGGCAAAGAAGCGGTCCACCGTGCGCTGGCCCGACGACAGGTTCGGATTGCAGACCAGGTCCGGGCGCGCGTTGTCGGTACCGCTGCCGAATACGTCGCCGTTGAACTTGACGGTCATCGGCAGGCCCGTCTGGTAAGTGTAAATCCCATTGACCAGCCAGCCGCCCACGATCTTGCCGACCACTTTGGGCGCGCCGCTCATCAGGGTCTTTCCCGGCCCGATGGGCAGCTCGTAGATGGTCGCCAGGCTCATGCGATGCCGGTGATCGATGCTGGACAGTCCCTTATCGCCTTTCTTGTTGAACATGTCTTGGATGCGGTTACCCGTGTCATAGGGACCACCGCCGTTGAACCCGGTCGCATCCGAGAGCGCTTTGGAGAAGGTATAGGAAAAAACTGCGGTCAGGCCCCGCGTGGCCCGCTTTTCCACCCGCACCTGCGCCGCGTTGTAATTCGAGAACGCGCTGCTGGTGGTCTGGAAAACGTTGTCCAGCAGGTAAAGCGCGTTGTTCTCCCACACGTTGATGGCGATGGGGACCAGGCGGCGGAAGCGGGTGCGCAAGCCGGCGTTCTCCACCGGATCGGGGTTGAACGGCTGCCCCGTGATCGGGTTGAGGGGCTGCGCCGGGACGTCCCGCAGTTGCACGGTGGCAAACGGTCCATTCGGCTCCGCCGAGTTGGTATTCTCGCGGCGGTTCAGCCGGGTGCCTTTGCTCCCGACGTAAGCGACATCCACCAACACGCTGCCCGGAAACTCGCGCTGGATTCCGAAGTTCCAGTGCTGGATGTACGCGTTCTTGAACTCGGGCGACACGTCGTTGGGACCGGGATTGAACTGGCCCGGCCCCGGATTCTCGATGAGATATCCGATAAAGGTCTCGGCCGAAGGCGGGCCATCCTGTAAGAGGCTGAGGCTCTGCTGATCTTCCTTCAGGTTTGGAAGATTCTCGAGCGTATCCTGCGTGATATAGGCTGGCACGGTGTCAAAGAAGATCCCGTAGCCGGCCCGCACCACCGTCTTGGTGAAGGGGCGATAAGCGAAACCGATGCGCGGGCCCCAGTCCCGCTTGTCGGCCGGATACAGCGAGCGGGGCAGCTCCTTGCCCGCCCGGCCCCAGTTGGGCGCGAACTTCTGGTTGCCGGGCTTGAGGAAGAACAGCGCGCCATTTTGATAGCTGTCGGGCCGCGCGAAAGGATACGTCAGAGTGGAGACCCGGTCGGCCGTTTCCACCGGCGGGGTGTAGAACATGTACCGCACGCCTACGTTCACAGTCAGCTTGGAACTGACTTTCCAGTCATCCTGCAGGAATCCCGCGTACTCGGTGGACCGCAGGTCCTGGAAGAAGCCGCTGACCCGGCGGCCCTTCTGGCGCGGCAGCCCCAGGATGAAACTGGCGAACGTGTTTCCGGAGTTCGCGAACCCCTGCTCCCCGGTCCAGTTGGGGTTGCCGAAATCGATAGCGCCGCGCAGGGTGTTGGCGCGGGTAATGGCCATGCGGTTGCGCCGGATCTCTCCGCCCGCCTTCAGGAAGTGACGGCCGCGGTTGAACGAGAACTGATCGATGAACTGGAAGGTGTTGTCCCGCGGGCGGTACGGTCCGTCGCCGTCTCCGATGGTGGCAAATCCGCCGATCGTGAAATTCGGCGCGCCTTGCAGCCCCGGAGTGCTGGCGAACGCGAAGCCCCGCATGCCGAGTTCTTTCACGATGTCCCGGCCCGCGATGGTGTTTTCGGCGGCCTGATATTCGGTGAACCGCAGGTAGCCGAACTTGAACTCGTTGACCGAAGAGGCTCCGATGATATGCGTATAGGCGAACGTGCCCGCCATCTGGCGCTGGTTGTCCTGCGCGCCATAGCCGGGGAACGTGTTCGGAGAAAAGGCGTTCGAATCCGTCAGGCTGTAGCGGGACATGATGGTGTCCTTCGGAGAAAACTGGTGGTCGCCCCGGACGCTGAACAGGTCGTAATTGCTGGTGCGGGTGCGGCCGTCGAAGTAGTTCTGTACGGGATTGCCATTGGCCCCGCGGGTGCCCGCGATGTTGGGATTCGGCATCAGCCCCGGGTAATTGATGGACTTGAGCGCCACCGGGTCGAAGCGGTTCAGCGGGATCCTGTTCCCGAGGAAAGGGTCGCGCACGTAGACGTTGCCCACCAGCCGCGAGCTGCGCGCGTCGTAGAGGGCATTGCGGGACACCGGCAGCCCACTGGCGTCCGTCCCGATGCTCGCGCCCAGGAAGCTCGAGAAATCGCCCTGCTTCATGTCGGGCGTCGGAACGCTGGTCAGCGTCGTGTTGCCGCGCCGCAGGCGAAACCCTTCGTAGTTGACGAAGAAGAAGGTGCGGTCCTTGCCGTTGTAATGCGGAAGCTTCACCGGCCCGCCCAGCGTCAGGCCAAACTGGTTCTGGTTGAAGGGCGGAGCCTTGAACCGGCCGTCGCTGGTCCGGAACGACGGATTGCGGTCGAACAGGTTCCGCGCCTGCACCGCGTTGTTCCGGTTGAACTCAAACACCGTTCCGTGGACGTCGTTCGTTCCCCCGCGCGTCACCACATTGATCTGTCCGCCCGCGCCCTTCCCAAATTCCGCGCTGTAGTTGCTGGTCTGGATCTTGAACTCTTCGATTGCGTCCACCGAAGGCCGGATCACCAGGGAATTCTGGTATTGATCGGAGTTGGTGGTCCCGTCGAGCAAGAAGCTGTTCTGCTCGGGACGCAGGCCGCTGATCGAGATGCCGCCTCCCGCAACGCCGCCTCCCGCCACAGTGCCGTCGTCGCCCGTATTCACCCCGGGCAGCAGCAACCCGAGCTGCACAAAGTTGCGGCCATTCAAGGGGAAGTCGATGATCTTTTGATGGTCGACCACCGATCCGACCGAGGACTGCTCGGTCTGCAACAGCGCCGCCTGGCCCGAGACTTCCACGACCTCGGTTACCACGCCCACTTCCAGGCGCACGTCGATGCGCGCGTTCTGGTCGACCTGCAGCCGCAGCCCCTTCAGGGTGAACTTCTTGAACCCGGTCTGTTCTGCTGTGACCGTGTAAGTTCCCGGCGTGAGGCCGACAATCGAGTACTCCCCGGCCGAGCCCACCGTGGTGTCCCGCCGGAAGTTGGTCTCTTCATTGATGGCAGCAACGACCGTTCCCGGGACGAGGGCGCCCGACGTATCGGTCGCGGACCCGGAAATGGCGCCCGTGCCCCCTTGTCCAAACAAGACGCCCGCAAACCAAACCACCGCTATCAGCACTCGGAAACGCATGAAGTCACCCCTCCTCCATAAACAGATCGGAACCATTTGAAGACGCCCTGGCCGTCGACTTAGCGTGTTTCAACTCTGAATTCCCCGTTTGGCGGGTAGTATACACCCAAACCTCTCAAACGGAAGGGGCTGGCGAACTTTTTTCGGTCGATCCCAGACCGGCTGCCCGTGGTAAGTTAAGAGCGAAAGTTGTGCCTCTCCAGACTTTTTCGCGCCGGCCGGCGTCATTCTCGGTTGGGAGTCAAAGAATTTGATCTTCCGCGAGGTCGAGGACCGCGACCTGGTCCTGGCTGCCCGCCAGGGGGACGTGGACGCCTATAACCGGCTGGTATCCCGCTGGGAAAAGCGCGTCTACAACTATCTCCTGCGGGTGGTCAAGAACCGGGAAGACGCCCTCGACCTGAGCCAGGAGACGTTCCTCAAGGCGTACCGGTCTCTCGCCCGCCTGGAGGACGCGGACCGTTTTGCGCAGTGGCTGTTCCGCATCGCGCACAACGAGGCGTTCTCGCAGTTCCGCAGGGAGCGGCCGGAGAGCGACGCCGAGCTGGTGGAACCCTCCGGCGGACGGGCGATTCCGGTGGCCGGCCACGCGGTGTATCCGCTGGAGCTCGAGCTGGCGGTGGAAAGCGCCCTCGCGCGGTTGAGCGCCGAGCAGCGGGAGGCCGTGGTCCTGAAGGTGTTCCAGGGCTTCAAGTTTGAGGAGATCGCCCAGATCCAGTCCTGCCCGGTGTCAACCGTCAAGTCCCGGCTCTACGCGGCCTTTGAACTCCTGAGAAACGTGCTGGCGCCGGTGGCCTAGACTTTCGCCTTCCCGGTGCAGAGGTGGATTATGAATTGCTCGCCGTTTGACTTGCGGGATTACTGGTTCGAGGAACTGAGCCCCGAAGAACGCCGCCAGGTGGAGACGCACGTGGCGGGATGCTCCGGCTGCCACGAAGAATTCGAGCGGCTGCGCCTCACCCGCCAGGCGCTCTCGCACCTGCGCGAAGAGGAAATGCCGCGGCGGATCGCCTTCGTCTCCGACAAGGTCTTCGAGCCCACCCGTTTCGCCCGCTGGTGGAGCGGCATGCCCAAACTCGCCTTTGGCCTCGCGCTCGTCCTGGCCGTGTTCTTCGGCGGCGTGTGGGCCACGCACCCCTCCCTCAGCGTCGAGACCGGCAAGTGGCAACTGGCCTTTGGAGGCGGTTCCGCGCAGGCCCTGGCCGAAATGGAGGCCCGCCACACCGCCCAGATGCGCACCGTCGAGGAAACCTACGAGCTGATGATGAAGCAGATGAATCAGCTCTACCTCCGGCAGGCGGAGATGGCCCCGGCGTCCTACCGCCAGTGAGAACCCTATGCTACTGCTGCCCAGCCTGATGCTATTGCTATTGGCCGCGCCCTCCCCCGACAACCCGGGGATCGCCGGCGTGGACGGCAAAGCCGTCCGCGCCGACCTGAAGACCGGCGAGCGCAACATCGACGACCGCGTTCAGCAGGCGACCTCCCGGGCGCCGTTTGCGCTGCTCGGTCAGACCCGGGGCGCCTACCTGCCGGGCTACGGAGTGGTCTTCAGCCTGGAGGTGAACCTGGTGCCGGTGGCCGGGGTGAGTCCTTTCCGGCCGGCCTACTCGCGCCCCGAGATCCAGAACCTCAACCAGCAGAAGCGGGCGAAGCTCGCCGATCTGCGCACCCAATTGCGGCAGGTCCTGGTGGATCAGGGAGCGGCGCTCACGCGCATTCCGCCCACCGAGAAAGTGGCGATCGTGGTGACGCTTTTCAACTTCACCTGGGAAGACACCAACGGTTTGCCCTCGCAGATCGTCCTGCAGGCCACCCGCCAGTCGCTCGCCGAGCTTCACGTCCGCAAGGCCGGCCCGGACGCCATCGCCGCCGCCATCGAGATGAAGGAGTTCTGAGATGGAGGGAGTTCGGATGGACCAGCGCCTGGGACAAGTGCTCATCCGCAAGGGCCTGCTCCAGGCCCCCGACCTCGAGCGGGCGCTCGATTTGCAGCGCGAGCGCGGCGACAAGCTCGGCAAGATCCTGGTGGACCTCGGTTTCGTCGCCCTGCGCGACGTGCTGGCCGCGCTCGCCGAGCAGTGGAGTCTCCCCCTCGTTTCGGCGCAGCAATTTCCCGCCGTCTCGCCCGAGCTGGAAGGGATCGCCCCGCGCTACATGCGGCAGTTCAAGTTTCTGCCGATCGAGCTCGAGGCTTCGACCGTCACCCTCGCCATGGCCGATCCGCTCGACTTCGAGACCATCAGCACCGTCCGCGCCTTCACCAAGCTCAACGTCAAGACGGCGGTCTGCGCCGAACAGGAGATCCTCGACGCCATCGACCGCTACTACGGCGAGCACCAGGACAACGTGACGGTCGACGCGGGCGGCAGCGATCTCGAAGAGGAGATTGAGCACCTGCGCGACATCGCGAGCGAAGCCCCCGTCATTCGCCTCGTGAACACCATGATCGCCCAGGCGCTCGAGAAGCGCGCCAGCGACATTCACATCGAGCCGTTTGAGAAAGAATTCAAAATCCGGTACCGCGTCGACGGCGTGCTCCACGACCAGGAAGCGCCCGCCCGCGAGCTGAAGGCCGCCATCACCTCCCGCCTCAAGCTCATGGCCAAGCTCAACATCGCTGAGCGCCGGCTCCCGCAAGACGGCCGCATCAAGCTCAAAGTGCTCGGCCACGAGGTGGACCTCCGCGTCTCGACCCTCCCGACCCTCTACGGCGAGAGCCTCGTCATGCGCCTGCTCGACCGCAGCGCCGGCGATTTCTACGACCTCGAGAAGCTCGGCTTCGACGACCACATGCTGCGGCGCATGGAGTTCTACACCTCGCTGCCGCACGGCATTTTCCTCGTCACCGGTCCCACCGGCAGCGGCAAATCGACCACGCTCTACTCGGCGCTCAAGCGCATCAACCTGCCCGACAAGAAGATCATCACCATCGAGGACCCCATCGAATACCAGATGGATGGCATCAACCAGATCCACGTCAATCCGCAGATCGGCCTGACCTTCGCCGCCGGACTCCGCCACATCGTCCGCCAGGATCCGGACGTGATCATGGTCGGCGAGATCCGCGATCGCGAGACGGCCGACGTCGCGATCCGGTCCGCCCTGACCGGCCACTTCGTCTTCTCAACGCTGCACACCAACGACGCCCCGAGCGCCATCACGCGGCTGACCGACATGGGCGTCGAGAATTACCTGATCACGTCGTCGCTCGTGGCGGTGCTGGCGCAGCGCCTCGTGCGGCGCATCTGCCGGGCGTGCATCCAGAAGGCCGGCCCGGCCACCACGCACGACGGGCGCCTCGTCGAGACCTGGAAAGGCGCCGGCTGCCCGAAGTGCCTGGGCACCGGCTATTCGGGCCGCCAGGGCATCTTCGAGCTGATGGAGCTGAGCGAGGAGCTGCGCCGGCTCATCATGTCCAACGCCGACGCCGGCCAGTTGACGGTTGAGGCGCGCCGCACCGGCATGCGCAACCTCCGCGAGGACGGCTGGGAAAAAGTGGCGTCTGGGATTACGACCTCAGAAGAGGTGATGCGGGTAACGCAGGAGTTTTGAGTGCCGGGTTATGTGCTCGGCGTCCTGGAGCGGGAACCAATCAGGCAGTCCCAATGACGGTCTTCGAGCAAAGCGCCTCTAAACCTTCCAGAGGTACACCAACTGTTCCATAGGTAATTGAAGCTACGGACGCGAGCCCCTTTATGGGTTGGCACTATGGTCTCTCTGAGTTCACTTCGTGACCTGGTCGGTATCTGGTCGGGCCTAACGTGAAGGACTTCTTCCATCGTAATCAAAATCGGGTTGTAGCAGTCACCTGGCTTGTTCGTATACGGGCCGTCAAGATAGCCCCTGATCTCTAGGACTCTTGCAACTCGCAGTTCCCGCCTCTCACCCTGCGCCGCTCGGGTCCTAGTCACCAGATCATCAAGAATCGCGCAGTTCGCTGCGCCCTCAGGTGGATCTAAGCAGTCGAGGACCTCTCGTTCAGTGACGTGCCACGGTCCTCCGTTGCGTGCCTTTTTTCGAGCGCATTTCTCAACGAGCTGGCCTTTTCCCCACAGCTTCGACTGAGCCGTCCGACCCTGTAAGTCGCGCAAGAAATGGAATTCACCATTGATGTAGTGGTAGAGCATGAAGGCCATCACTACTGTCCGGCTATAAGTTGAACAGATTCAGTTGGTTAGCGAAATCACATAGATCTTCTTGGGAGTCCGATGGCTGAAGTGCCCGTAAAATGGG
>JBGPDC010000097.1:0-20461 GCA_041482115.1 Terriglobia bacterium | reverse complement strand
TCAACAGATGGCCGAACTCCAACTCCGACGAGACCGGTTTCATGGTGACTGGAACTATAGCATACTGCCCAGAAGTTGATCTGTTTATTTGCTGACAGACCCTTAGGGGCGGCGACTGCAGAGCTGGCAGGAAGAAAGGACGTGGCGGAAAAACTCAGGCCGGGGGATGGCGTAACAGATCCGGCAAGGGGCGGCCGGCGAGAAAGGCCCGTACGTTCTCAATCGTCCGGTCGGCGATGCGCTCGGCGGCCTGATAGGTGATGCCGGCCACGTGGGGGCTGAGGATAACGTTGTCCAGGTCCCGCAGCGGGCTGGGTCCGAGCGGCTCGCGCTCGAAAACGTCCACCGCGGCACCGGCCAGGTGGCCCTCGCGCAGGACCCGCTCGAGCGCCGCTTCCTCCACCACGCCGCCCCGGGCGGTGTGGATCAGCACGGCGCCGGGCCGCAGGCGGCGGAGCTGCGTCTCACCGATCAGATAGCGGGTCCGCGGCGTGAGCGGCACATGCAGTGTCAAAACATCAGCTTGGGCGAGTAAAGCATCGAGGGTGACGCTCTCGACCTGATGTTCGCGGCAGAACGCGGCGTACTCCACGATATCGTTCGACACGATCCGCATGCCGAACGCGCGGGCCCGCACGGCCACCTGTTTGCCGATATTGCCGAGGCCCACGATCCCGAGTGTCGAGCCGTGCAGCTCCTGGCCCGGTGTGGTGCGCCACTGGTTGACCCGGACGCCCCGATCGACCTGCTTCAGATTCCGAACCAGCGCCAGCATCAGGCCGATAGTCATCTCGGCGACCGAGAGGGCGTTGCCGCCGGGCGCATTGGTGATCGTGATTCCCCGCTCGGCTGCAGCGGCCCGATCGAGGTTGTCCACGCCGACCCCGAACTTGCAAATAAGGTTCAGGTCGGGCGAGGCCTCCAGGACCTCCCGGGGCACCGGGGCGTTGCCCACGATGTAGATCGAAACGCCCCGAAGCAACTCCCGCAACTCCCCGGCGGCGAGTTGCTCATCCGCGCGGTTGAGGTAGTGGACTGCGAGTCCCTCCGACTGGAGCCGCCGGATCATGCGGTCGACCGCCTGGCGGTAGACCGGGCTGACGGTAATCAGAACTTGGCGGGGCATGGAGTCAGCGCAGGCCGCTCCACTGCTCGCAGATCACGATGGAGTTGAAGGGATTCCCGGGCAGATACTTGACGCTGCTGGGACCGGCAATGCGGCCCGGATCGCGGCGCAGGTGCTCCACCAGGTCCGTGATGTCCTGGGCCGCCGAGTAGCTGACGCCGTGCAGATCGTAGCTGTAATGCAGCAGGTGGGAAGCCCGGCCGGAAGGCGCCTCGACGGTGAGGACCTCGGTGATGACGCCGTCGGTGATGCGGCCGTGCGCATTGACCTCCAGGCGCCGGCGGCGCTCGCGCTCCTCCGGGGTGACACGCCGCCGCCAGACCCACACCAAGCCTCCGAGCGCCGCGAGGGCGGCCGCTCCGACGGCTGAGATCAACCAGGGATTGGGCTCGAACACTACTATCCGACGGTGGTCTCCTGAAACGCCTTCCGATAGTCGGCCAGAAACGCCGCGAGACCCTTGTCGGTGAGCGGGTGCGAAAACAGCGATTGCAGCACCTTTACGGGCATCGTCGCAATGTGGGCGCCGGCGAGCGCGGCATCCTGCACGTGCATCGGGCCGCGGATCGAAGCCGCCAGTATCTTGGTGGGGAAACCGTAGTTCTGGTAGATCTTGGCGATGTTGCGGATCAGATCCATGCCATTGCTCGCGATGTCATCGAGCCGTCCGATGAACGGGCTGATGATGTAAGCGCCCGCCTTGGCCGCCATCAAGGCCTGCACCGCCGAGAAGCACAGCGTGACGTTGACGCGGATGCCATCGGAAGACAGCGCCTTGGTGGCCTTCAGACCTTCGGGAATCAGCGGCACCTTCACCACCACGTTGGGATGGATCTTGGCGAGCTTGCGGCCCTCGGGGATCATCTCCTTCGCCTCGACCGAGACCACCTCGGCGCTGATGTCGCCGTCGACCAGATCGCAGATGGCCCGGATCTGGTCTTCAATGGCGCGGCCTTCCTTGGCGATGAGCGTGGGGTTGGTGGTGATGCCATCTACCAGCCCCAGCTCGACGCCGGACCGGATCTCGTTCAGGTTGGCAGTATCCAGGAAGAACTTCATGGCGGCCGCTCCTATCTTTTGCGAACTGTATTCCGCAGGCTACCGATGCCCTCGACCTCGACCGTCACCGTAGAACCCGGTTGCATCGGACCCACGCCGGCCGGGGTGCCGGTCGCGATCAAATCGCCCGGTTCGAGCGTCATGACCTGCGATACAAACGAAATTATAACACCCAGGGGAAAAATCAGATCGCGCGTGTTGCCGTCCTGCTTGAGCTCGCCGTCGAGCCAGGTGCGGACCGAGAGCTGGGAGGCGTCGAGTTCGGCGCGGGGCACCAGGCATGGTCCCACCGCGCAAAACGTGTCAAATCCCTTGCCGCGGGTGAACTGGACGTCCTTTTTCTGCAGGTCGCGCGCCGTAACGTCGTTCACACAGGTGTAACCGAAAGCATAGGGCAAAGCCCCGTCGGGGCCCACCTGGGAGCAGCGGCGCCCGATCACGATGCCCAGTTCCCCTTCAAAATCGACGCGCTGGGAGGCGGGAGGATACAGGATCTCATCGCCCGAAGCGATCAGCGCGGAAGGCGGCTTCAGGAAGATCAGCGGCTCGGCGGGGACCGGGTTGTTCAGCTCCTTGGCATGCTCCAGGTAGTTGCGGCCGATGCACACGATCTTGGAGGGCGTGCAGCACGGCAGCAGCCGGACTTCGCCCGGCTCAAAAAGGCGTTCGCTGGGGACAAACTGGCCGAGCGGATCCCCCGTGATCTGGCGATACCGCTCGCCTTCGAGCACTCCCCACCGGACCCCGGGATCGCGGTCGCTGGCGGTGGATGGCGTATCTTTATCAATGCTGAATCGAACTAGCTTCATGGGATAGTCACCTCGGTCGGTGTGGAGGGCGGACTTTCATTGCCTTTCTCGTCCACGGCCGAAACATTGTACGCAAAGCGCGCCCCGGTTTGAACCTTGCGGTCACTGAAGGCGGGGGTGGCGAGCGGCACGGACGTAAGGCGCACCGGGGCCCCACCCGCGCCGGAAGCACCCGGGGAAGCACGATACACGTGATAACCGGCCGTGTCCGGTTCCGGGCTCGGGCTCCAGGAAAGCTCGACGACGCCTTCCCCTACCACGGCGTTCAGTCGTTCCGGTGTGGAAGGCGGGAAAGTATCGGTCGGGGTGAGCGATACCACGATCGAATCGGGGCTCTCGGCGTTACCGGTCGCCGTGGCGGCGTAGGCCCGGACCGTGTAGGTGACGGGCGTTTCCCACTCGACCTCCGCGTCGAGAAACGAAGTTGGCCCGACCGTCGTGAGCAGGGCGATCTGCTGCTCGCCGCGCCGGCGGAAGAGGCGGTAGCCGGTGGCACTCGCCACGGGGTTCCACTCCAGGCGAATCCCGGCGGGCGAGGGGGTGGCGTGGAAGCTCCCGGGCGGGCCGAGTGGCGGGACGATGGTGACGACCACGACGTTCGAGTAGCCCGCGGTGCGGCCGCGGCTGCCCTCGTTGCGCACGGCGACGGCCAGGCGGCGGCCGGGGACGGCCGGCAGGGGCAGGCGGCGCTCGACGCGCTCGCCGGGCTTCGGATCTTCGAGCACGATGAGATCCCGCGCGCCGTTCACGAATACCTGGGCGTCGGCCTGGTCGGTTTCCACGTCGGCCGTGACGACCACGACGCGGCTCAGGATCTTGACCGTGGAGGCTTCGGTGGTCTGGCCTGGGAGGGTCCAGACGAGCACCAGTTCGGCGCCTTGCTGGCGCGCCGCGAGGTCCGTGGTGCGGGCCGGGATATTGAGCAGCGGCGGCAGCGGATCGCCCGGCGCGCCGCAGCCGGCGGCGGCGAGCGAAACCCCTGCGAGCCCCGCGAGCACGGCCCAGCGCTTACAGGATGTAGCGGCTGAGATCCTGATCCTTGACAATACTGGCCAGTTGCTGGCGGACGTAGTCGGCATCGACGCGCACGGTCTTCTTCTTCAGGTCGGGCCCTTCGAAGGAAATCTCCTCCAGCAACTTCTCCATGATGGTGTGCAGGCGCCGGGCTCCGATGTTCTCCGCGTTCTCGTTGACCCGGGCGGCGTAGTTGGCGATTTCGAGCACGGCCTCATTGGTGAAGGTCAACTTGATGCCCTCGGTATCGAGTAGCGCCGTGTATTGCTTGACCAGGGCGTTCTTCGGTTCCTTGAGAATCCTGACGAAGTCTTCCACGCTGAGCGGCTTGAGCTCCACGCGGATGGGAAAGCGGCCTTGCAGCTCGGGAATCAGGTCGCTCGGCTTCGAGACGTGAAACGCCCCGGCCGCAACGAACAGAATGTGGTCGGTGCGCACCATGCCGTAGCGGGTGTTGATGGTGGTGCCTTCGATGATCGGCAGGATGTCCCGCTGCACGCCCTCGCGGCTGACGTCGGGGCCGTGGCCGGATTCGCGGCCCGCGATCTTGTCCACCTCATCGAGAAAGATGATGCCCGATTGCTCGACGCGGTCCACCGCGATGCGCTGGATCTGGTCCATATCGATCAGCTTGTGCTCTTCCTCCTGCACCAGGTAGTCGAGCGCCTCGGCCACGCGCAGCTTGCGCTTCTTGGCCTTTTGGCCGAACAGGCCGGGGATCATGTCTTTGAGATTGACGTCCATCTCCTCGACGCCGGCGTTGGTGATGATCTCGAAGGACGGAAAGGCGCGCTCGCGGACATCGATTTCGACCACGCGATCGTCGAGCTTGCCCTCGCGCAGGCTGGTGCGGAGCTTGTCACGGGTCTTCTGGATGCTCTCCGCAGTCTCGGAAGGTTCCTGGGGCGGGAGCAGCAGGTCAAGCAGGCGGTCCTCGGCTGCCGCTTCGGCCTTCTCGGCCACCAGATCGAGCTTTTCCTCGCGCACCATATCGATGGCGATCTCCACCAGGTCGCGGATCATCGAATCGACGTCGCGGCCGACATAGCCGACTTCCGTGAACTTGCTCGCCTCGACCTTGAGGAACGGCGAGTTCGCGAGCTTGGCGAGACGTCGCGCGATCTCGGTCTTGCCCACGCCGGTGGGACCGATCATGAGGATGTTCTTGGGCATCACCTCGTCGGCCATCTCGGGCGGCAGCTTCTGACGGCGGATGCGGTTGCGCAGGGCTACCGCGACGGCGCGCTTGGCGTCCTGCTGGCCGACGACATGCTTATCGAGCTCGCGAACGATCTCGCGCGGCGTCAGCTCATCGAGCGCCGGCGTGTCGTCCACCGATTGCGCCGGCAGATAGATGACCATCAGCCCAGCTCCTCAAAAGTGACGTTGGCGTTGGTGTAAATGCAGATGCGCGCCGCGGCGGCCATGGATTCTTCGGCAATCTGGCGGGCGCTTAAAGTAGTGTGCTTGAGCAGCACGGAAGCAGCCGCCATGGCGAACGGCCCGCCGGAGCCGACCGCGGCTACGCCCTCGTCGGGCTCGATCACGTCGCCGTTGCCACTCAGCAAGAAGGTGGCTTGCAGGTCGGCTACCAGTAGCAGGGCCTCCAGATGGCGCAGGATCTTGTCGGTGCGCCAGTCTTTGGCGAGCTCGACGACGGCGCGGGCGAGGCGTCCCTGGCACTGCTCGAGCTTGGCGTCGAAGCGCTCGAACAGAGAAAAGGCGTCGGCCGTAGAGCCGGCAAAGCCGGCGAGCACTTTGTCGTTATACAGGCGGCGGACCTTGCGGGCGTTGTGCTTGAGAACTTCGGAGCCGACCGTAACCTGGCCGTCTCCCCCCATGACGACCTTGCCGTCGCGGCGGACGCAGAGGACGGTAGTGGAGCGAACGCGGGGAGCTGGAGGCATCCTAAGGAACCATTGTAGCGCGAGCCTGGCGGCGGGCCGGGAGAGGCCCTATCGCGCCAGCACGGCTACATCCACCGGTTCGTTGCCGACCGGGATCATGGTGAACAGCGAGCGCGTGCGGTCCCCCACCTTGCCCGGCTGCTCGGCGGTGCGGCGGCGAATCACCGCCATGTCGCCCGAGCCATAGTTGAGCACCAGCGCCCATTGGTCGTCCGGGGTCAGGACGATGCGGCGCGGATCGCGTCCCACCGGGATGGCGGCCAAGGTGCGGCGATCGTCGATGCCGATCACTGAAACGGTATTGGCGCCGCTGTTGGCCACCCACAGCAGTTGATTATCGCGGGTGGCGGCCATGTCGCCCGGCTCCGAGCCGGCGAGCACGGGTTGGTCGATCTCGTTACGATAGGCGGCGATGATGACGACCATGCTGCGGTCGGAGCCTGAGACGAACAACTCGCCGCCGTCCGGCTTGAAGCAGAGCGAGGCCGGACGCGCGCCCAGGCCCAGGTGCGTGATCAGCCGGCCGGCGGGAAACTCGAGCACCGACACGGTCCGGTCGGCGCGGTTCGCCACGAACGCCTGACGGCCGTCGTAGCGGATGGCGATGGGGCCGGGTTCCTGGCCAACTGTTACGGAGGCCGTTACGCGTCCTTGCTCAAGATCGACGATCGCCACGTGGCCCTCCCCGAGCGTGACGCCGGCCCAGTGGCCGTCGGGGGAGAGATCAAAGTCCGCGGGGAGGCCGCTCAGAGCGATCTCGCGGTGCGCCCGCGAGGTTTCGAGGTCGAAGCTGCGGAGCCGGCGCGCGCGGGCATCCAGGGAATATAGCAGCCGGCCGTCCGGCGAAAGGCGCAGGCGTACCGGCTTCTCGCCGAGCCAGAGGGTGCGCGTGGGCTGCAGCGTTCCGGCGTCGATGACGGTCAGGCCGGCGGGACCGCCTTCGCCCCGGACGTAGAGGCGATGCCGGCTGGAGTCGGCGACGATCTCCGCGGGGCGGCTCTGCAGGGGAATGCGCCGCCGCACCGAGAAGGACTCGAGGTCTACGACGGCGACCGTGGAATCACCTGCGGCGGCCACGAAAGCCCAGCCCGCGAAAGGAATCGGACGGTTGCGCCGGCATCCCGAGAGCGCGGCGGACATGGCCAGGGCTAGGGCCAGCGCTAGGGCCAGCGCCAGGGCCAGCCGGCTAACGTGCCAACGGAGCATCGGCGCGCGCCTGGCGCGACTGGAGCAGGTCCGCGATGGCGCGGCACTCGTCGGCAAGCTCCTGGAACTGTCCCGGGTCGAGGGTCTGGAAGCCGTCCGAGAGAGCCTGGTCCGGGTTGGGATGCACTTCGACCATCAAGCCCGCGGCGCCGGCTGCTACGGCGGCCCGGGCCATCGGCAGGACCTTGTCGCGGCGGCCGGTGCCGTGGCTGGGATCCACGAGAATTGGCAGGTGGCTCAGCCGCTGTACGGCCGGCACCACGCTGAGGTCAAGCGTATTGCGCGTGTGATCGGCGAAGGTGCGGACGCCGCGCTCGCACAGGATGACCTGGTAGTTGCCTCCCGCGAGAATGTACTCGGCGGCCATCAGGAACTCTTCGAGCGTGGACGACATGCCGCGCTTCAATAGCACCGGAAGCCGCGAGCGTCCGGCGCGGCGCAGCAGCGAGAAATTCTGCATGTTTCGTGCGCCGATCTGGATGCAGTCGGCGTACTTCTCCACCAGGTCGAAGGTCTCGACGTCGATGGCCTCGGTGACGACGCCGAGTCCCGTGGCCTCGCGTGCTTCTGCAAGCAGTTGCAGCCCCTCTTCCGCCAGACCCTGGAACGCGTAGGGGGACGTGCGCGGCTTGTAGGCGCCTCCACGCAGCAACTGGGCGCCGGCGGCCTGCACGGCGCGAGCCGAAGCGAGGATCTGCGCGCGAGTTTCAACCGAGCAGGGGCCGGCGATGAAGGTGAGAGTGCCCGTCCCGACCGGCACGCCGGCTACGCGCACGATGGTGTCGTCCGGCTTGACCTCGCGGCTCACCAGCTTGTAAGGTTTCGAAACGCGGATGGCTTCGATCACGCCGGGCAGGCCGTCGAACTCCGCGGTGTCGACCGGGCCGGGGTTGCCGGTGATGCCGATAGCGGTCCGCTGGGCGCCCGGCAGCACGTGCGGACGGAACCCCAGTCCCTCGATCTTCTTGCAGACGCGGGCGATGTCTTCCGCCGTGGCCTGCGCCTGCATGACTACTAGCACTGCGGCGTCCTTTCCCGTTCAGTGTAGCGGCGGCGTGCGGCTGGCGCAATCCGCCGGCCCGATGTTATTATCGAAGGAGTTATTCGCCTCGTGGGCCTGTGGCGCAGTTGGGAGCGCGCTTCCATGGCATGGAAGAGGTCGAGAGTTCGAATCTCTCCAGGTCCACCACACTTCTCAGCGACTTAGCACTCCCGGCTGAGAGGACATTTTGGGGATGTCCACACGGAAGCCAGTTAGGTGGCAGGAGTCCACCGAGGCGAGGGTTGTTTGGTAGGCCCGTACACTGCCCCTTCTCTGCTCCTTCCATCCCCGCTGTACGCTCAGCAAGCATCATCCCATCCACAGCACCTAACCGCCCCACCTAGGTTGCCAGATACCGAGGGCAGCACGTCAGGGGCGCTGGGGAGTCGCCCCTGACGCTGTCGCCCTTTGTCGGGCTGGGTGGTTAGGGTGCTTCCGCCTGCGGTGAGTCCTGGCCTGTCGCAATTGCGGGCAGGCAGCGACTCCCCCAGAAACGATGGGGGGGCGGGTCAACCTATCGCACCACCGCTGCCCGCCAGAAAGGGCGGGCTCGCTACCTTCCCACCGCTGCTTCCGTGCGGAAAAAAAATTCTAAGAACCCAGCGCCACCGGGCGCGATGCGAAGCGGCTGGATGCGATCATCATGGCTGTAGAGCAGGTGGCGCTGGGCCGCCGCAGGCGCGGGCGACCACCGGCTTGGGCAGTGGCGGCAAGTCGCCGCAAGCGGGGCCAACCGGAAGCACACAAGTCGCGGAAGCGTATCTAGGCGAAAGCGGCGAGTGAGGAAGCACTGCGGGGAGCGGAGGCGGTGGTTTGGCTGATGTTTCGGAGGCGACCCTGAAGGCAGCCGCATGGCATAGCTCGACTCTTTTCTAAAAGTTTTCCCGCGCATGAGAGCGACAGTCACCAGGAGTACCTGCCTTTCCTGGTGCAGTTCTGCTAAAGCCTTGGTGAGATCCATACCGTCCCTCCCCTGGGGCACTCGCATGGCCCGCGTGCTCAAATGCTTCGCTATCCAGGCTTGATTGTTCCGTTATTGGAAGGAGAAAGTCAACATCTTTTGGCTCAGTTTTCGCCCCTTCCAGCGCAAGTCTGTTCTGTTTTCAGAACAAATCAGAGGGATCTTGCCCCATGAGCAGGAAATAGGGCCATCATGGGCCATGGCCGTCCGAAAGGGCGAAGAGGTTTGTCCAGATTGCAAGCGCCTTCGCAGGCAGGCCGCAAAGATTTTGGCGGGCCTTTTTGTAGCGAATCCAGGTAGGGTCGCCGAGAAGCGGAAGGATGCCCGCAGTCTCGTGAAGGTCATCCGAGAGCACGAGGGAAAGACGGGGCATCAAGTGGCACCCAGCTAAGTGCGGCGCAGAAGCTCCAGCCCTCTCCCGACTTGGCTCTTGTGGTGGGTTGTCGCCGCCCTTATCATCGTTCTGCTAGTGATCTACGGTCCTGACCTGCTCTCCGGCTGGGGGGATCTGATGCAATGGTTCCACAGCCTAGCGACGCACCGATAGGACGCCTCTACGGCCCACGACGGGCGTGATAGACTGCCATACAACGGGCGCTTCACGAAGCCGTTCACTGTAAAATTGATAGATGTTGAGCCATCATGCTCCGGGGGGTTGCCGCAACCCCCTCCGAGATGCGCCATTATCGGGGACAAGCGCCTTCCGCGCTTGGCGTGGTGCCATCGTTAATGGCAACTGCATACGACGCCCAGCAGGAGTTGATTTCATGGACGACGAACTGAAAAGCCAGATCAGCGGCATTCTTGCCAGGATGTCTTCGGACATCGCCCGCGACAAGGCGTTCTACCAATCTTATGATGCCTTCGTCGCCACGCTTGGACGATATGAACAACGCATCGCTGAAGTCTTGAAAATTTTGGAACGCGGTTAAACGTCCCAGGCAGGCGAATCCATTGTGGGACAACCCACACGGGCGGGTAGTCAGTCTGACTTTAGGAGTTTCCTGCCGCGTTCTGTGGTGCGATAGAGAGGCGGCATTGGCAGGGCGCCAGGAAGCGGAGATTCCCTTGGAACGACCTCCACAAGGCCAAGTTCGGCGAGACGGTCCAACCGTTTCCTATTTGGCTCGTCGTCCGCGACGAGGCCTGGGGGGATTCCGGCAAATCTCAGAAGAGTTTTGTCGCTCTCATCCATAGGTGTCATAATCTTACCATCCCTAGCTGCGAGCCAGCAAAGCGCCGCTAGACAGGGATCGCGGAGCGGGTGTGAAGGATGAAGGAGCTTATTGAGCAGATCGCCAAGGCTCTGGTGGATAATCCCGATGAAGTATCGGTGAAGGCTATCGAAGGCCAGCAGGCCACCATCTTCGAACTGCGCGTCGCTCCCAGCGACATCGGCAAAGTCATCGGCAAGCAGGGGCGCATCGCGGTGTCGATCCGCACCATCCTGGGTGCTGTCGGCATGAAGCTCAAGAGGCGCTTCACGCTGGAAATCCTGGAATAGCGCCCCGAGCCGCTTAACCTCCTGGGCATCAGAAAGAAGAGCACCAGCAGCAGGGCCACAATGATTACCCCCCAGATCAAAAGAAACATCCTCTCCCTATTCATACTATCCCCTCACCGCGAAAAGAGAACTATGAAAGGTGAAAGGGATTTACCTTCACCGTTACCATGAATCCCTTTTCTTTCCCCCAAGCACTCTTGAGGACCCCCATGGCTGATTCAGAGGCTTGCAGATAGTTAGGTTGAGATCTGTGGCCGGGAAATTTCGGGTCAACAAATTTTTGGCGGAAGATTTGATTTTCGGACATGCTCAGCAGGGCCTGCAACTCTTCCAGCGTCAACTGCACACTGATTTTCCGCATGCCCGGCATGATACCACATTCTTGACTCCCCAAAAAAGCAAATCCTCGACGACCTTCGCTGGAAGTGGTCTTTTGCTGAAAGAACAACACGGGTTGTGCGCTTGAGGCCTCCGCCCTGTTTCCCTAAGTGGGAGTCTCGCCCACGATTATCCCCTGGACCTGTCTTGCCGCCGCCCGGCAGGCGGACTTGACGACTACATTAAGAATAGCCTGGACCTCTGTGCTACAATCCCCGCCATGCCTGGACAATCTAAAGGCAGGCACCCTGGCCCAGCACTTCCCACCTACAACTTTTGCTGGGTCCACGGTTCGCTGCGGATCACGCCCCCGATGGCTGCCGGGATCGCTAGATCACATTCGGACAGTTGAGGAACTGATCGCATGAAGGTCATTCACATTCAGGAGGTAGGGTACGACTATTGCCTGTCTGTGACAATAGAACAAGGAACCGAAACGTCACGCTGTAGCGGACGGGAACAGCTCACAGCGGCTCTCCATCAGCTTGGCGTGTCGTCTGTCGGCGTTTTCCAGATTTTTAGGCAGCTTGAGGAGTCTAAGACTGCCGAGTGGCACGTTTCACCTCCACGCTAAAACCCACTACCCGAAGTCCGTCGTGAATCTCCTGTGCTACACTCCCCACCATGCCTGACTTCCTCGCCTTGCTCCTCACCGAGCGTGACCGCATGGACCGTGCCATTGCTGCCCTTGGGGGCGACGCTCCGAGACGAAGGGGCAGGCCGCCGAAGGCAGGCAGTGGTGGCAAGCTGCCCAAACGCCGCAAGCCTCGCTCTGCCGCATCCCGGAAGGCGCAGTCGCGGAGGATGCGGGCGTATTGGGCGGCGAAGAGGAAGCAGAAGAAGGGCTGACGCCTTCGGGGCTGCTACACCCCAAGTGGGGCCTGACCCCGCCCCTGGGGTGGACGGGAGTAGAGGGGGAGAAAGTACCCAGAGCACCTTCTATTCCTTATGCTATACTACGGCCCCAAATGGATAAATTTGGCTCATTCTTTGCTTGGGTTGGGCTGTTGGCATTTCTACTAGCCATTCCGATGTCCATATTGTCCAATCTGCTTACGCCTCGTGTACAGGCTTGGTGGGCCATTCAATCAAAGAGTCGCGCCATAAGACGCATTACAAAAATACAAGCAAAATTAGACAAGCTATCTAACCATTCTCCGTTTGATGCACTTACTCACTGTCTCTACTATCTGTTAGGTACTGTTGTAGGCCTTATTGCTTTTGTGGCTTGTGGTCTGATTATGTTTGCGATAACTAATAACGAGATAGCGGCACTCAATAATCTAATACTTCCTGCTGGTACTGATCTAGTTAAAGAAAAAAAGCTGCAATTTCAATTGCTCATTTTGGCTTTCGCCATGTCAATATATGCAATGTTGATGTTCGTCGCATTTATGGGTAATATCCGTTTAGTGTCGCCAAAGGCAATTGTAAGTTTGCAGAAGCGTTATAATCGAGAGCTTACAGCATTGAAGACCAAATGGGACCTTTGAGTGTATTGTGGATATCCCTCCCAACTCCCGCTTATCTAAGCGCCTTGACGCCCCCTCCGAGCTTGAGCGGCAGCAAGGAGGCCCCGGAGAGCGAGGCGCGGCGGGCGCCACGGCCGGACGCCCGGCGAGGTGGCCATCGCCTGGTCCCTGCGCCACCCTGCCATTACCGGCGCGATCGTCGGCCTACGGAATCCCCAACAATTAGAAGGCGTGATTGGCGCCGCTGACCTGCAGCTCAGCGCTGAGGAAGTCGCTGAGATCGAGTCGCTGCTGGGTTAGAGTCGAGTTTTACCGCCGGCCGGCGCCCAGCGGTGCGTCCAGGCCCAGCGCGGCGAGCGCCGCGCGTGTCTCCTCGAAGCTGCGGTGGCGGATCGCCCGCAGCCCCAGACCCTGGGCCACCTCCACAAACATCTGCCGGTCTTCGAGGTAAACGGTCTCTTCCGGCCGCACCTGGGCCAAGTCGAGCGCCATCTTGAAAATATCGGGATCGGGCTTGCGGAGGTGCACGAAGCACGACGAGACGAAGAAGTCGATGACAGCGTCCAGGTTGAGTTTCTGGATCCGGTGTTCCGTCAGCTCTCGCCCCTCGTTGCTTACCGCTACCACCTTCAGCCCGAACTTCTGCTTGAGCGCCGCCACCAGGGCCAGCATCTCGGGAAACACCTGCGACTGCTCCAGCACGAAAGCCGTGAAAGCTTCGTGCGAGAACGGGCGCGGCTCATGAAAGACGACCATCTTCAGGTAGTCGTCCCAGCTCTGCTTGCCGGTCTCGAAGAGCTCGAAGCTCAGCCGGTGGCGGGAGTCGATGTCGTCGGCGTCCAGCCGGAAGTGGGCCACGGCGGCGTGCCGCGTGTCGGTATCCCAGCCGTTGGTCGCCAGCACTCCGCCAATATCGGTGAAAAGGGCGCGCATAGGTCACATCAGCGTGCGGATGGCCTCCACCAGGGACCGCAGACTCTGCCCCACCGGCGCCGGCAGGTGAACCCGCAGGGCCCGCCGTCCGCGCGCCGCCAGCACCTCGAAGTCGCCGCGCGCCTGCGCCGCCTTCACCACCCCGAAGGTGTAGCGCTGGCCGGGGACGGCTAGGTCGGCCGCCTCGTCGCAGGTGATCTGCAGGACGACTCCGCTGTTGGGCCCCCCTTTGTAGGCCTGCCCGGTCGAGTGCAGGAAGCGCGGTCCGAAGCCCACGCAGGTGGCGACGCGCTTGGTGTCGCGCACCTCCCGCCGCGCCTTTTCGAGCGCCCGCGAGTGTTCCTCGTTGCGCTCGACGTAGGCCAGCAGCGCCAGGTAATCGCCGGGCCGCAGCCGGTTCAGGTGGGCCCGCAAGTAAGCCCCCAGCGACGACTGGCTCCCCAATGCCGCCGCGTTCGCCGGGTCGGCAAACAGTTTCACGCCCCCTTCTTGGAAGATCGGCTGCTCGGGCGGCAGTGCACCGGTCTCCTCAAACTCCGAGGTCAGTTTGCGCGTCTCGATCTTACTCGCCTCGACGTCCGGCTGGTCAAACGGGTTGATCCCCAGAATGCTCCCCGCCACCGCCGTCGCAAACTCCCACCGGAAGAACTCGCCACCGAGATCGTACCGGCCGGCAATCTCGATCTGGATCACCGGCTGCCCGCCGGCGCGCAGCCGCAGTACCGCCGCCTCCTGCGGGTCATTCGCCTCCGGCGTCAGCCGCAGGTAGGCGAACAGCCGGTCCTGGCCGTAGACCTCCGGCCCGCCGAGCGGTTCGCCATCGACTGGAATCAGCCCGTGGCCCAGCTTCCCGGTGGACTCGGCGACCAATTGCTCGAGCCACGCTCCGAAGTCCGCAATCGCCGGCGAGGCGATGATGGTCAGCTTGTCGCGGCCGCGATTCCCCAGCGCGCCGAGCACCGCGCCCAGCTCCAGTCCCGGATTGCCCGCCGCCGGAGCGCCGCAGGCGTCCGCCATGCGCTTGGCACTCTCGAGGAACCGCTGGACGTCGAGTCCCATCGCCGCCGCCGGCGCCATTCCGAAATCGGAGAGCGCCGAGTACCGCCCGCCGATGCTGGGCACCCCGTGGAAGATCTGCCGGAAGCCGTCCTTTGTCACCACAGCCTCGAGCGGCGAGCCTGGGTCGGTGACCGCCACGAACTGCCGGCCCACGCGCTCCGCGCCCACCGCCGCCTTGGTCTTCTCGTAAAAATAGCGATGGTAGAGATTCGGCTCGATCGTCGAGCCCGACTTGCTCGAGACGATGAAAAGCGTCCGCGCGAGGTGGAGGCTCTTCTCGAGCGTGCGGATCTGCGACGGATCGGTCGAGTCGAGGATGGTCAGGGCCGGGAACCCCGGCTGCCTCCCAAACGCGCGCGCCAGCACCTCCGGCGCGAGACTCGAGCCTCCCATCCCCAGTACCACGGCATGCTCGAAGCCCTCGGACCGCACTTCCTCAGCGAACCTGGTCAAGTGGGCGACGCCAGCCAACTGTTCCGCGGCGATCCGCAGCCACCCGACCCAGCGTGATTCATCCTTGCCGGTCCAGAGGCTCGCGTCGCCGTCCCACAACTTCTTGACCTTGCCCGCCGTACCCCAATCCGCGATCTCGCGGTCCACGGCCGCGTTCAGATCCGGAGTCAAGTGCCGTGCCACTCCCATCTAGTTCTTCCCCTTTCCCGCAACGCGCCGCGCGGCCGCCGCCACCTGATCGGGCGTGAAGCCGAACTTCCTCTGCAACTCCTTCAGCGGCGCCGACGCTCCGAACGTATGCATCCCGATGATGGCCCCCTGCGGCCCGGCATAGCGCTCCCATCCAAAAGTGGACGCCTGCTCGACCGCGACCCGCGCCGTCACCGCGGCCGGCAGCACGCTCTCCCGGTAGGCCGGGTCCTGTTGCTCGAACAGTTCCCAGGAGGGCATGCTGACCACCCGCGCCCGGATCCTTTCCTTGCCCAGCTCCTCGTATGCGCTCACGCACAGCGCCACCTCGCTCCCAGTCCCCATCAGAATCACCTCGGGCGGCCCCTCCGAATCGGCCAGCACGTAGGCCCCCCGCGCCACTCCGGAAGCGGCTGCATATTTCGTGCGGTCGAGGGTCGGCAGCGCCTGCCGCGAGAGAATCAGGCATACCGGCGTGTGCTCTATCGTCAGGATCGTCCGCCACGCCTCCGCCACCTCGTTGGCGTCCGCCGGCCGGATCGTGATCAGCCCCGGGATGGCGCGCAGCGACGCCAGGTGCTCCACCGGCTGATGCGTGGGACCGTCCTCGCCCAATCCGATGGAATCGTGGGTGAAGACGTAGACGACCGGCAGCTCCATCAACGCGCTCAGCCGGATAGCCGGACGGCAGTAGTCGCTGAAGATGAGGAAGGTCGAGCCGAAGGGACGCACCTTGCTGAGCGCGAGGCCGTTCAACGCCGCGCCCATGGCGTGCTCGCGAACGCCGAAATGAAAATTCCGGCCGGCGCGGTTTTCGGCCTGGAAGTCGCCGGCGCCTTCGAATGTCAGCCGCGTCTTGGTCGAGGGGGCGAGATCCGCCGAGCCGCCTAGCAGCCACGGAATCCGCGTGGCGAGCGCGTTCAACACCTTCCCCGAGGAATCCCGCGTCGCGAGGCCCTTGGCATCCGCCGGAAAGGGCGTGATGCCCTGGTCCCAGCCCGCCGGCAGTTGCCGGTGTTGGATCGCCAGCATCTGCTCGGCCAGCTCGGGAAACTCTTTGCGGTAGTTCTTGAAGCGCCTCATCCACTGGGCGCGCAGCTTGGCGCCCCGCCGCCCGATCCCGTCGCGGAAATGCTCCCGCACGCCCTCCGGCACCAGGAACTGGGCGTCCTCCGGCCAACCGTAGGATCGCTTGGCAAGCTTCACTTCCTCCTCGCCGAGCGGCTCGCCGTGGGCTTCGGCGGTGTCCTGCTTATGGGGCGAGCCGTAACCGATATGGCTGTCCACAATGATCAGGCAGGGTCCGGCGCGCCGTCCCCGGAAACCGCGCAGCGCGCGCCCGACCTCCTCGAGATTGTTTGCGTCCTTCACGTGCCGCACCGTCCAGCCGTAGCCGCGGAAGCGCTTCTCCACGTCCTCGGTGAAGGCGAGAGACGTGTTGCCTTCGATCGTGACGTGGTTCCGGTCGTAGATCCAGCACAGGTTGCTGAGCTGCAGGTGGGCCGCGAGCGAAGCCGCCTCTCCCGAAACGCCCTCCATCAGGCAGCCGTCCCCGCACAGCGCATAGGCGTCGAAGTCGAACATGGGGTAGCCCGGACGATTGAAGTACGATCCCAGCCACAGCGACCCGATGGCGATCCCCACCGACGCCGCCACCCCCTGGCCGAGGGGCCCCGTCGTGCACTCCACGCCCGAGGTCCAGCGGTACTCGGGATGCCCCGGACACTTGCTCCCCAGTTGCCGGAAACGCCGGATGTCCTCCAGGCCGACCGAGAGCTGTCCCAGCACTTCATACTTCGGATTGACCGCCTTCACGCCCGTCAGGTGCAGCATCGAGTAGAGCAGCATCGAGGCGTGCCCGGCCGAGAGCACGAACCGGTCCCGGTTGGGCCAGATGGGGTCCTCCGGGTCGAACCGCAGCACGTTCTGCCACAGGGTGTAAACCACCGGCGCCATGCCCATCGGCGTGCCGGGATGCCCCGAGCGCGCCTGTTGCACGGCGTCGATCGAGAGCGTACGGATCGTGTTGATACTGAGCTGGGCGAGATCAGCCGCCGGCGTCGTTCCCGTTTCCATTCCGTCCTCCTCGCGTTCGGGCCCACGCTACAATCAGTGTTAGTATCCCACTGCCGCCATGAGCCTCACCACCTCCCAGACGGAAACCATCGCCCGCGCCTTGGATTCCTTCCAGATCGAGATCCCGTCCTGGGGCTTTGCCAACACCGGAACGCGCTTCGGAAAGTTCTTACAGCCGGCCGCGGCCGCGACTATCGAAGAAAAGTTCAGCGACGCCGGACAAGTCCACGCCGTCACCGGCGCCTGCCCCACGATCGCCCTGCACGTCCTGTGGGACCTGCCGGAAGGGAAGGGCAGCGTGGCCGAGGTCAACCGGCTGGCGGCCCGTTACGGGGTGCGGCCCGGCTCGATCAATCCCAACGTCTTTCAGGACCAGATCTACAAGCACGGTTCGCTCGGCAATCCCGATCCCGAGGTCCGCCAGGCGGCCCTCGCGCACTTGCTCGAGAGCGCCGGGATAGCGCAGGCCCTCGGCAGCCGGGACCTCTCCCTGTGGTTTGCCGATGGCTCTAATTACCCCGGCACCGCCCATATCCGCCACCGCCGCCAGTGGTTCATCGACGGGCTCGTGGAGCTTCATAAGCGCTTGGCCCCCGCCCAGCGGATGCTCGTCGAGTACAAGCCCTTTGAGCCCGCCTTCTACCACACCGACATCGCCGACTGGGGCATGGCCTTGCTGCTGGCCCGCGCCGCCGGACCCCAGGCCCGCGTGCTCGTCGATACCGGCCACCACTATCAGGCCCAGAACATCGAGCAGATTGTCGCCTGGCTGCTTGCCGAAGACATGCTGGGCGGCTTTCACTTCAACGACCGCCGCTACGCCGACGACGATTTGACCCTGGGTTCCATCGACCCCTACCAGATTTTCCGCATCTTCCACGAGATTCGTTGTTTCGAGTGGGAAACCGGCCGCCCGGCGGACATCGCGTACATGATCGATCAGAGCCACAACCTGAAGGGCAAGATCGAAGCCATGATCCAGACCGTGATGACGGCACAAGAGCTGTACGCCAAAGCCGCTCTCGTCGATCACGCGCGTCTGGCCGAGTACCAGAGCCGGTCCGCATTGATCGACGCCGAGAATTGCCTGAAGGACGCCTTCTCGACGGATGTGCGCCCGGCGATCCGCGAGTGGGCCCGCGGCCACGGCCTGCCCGCCGATCCGCTGGGGGCTTTCCGCCAGAGTGGCTATCTCGAGCGCATTACTGCTGCGCGCCGCGAGCGAAACGCCGCGTCCGTCTCTTCTTACGCCTAACCGGAGGATAAGAATGCGAATAGATCTTTACACCAAAGTTGTGCTCACTACCATCGCTCTCCTGCTCGGGGTGCTGGCTCTGCGGCCGGTCGTAAGCCCGGTTTCTGCGCAGGCGCAATCCGACGCCCCCAGTCTGTACATCGAGCCGGGGATAATCCCCATTCAGAACCCCGGCGGCACCCCGGTCGGCATCCCTCAAGAAGGGAAACTGGTTATCGACCTTCGAACCGGCGACGCCTGGGGATTCCCCAGGATTGTGACCAACGGCCCGATCGACATCAACAAACCGCCCCTGTCGAAGCCCACGTATCTCGGGCGGTTCGATTTCTCGGCCATGAAGCGCGTTCCTTGACCGTGGACGCCGGCTCGTTTATCATACTTCCCTCTACTCTTCACGCCAAGGAGGAGAAATGCCGTATCAAGTCGAGGGACGCATTCTCGAAGTTTGCACCTGCAATGTTCTCTGTCCGTGCTGGGTCGGTGAAGACCCGGACGGTGGAACCTGCGACGGGCTCCTCGCCTGGCACATCGAGAAAGGCAGCATCGAGGGGCTGGACGTCTCCGGCCGCACGATCGCCGGCCTCGCTCACATTCCGGGCAACATTATGAAGGGCGGTTGGACTGTCCGCATGTATCTGGACGACAAGACCACCCCGCAACAGCAGGAGGCCCTGCTGAGCGTTTGGAGTGGCAAGAAAGGCGGCGCCATCGCCGATTTCGCCAAGCTCATCGGCAAAATCGAGTCCGTCGAGAAGGTCCCGATTAGCTTCCAGCTCGAGGGCGTCAAGGGCAGCGTAAAGATCGGGACGGCTCTCGAGGCGAGCCTGCAGCCCTTTACCGATGCACAGGGCCGTCCGACCACACTCCACGATTCGGTCTTCTCGACCATTCCCGGGTCCCCGGCCTTTGTCGGCAAGGCCTCCGCCTTCAAAGTCAAGGCGCCGGGTTTCGACATCGACCTGCAGAACCACAACGCGATTTCCGGGAGCTTCCGTTTCGCGGCTTAGCGGCCGGTGGTTCGCGCCATGTTGATGTTCCGCATCCAGGCGCCGCCCGCTCTCCGGCAGGCGGCCTTGGCGGGCGCGCTCAGCCTGCTGGCCGCAGCCGCCTGGCTGGCTTTGTGGCTCAGACATTCGAGCCATGGCCCGCTCCATCCCCACCACTGGGGGAACGGAGAGGCCTCCTTATCGAGCCTGCTGGTCTTCGTGGCGGGATGGACCGTGATGACCGTGGCCATGATGCTCCCTACCACGCTGCCGCTGGTCACGACGTTCTATGCGGTCGCCCGCGACCATCGCGGCCCCGGGCTTCTGGTCGCCCTCGTGATCGGGGGCTATCTTCTGGCCTGGGCCGGATTCGGAGTGTTGGTCTGGACGGCCCTGCTCGGGGCTCAAGCCCTGCCCCGCGTCCTGCCGGTGCTGGCGGACTACGCTTGGGCCGGCGGGCCTCTGGTGCTCCTGCTCGCCGGCGCTTTCCAGTTCAGCGCGCTCAAATACCGCTGCCTCGATAAGTGCCGCTCGCCGCTGAGCTTCGTCCTGGAGCATTGGCAGGGCCGCAATTACCATCGCGAGGCCTTCCGGCTGGGCGTCGACCACGGCCTGTTTTGCGTCGGTTGCTGCTGGGCTTTGATGCTGCTGATGTTTGCGGTCGGCGCCGGCAGCTTTGCCTGGATGCTGCTCCTCGCGCTCGTGATGGCGATCGAAAAGAACCTGCCCTGGGGACGCCGGCTCAGCGCGCCGCTCGGCGCCGGCCTGCTGGCCGGGGGGTTGGCGTGGCTGGTCTTGCTCCGTTGATCACACGCCGCCACTAGCAGGCTGCGGAAAAAGGTCGGCGACCGCTCCTCACGGTCGCGGCTCAGAACAGGCCTCGTTGATTGGAAGGCAGTTTACCGAGCCGCGACCAGAGGGAGCGGTTGTAGTAACGTTTTCCCTGCGACAGTCCCCTAAGGGCTCGTCTATAAATAACATTTCCATATTGGAATGTTTTGGCCTACACTGGTGTAGATGGGCGGCCACACC
>JBGPDC010000096.1:0-20564 GCA_041482115.1 Terriglobia bacterium | reverse complement strand
GGCATGAGCTCGAAACGGGGCCGCCTGCCAACCGCACCCTGATCGTCGCCGACGGGGTGTTTTCGATGGATGGCGATATCTGCCGGCTGCCGGAGCTGATCGAGCTGAAGAAAGAGTTCGGCTGCTTCCTGATGATCGACGACGCGCACGCCTTCGGGGTGCTGGGAACCTACGGACGCGGCACCGACGAGCACTTCGGAAGCGACACCAAAGAGGTTGACATCTGGACCGGCACGCTCGCCAAGGCGATTCCTTCGAGCGGAGGTTTCGTAGCCGTCTCGCAGGAGCTCTCGATCTACCTGCAGCATGCCGCGGCCCCGCTGGTCTTTTCGACGGCGCTGTGTCCCGCCTCGGCCGCCGTGGTCTGCGCGGCGCTGGGTATTCTCAAGAGCGAGCCCGAACGGATCGCGCGGGTGAAGCGGAACGCCGACTTCCTGCGCGACGGGCTGCGCGAGCTGGGGTACGACGTGGGCGCTTCGGAGACCCCCATCATCCCCGTGGTCCTGTGCCAGGAGGACGTGACGACGATCATGGCCGGACGCCTGCGCGAGCTGGGGATTGCCATTACACCGGTGATGTTCCCGGCCGTGGCCCAAGGCGCGGCGCGGTTGCGGCTCTGCGCCACCGCCGCCCACACGATCCCGGACCTCGAATTCGCGCTCGACGCTTTCCGGCAGCTCCGCCAGTAGCGCTCGAGGGCAGCGAGCCCCCGGCCAGCGCCGGGAGGTAGCTCCAGGTGGCGCCTGGCGCCTTTCGGTCATTTCGCCTTCCCGGCCGCGCTCTGCTTGGTGGCGCCCTCTACCAGCCGATCCAGGTACCAATGGAGGGCCGGTGAGGCGAGCTCGCGAAAACAGCGCAGCAGTTTCAATTCGGCCCCCAAGGCGATCTCAAAGCGCCTTCTATCGATACCTTTTATCACCGCGTTGGCGACCGCTTCCGCGCTCCAGAGGCCCGCGCGGGCAGCGATCGCCCGCGTTTCGGGCGGCGCTTCCTTGATTTCCTCGTGAAGCATGGGGGTGTCGGTGTCCGGCGGATAGGCGATTGACACTCCGATGCCTTCCCGTCTCAACTCGCTGCGCAGGGTATCCGCCAGGCCGCGCAGCGCAAACTTCGTGGGCGCGTAAACGCTGTATCCGTAAATGCCGAGGAGGCCCGCACCCGAGGAGATCAAGCAGATGTGTCCGCTGTGGCGTGACTGCATCGACGGCAGAACGGCGCGAACGGCGTAGAGCGAGCCGAAATAGTTCACAGCCATGACTCGCTCGAACGCTTCGAGCGGCGCTTCCTCAAACCTGCCCATGAAGCCGCCGATCCCCGCCGAGGTGATGAGCAGATCCGGCGGGCCCGCTTGTGCCGCCGCCGTAGCGATGGCTGCTTGCGTGGCCGGGAACGACGAAACGTCCGCGGGTAACGCCAGTACCTGTTGTGCCGCTGACATCCGGCACGCCTCAATCGCTCCCGTCGCCGCGGCCAGCTTGGACGGGTCTCGCCCGAGGATGGTGACATGCCCGCCCCGGCCGGCGAGCCTCCTTCCTATCGCGAGCCCAATGCCGCTCGACCCGCCGGTAATGATGGTGTGGCGCATGGGTTCGGCTATCCGCGGCGTTGGCCACCGTGAAACGCGGCCGGCCGGAGTTCGCCCACGCCGGGTCCGTTCTCCGGCGGCGCGGCCGCAGGTGCGCCAGGAGCAGCGGAAGAAAAATGGGCAAGTGAAAGACTGCCCAGTGCCGACGGCGCTAACCGCATCAGCACCGTGCGCTGGCATCGCCACGCGGCCCGGCGGGACAAGCGTGCAGGGAAAGAGGCGACTCTCTCACTAGGGTGCAGCGAGGGAGGCGCTTGGTGGGGCTGAAGTCTTAGCCGGAATTTCCACCGGCCAGGAGCCGACGGCGGCGCGATGAAGGCAAGAATTTTGAACATCCTTTACGTCTCTGGAGAATATCCCAAGCTGCTCGAAGATCAATGGAAGCCGTAAGGGGCCACGCGCTTGCGACTTCCAATCCCTTCCGGCTACCGCGTGCTGGCCGCCCCCTTCAGGTACGCGCTGACGATCTTATTCCGCCGGGCAATCAGTGTCTTGGTGATCCAGTCGACGGCCTGCGGGTCGGTGTATTGGCCCGCTTCCACCATGGCGCGGATCTCATCGTCGGTGAAGGCCGCGACCTGGCGCGCCGCCCACCGGGTGTCGTCCGGCAGCCGGTTCAGAAACGCCGGGTTGGGGACAAACGGCTTCCATTTTTCGGGCTCGAAAGCCTCCGCCTCGAACCTCCCCACGGCGGGAGACTTGCTTTGCCGGACGCGCGCCCATTTGGGCACGTAGAATCCCAGCGCCACGAGCTGGGTAAGGCTCGGCGCCGGGTCGATCAAATACTCGTAACCGTCGCGGGCGCTCTTTTTGCCAATGGAGCCGCTGCCGAGAGCGCCGCCAAAATCGATGAGGTAATGCTTGACGAAAGAGATGCCGTCCTTCGTGACGACCGTATCGAGAGTGTTGCCGCTTTTGGAGTCGCTATGGTTGAGCCAGGCACAGAACACGAAAAGACCGCGGAGCTCACGACGATGTTCGTGCGGGATGGTGTCGTTGGGATCGTCGGGGCGCGTCCCGTTAAAGCGGAACGGGCCCACCAGTTTGCCCTCGAGAAAGAAGCTGGCCAAGGCCCGGTAGCGACCGTTGGAGCCCCTCTTCAGGAACGCTAGAGCCGCGTCGATGTCCTTCTCCCGAGGCGCCGCATGGTTTTGGGGGGCGGTGTCGGCCTTCAGGCGACGGCGCTCGAAATATACAATGTAGTCTTCCGGCACATAGTAGCCGAGGGCGTGGAAGAACTTGGACCCCACCATGTCAGCGCCGCTCGCCAGCTCCGGATACGCGGGGGGATCAAACTTCAGCACGTAGCGCCGCCCGCGCACGTCCCGGATCACGAATCCGGGCATAACACCTTCCGCCTTAGCCGAGACGACGACCCAGGGCCCTTCTAGCGAGGGAGCGTTGGAAGTGCCGGGACCGCGCACTAGCTCCGGAATGCTCCTCCGGCGGCTGGCCTGACGGTTCTCGTACCAGGGTGAATCCGGGACCTCACCGTCGCTGCGCAGGCCCTGCGCTGGATAGGTTTTTCCTTTACCATTCCGCTGGCCGGGATTGCCCCAGGTGTTGGCCAGTAAGTCTTGCACCTCGTCAATCTTCTGGGGCTTGATCTCACCGACGGAAATCAGCGGCGTAGCTTTCGGCTCCGGGTACACGGCCGGCCCCGGGTCCTGGGCCAAGGCGTGGAGCGAGAGTGCAGCCGCCAGGGCTATCGCCCTCAGTAGCTGTTGTTTAATCTGAGCCATACCTGACATCCTTCATGGCTGCAACCGAGATCGACTCTCATGAAAACGTTTTGGACGGCATTAATCCGCAAGCCAGCTCCGTAGGACGCTTTGAGGCCATGGAGGTTGAGACGACTGCGGCGGTCAAAAACTTTACCGGCGTCGCCGAAGACGGCCATCTCGAAACTGCTTGCGAATTTCCACCGATATTCGGCGTTGAAGAAGACCAGGTTGTTGTCGTAAAAGCGAAACGGGCGGAAACCCCGCAGCGTGTCCGGCCCGCCCAGGGTGGGTTGCAGATAGAAAGGTACAGGGCGTCGGGCGCTGGCATCGGTCAAAGTGGAGTAGGCGCGCAGGGCGATCAACCTCTGACTGCTGAAGAACGAGACGTATTGGCGCAGATCGACATCCAGCCGCCGGAAGCTAGGCAGTCCCGACCTCTGGTCCACGTAGTTGCGAAACCTGGCGCTATAAATCCCGCCCGACCGCGGGCTTCCGGGCAGGTCCGTATAGTCGACCTCGAGAAAGCCGCCGACGATACTGAAATAACCTTGTCGATCGAGGCCGGGCGCCGTGGCGGGCGTGAAGGCGCGCTCGGTGGAGGGTACCTGAGCCAGTGTTCCAGGGCCAACATTCACCCTCAGGTAACTGGCCGTACCACCCAGGCGGATGCGTTTCAGCGGCCGGGCTCCGGCTGTCAATTCGGCGGAGGTGTCTTCCAGGCGGTAGTCGGTGCGATCTCGCTGGCTCGAGTGCGGCCCCTGTCCGAAGTAGAGGAGCTGCGGAAGATTTCTATAGGTTCCGAGCAGATTCACAAACATCCGGTCGCCGCCGAGGCGGGGCAAGGCGAATTCCGCATCGAACAGGCTATAGCGTCGATACGAGACGCGGGCCGAAGTGCGTAACAATACCTGCCCTTGCGCAATGTCCCGGCGTACAAACTCGGGGCCAATGGCGAGGCCGGAGGTCGGAACCATGCCGCCTATCTTCGGGCGGAAGCCGTTATAGCCCTGGCTCAGTACCTTCAGAAACTCCTCGCTGGCCTTTAGCGCGCGTTCCAGCGCCGGCGCTTCATCTACTTCCAGTTCTGGCGGCCGGCTTTGCTGAGCGGCAAGGACCGGATTGGGCCGGGGTTCCTCGCCGACGCACGGCGGCATAAACAACAACAGAGTTAGCGCTGGCCAGTACCGTTTCCCACGCCGCATGGAATATAACGTACCGCATGTAGGGTTCCAATCGGGATCGTCTGGGGTTCCCAGCCGGTTGGCGTATACATCAGGCCGCCTCTGAGTAAACAGTTGAAGCCCGATTTTTTCGCCCCGGCAGCGGCTTGGCTGCCCAGAAACCGCCAGTTCTGGCCGTCCGGGGTACGGGTACGCACCTGGAGAGCCCCTTCCCGATACCGTTTCCCAGACACCTGTGCGCCTTCGGGCAGCCGGAAGGGGCTTGACGAAGATTCCCATTTTGCCCCCCTGGCCACGAGCCAGTATACGGTATTCCGACGCATTTCTCTCGCGCAGCCAGGTATCCCGCCGAGGCGGCCCGGTCGGGGCTTCGATTTCTCGCCGGGGATTTCCTTTGAGCAAAGCCTGCCGCGCACCGTCGAGTCGCTGAAGCGGGCGGGTGCCTTCTAACGCGCCGCCTCCAGCCGCGCACGGCGGCCACGGCGACGTTTACCACGCGGGCGCGCTCGAGGGCCGCGCGCATCGCGAACGCCCCGGCGATCTGTCCCCTGCTGTTGCTGCCGTCGATGAGCAGCGCCCCGCCGGAGTCCCGGACCACGCGGGGGCTTCCCTGGGCCAAGGACTCGGCGAGCAGGACCGCGTGGCCGGCTCGCATCCCACAGCGCTCAAAAATGCTGCGGACCACGCTTTCGAGGTCCGGGAGGGCGATGCGGCGCTCCTTTTCGGCACCCGGGTAGCCGCTCATCTTGTTTTGCCGGTGGTCCTAGTTTAAGATAATGCCATCACTTTTTCCGAAGGCTGCCACTCAACATGATCTACTCCCGTTCCTCCGAATACGCCTTTCGAGCACTTACGCACCTGGCGACGCAGCCGGCCGGCGGCTATTCCATGGTCAAGGATATCGCCAAGACCGAAGAGATCCCCACCCATTTTCTGGCCAAGATCCTGCAGCAGCTCGCGCGCAAAGGATTGCTGCGGTCGAGCAAGGGCCCCAGCGGCGGCTTTACGCTGCGCCGCCCGGCGCGCGAGGTCACGCTGCTCGAGATCGTGGACGCGCTCGAAGGCACGGCGAGCTACCACCAGTGCGCCGTGGGACTTGCCGAGTGTAGCGACCAGATGCCTTGTCCCATGCACGATTCCTGGAAGCTGCTGCGCGAGCAGATCCTCGACTACCTGGCTGGCAATACCATCGCCGACCTGGCCGTGGCCCTCGAGGTGAAGAAGAAGAACCTCGCCCGCAGCCGCCGCCCCGGCTCCCGCTCCAAGGCCGCGACGCGCAAGCGCCGGGCCTAGCGGAGGGCGGACTATGTCCCTTGCCGTGACCGACCGGGAGCTCGAAGACCTGCTCCAGAGTGTCGCCTTTACCAAAAGCTACGGCTTCCATCTCCGCGAGACCGGTGACGGCGAGTGCGCCATAAATGTTGTTTTCCAGCCGGCCTTTGAACGTCCCGGGGGCATCGTCAGCGGACAGGTGTTCATGGCGGCCGCGGACGTGGCGATGTGGCTCGCGATTAAAACCAAACTGGGGCTGGCCGACGCTTCCGTCACGGCTGAGATGAAGACCAACTTTCTCAAGGGCGTCCAGCGCGAGGACTTCACCTGCCGGGCGAAGATCCTGAAACTGGGGCGGCGGCTGATCTACGGAGTGGCGGAATGCGTGGACGGGAGAGGCCAGCTCCTGACGCACCATACGATCACCTACGTCCGGGCGGAACCATAGCGGGACGGCGCGCCCCCGTTTCCTGCCTGGGGTGCGGGATAATGAAAGGAGCCATGTCCGACATTCGCTCGCAGATTCTGGTTCCGATGGTGATTGAGCAGACCCCCCGGGGGGAGCGTGCTTACGACATCTATTCCCGGCTGCTCAAGGAGCACATCATCTTTCTCGGCACGCCGATTGACGACACCATCGCCAACACGACCATCGCGCAGATGCTCTTCCTGGAGGCCGAGGACGCCCAGCGCGACATTTCGGTCTACATTAATTCCCCGGGCGGTTCCATCACCGCGGGCATGGCGGTCTACGACACCATGCAGTTTATCAAGCCCGACGTGTCCACCATTTGCCTGGGACAGGCGGCCTCCATGGCGGCAATCCTGCTGGCGGCCGGAGCCAAAGGCAAGCGCTTCAGCCTGCCGCACTCCCGGATCATGATCCACCAGCCGAGCATCCATGGTCTGGCTGGCCAGGCGACTGACATCGACATTTACGCCCGGGAGATCCTGCGGATGCGGGAGAATCTCAACCAGTTGCTCTCCACCCACACCGGCCAGACCGTCGAACGCGTGTCGCGCGACGTGGACCGCGACTACATCATGGGTCCGGAGGAAGCCCTGCAGTACGGCATGATCGACTCGATTATCTCGGACCGCACGCTGGCGCCGCTGGCGCTGGTCTCCGCGCAGAAATAACGGCGGCTAACTCCGAAAATCGAGGGCGGTTTCGAGCGGGATCTCGATTTCGGGATTTTCGGTTCGCAACACGTCCGTCACTACGCCCGCCGGCTTCCGTTGCGAATAGCAAATGGCTTGCCTCTCGACGGGATCGATCACCCAGATCCACTGCACCCCGATGGACAAGTATTCTTGGATTTTGGCCGGCATCCGCACCATGCGGTCTTCCGGGGAAAGGATCTCAATCGCCAGAAACGGCGGGACGGTCGGGAGGCGGTCCCCAATATCATCGGAAAGCCAGACGGCCAGGTCCGCCACCCGGTAGCGGCGGGGGGTGATGGGGATGCGGATCTCGGAGACCGCGAAGATACCCAGTCGCGGCCGAAGTTCTTTGAGCAGATGCCCCAGATGGAGCTGTACTCCGCCATGAGGTAATTCACCCATGTTCCGCTCCACGACCTCCCCGTCGAGGTACTCGCAGTCCGGCCCGTCAAAGGCGGTTCTCAAGTACTCCTCCACGTCCATTAAGAGCTTGGCGGGCATGAGCATTCTCTATTCAGATTATACTCCCTCACTTCTTACGGCACACCTCGGGCTCTCGGACATTCAGCCAGGAAGAGAATCGTCTTAGCTCAATTTCCCCAAACTGAGGTCTAGCGAACGGGCAAGAGCGCCGGTCGAGTCGTGGGTTGCTGCTGGTCGGCCGCGTCGAGCATCATACCCGTCGCCACGTAACTGCCCATTAGCGCAGTCAGTTCCACGACCCCCTGCCGTCCCAGTAACTCGATTGACTTTGCGAAGAGACTGGGGCTGACCTTCTTTTCCCGCAGCAGTTGGCGCCCGAACCGAATGATTACGGTTTCCTTCTCACCCAAGCCGGAGACGTCCTGGTTGTACTTGATGATGTCGATGATCGCCGGCTCGACGCCACTCCGGCGCGCGGCCGGTTCATGGGCACTCCAAATAAATTGGTGGCTGATCTCCCGCGCCGTAACCAGGATCGCGATCTCCATGAACCGGTTGCCGAGTACCCCTTGCTCCCGCAGGGAACTCACCAGCCGCCCCATCGTGTCGGCCACCGCCGGGCTATAAAGATACAGGTGTTGCGGCCCCCGCTGGAGGAAGGGGGTACCGTCCGGGCTGGGGAGGTTCTGCTCGTCGTAAAACTTCTTTACGCTCTCTTTCATGTCCTCTCGCCTGACGGGTGGAAAGCGCGAAAGGGTAACCGGATCGATGTCGGCGGGGAGTTTGGCGGCAGTAGCGCCAGTCTGGGACTGTCCTTCCGCTGTAGCCATCATGGCCACGAGTAGTGCTGCCCAAATCAGAATTCGCATAGGGGCGCCCCTCCTAACGCTTAAGCAGTTTACAACTGTCGGACCCTCGCGGCCGGCAGCCCGAGGAAACGGCCTGCGTCATTTCTTCCGGGTCGCGAGCCAGGACTCGATCGGGGAGTGGGGGTGCGAAGGCGTGTAAGGGAAATCGATGCGCCGTCCGGTGGCCGCCGATTCGTAGCAGGCAAACATTACCTCGAGCACGGCCCGGCCGTCCTCGCCGGTCTCGAGCGGCTGCTGGTCTTCGGCGACGCAGTCGACGAAGTGGACCATCTCGCCCGGGTAGCCGTATTGCCACCACTCGTCGAAGAGCGGCATGGTCCAGCCCTTGGTGTCGGGCGCCTTCTCGACGGCGTAGCCGTAGCCGTGCTCGCTATAGGTGAGCATGGAAGACCCGCGCACGAGGTCGCAGTAGATGACGCCGTTCGACCCGTGGATTTCGAGCGCGTCCTCGATGCCGCCGCGCTTGGCCCAACTGTCTTCGATCACCGCCACCGCGCCCCCTTCGAACTCGATGATGGCGGTGGAGTCGTCCTCGCCGCGGGTGCGGTCCTTGTGAACGTAGGTGTCCATGGAGGCGAAGACACTCTTCACTTTCGGCTTGTTGAGGATCCAGCGGGCGCACTCGGTGCCGTGGCAGCCCATGTCGAAGAGGGCTCCGCCGCCGGAGCGCTTCACGTCCCAAAACCATGCGGTGTGCGGCCCGAAGTGTTTCTCGAGCTGCCGGATATGGAACACCTTGCCGAGGCCGCCATCCTCGACGATGCGCTTGGCCTTGACGTACTTGGGGGCAAAGCAGAGGTCTTCGGCGTACATGAGCTTGACCTTGGCCTTCCGGCAGGCGGCGATCATCTGGTCGGCCTGGGCCAGGCTCATCGCGAGCGGCTTCTCGATGACGACGTGCTTGCCGGCGGCGGCGGCGTCGAGGACGATCGGGCAGTGCAGGTCGTTCGGCACGCCGATCGTGACCATGTCGATGTCCTTGCGTTCGAGCAGCGCGCGGTGGCTGTCGTAGTGGTGGGGGATCTTCCATTTGGCGGCGAACTTCTCGCGGTTGGCGAGCTGCGGGGAAGCGCAGGCCACCATTTCCACGCGGCGGTCGCGGGCGAGGGCGTCGGCGTGCAGCTCGGCCGAGAATCCTGAACCAATGAGTCCTACGCGAACTTTATCCATGTTGTATCTCCTGAAGACATCGAGCTTTAGAAGGGCGGGCCGCGCCAGGGGCGCCCGAGGCCACATGTTAAGATAACATCCGTGGCTCAGATCCCCGCCCCGCTGGTGGCCGCGCTTTCTCCGCCGCTCGAAGGACATCCGCCGCTGGCCGTACTGGCCGAGACGGAGGGGGTCCGGGAGTGCCTGCAGTTCTTCACGCGCGAGAAGCGCTGGATCAACGAGCGGCACCTGGAGCTGTGCCGCGTCGCGTCTCCGACCTTTCAGGAGCAGGATCGGGCGGCCCACCTCGCCGCGCTGCTCGGCGCCATGGGCTACGAGGTGCAAATCGATCGCGCCGGCAATGTGGTGGCGGCGCTTGTCTACCAGCGCAACGCTCCGTTTGTGGCCCTGACGGCACACCTCGACACGGTCCTGGCGCCTCGGAATGCGGAAGAGATTGAGGTTCGCCCCGGCGGGGTGATCGCCGGACCGGGCGTCGCGGACAACGGCGCGGGCCTCGCGGCCCTGCTGGCCGTGGCGCAGGCGCTGAAGCTCGCGCCGGTGCTCCCGGACTGCACCCACAATTTACTGCTGGTGGCCAATACGGGTGAGGAGGGCGAGGGGAACCTCTACGGCATGCGCTTCCTGTGCCGCCAGTCTCCCTATGCGCGGCGCATCAGCGCGTTTCTGGTGCTCGATGGCGCCTCGACCGACCACATTACGGTCCAGGCACTCGGGAGCCGGCGCTTTGAGGTGCTGGTCACAGGTCCGGGCGGACATAGCTGGAGCGACTTCGGAGCCGCCAACCCGGTGCACGCGCTGGCCCGCGCTGTTTCGCTCTTTGCCGACGTGCCGCTGCCGGCCGGGGGACGCTCGGCGATCAACGTGGGGATTCTGGAGGGCGGCACCAGCGTCAACTCCATCCCCTCGCAGGCGCGCGCCAAGGTAGACATCCGGTCGGAATCGAACCCGGCCATCGAGCTGCTCGTCGCGTCGCTCGAGGAAGCCGTGCGGATGGCCGTAGAGATCGAGAACCGCCGGGCCTGCGGGCTGCCCGTGACGTCGAAGATCCGCGAGATCGGCTCGCGCCCCGCGGCGGAGCTGGCGGCGGGTTCCCGGCTGCTGGCCTGCGTGCGGGCCGTCGATGCCCATCTCGGCATCCGCTCCCACCTTGACCGCGCCTCCACCGACGCCAACATCCCGCTCGCGATGGGGCGGGAGGCCCTTACCATCGGGGCCGGCGGACAGGGCGGCGGCGCTCACACCCCGGCGGAGTGGTTCAATCCGGAGGGCCGGGACCTGGGCCTGAAGCGCATTCTGCTCGCGCTCGCCTTGTTGTTGCGCGGCGCGGGACCCGCCGGCCTGCCTCCGGCGTGAGGCCCGACCTCCGCCGGCGTCTGCTGGCGGATCTCGCTCTTGTCGCCATCACCCTGATCTGGGGCGCAACGTTTGTGGTGGTCAAGGAAGCGCTTGACAGCGTTTCCACCCTGCTGTTCCTCGCGCTGCGCTTCTCGCTGGCCACCGTCGCGCTGGGGTTACTCTTTGGCCGCCGGCTGCTCGCCGAACCTAGGCCACGCCGCGCGCTCCGCGCCGGGCTGCTGGTGGGCGCCTCCTTGTTCCTCGGCTACCTCTTTCAGACACTGGGCTTGCGCTCTACCACTCCGGCCCGTTCGGCGTTCATCACGGGACTGTCGATGGTCCTGGTGCCCCTCTATGCCGCGCTGTTCGACCGGGTGCGGCCCTCGGGAAGGTGCTGGGCCGGAGTCGCGACGGCTACGGTAGGCCTGTACCTGCTGGCGGGGCCCGGCTCGGGCGGCCGGATTGCCAGCGGCGACTTGCTGACCATGGGCTGCGCCGCCGCCTTCGGGCTGCACGTCGTGCTGCTGGGACGGCTCGCCGCCCGCACCAGTGTGGCCTTTCTGGCCTTCACCCAAGTAGCCGCCACGGCCGCGTTTTCGCTGGCCAGCTTCTCGTGGGCCGAGACGCCTTATATCCGCTGGAGCAGTTCGCTCGTGGTGGCGCTTGTAATTACTGGACTGCTGGCCACCGCGCTGGCGTTTTCGATCCAAACCTGGGCCCAGCGCTTCACATCTCCCACCCACACGGCGCTCATCTTCGCTCTGGAACCGGTGTTCGCTGCTTTAACCTCTCATGTGGTGCTGGGCGAGTCGCTCCGGGGCGCGGGGCTCGTGGGTGCGGCGCTGATTCTGGCCGGTATCCTGCTATCGGAACTAAGACCGCTCTGATGCAATTATCACAAGCATCAAAGATATAATTCTTATAATTTCATCGGCGCTGGCCGCTTCGACGCCTGCGGAATACTATAAATCCATTAGGAATTTGCTTGACACTGTGTTTCACCGCAGTTTATCGTAGCGCTATCTCCATCTTGGGTAACTGTAACGGCAACTGTTGTAGGGGGGTGATATGACTCGACACTTGAAGGGGTTCCTGTTACTTGTCACTGTGAGCCTGCTCGTCGCGGGGCTGACGCCGGCCCTGAAGGCCCAGGTTCTTTACGGTTCCTTGGTGGGCAACGTCGTGGACTCCTCGGAGAGCGCCGTCCCGAACGCCCAAGTCTCGGCCACCAACAAGGGTACCGGACTGGTGAAGAGCACCACCAGCGACGACCGCGGCTTTTACTCCTTCCGCGACTTGCAGGAAGGAACCTACGACCTCTCGATCACAGCTCCCGGCTTTGCGACGTACACGAGAACGGACATCCGGGTGTCGATCAATTCCCTGACCCGGACGGACGTGCAGTTGCAGGTGGGCGCGGTAGCCGAGACGGTAAATGTCAGCGCTGCGGCCGCGGCCCTGCAGACGGACAAATCGGATGTCCACGTGGAACTGGCCAGCCGGGAGGTCACCGACGTCCCGCTCACCGGCTACCGGAATTTTCAGAACCTGCTGAACCTGGTTCCAGGGGCGACGCCGGCGCGTTATCAGAACGCGGTCACCGATACCCCCAATCGCGCGCTGACCACCAACATCAACGGCACCTCGCGGAACGGCAACAACACCCGCATCGACGGCGCGACGAGCCAGAATGCCTGGTTCACCACGCACAGCATCTACATCCCGCCGGCGGAGGCGATCGAGACGGTGAATGTCAGCACCAATGCCTTCGACGCCGAGCAGGGGCTGGCCGGAGGCGCCGCCGTCAACGTGACCACGAAGTCGGGCACCAATGACATTCACGGCGTGGCTTTCGACTTCCTGAACAACAGCGCCATCACGGCCCGGAACGCCTTCTTCCTCGAGGCGAAGAAGCCGAAGAACATCCAGAACCAGTACGGCGGCACGCTGGGAGGCCCGATCAAGAAGGACAAGATGTTTTTCTTCATGAGCTACGAAGCTCTGAAGCAGCGGACTAATTTTGGCACGTTGGTCACGGTGGCCACGGCCCGGAATCGCACGGGCGATTTCAGCGATACCGGGGTGACGCTGTTCGATCCGAATACCGGCAATCCGGACGGAACCGGGCGCACCGCCTTTACTAACGCCACGATACCGCTCAACCGCCAGAGCACCGCGGCTCAGAAATTAAATGCGCCTTGGTCCCGTTGCCGAACCTTTCCGGCTTTGCGAACAATCGCTTCGTTTCCGCCCCCTGGATCTTCGACCGGACCAACTGGGATGGCAAGTTCAACTGGAATCCCAACTCGAAAACATCTTTCTTCGGCAAGTACAGTTGGATGTACTCGCCGGTAGAAGCGAAGGGCGTCCTGGGTGACGCCATCGGCCGGGCCACGGTCAGCGGCTCCGTATCGGCTGGGGTGGGAACCGGGGACACCACCATTCAGGTAGCGGGCATGGGGGCGACGCACACCTTCTCCCCAACCTTTGTCGTGGACGGTAATGTCGGTTTTACGCGCTATGCCCACACCTCGCTCGGCCCCGATCTAGGGAAAAATATCGGTCTTGACGTGCTCGGCATTCCCGGCACGAACGGCACCGACTATCGCCAGAGCGGCTTCCCCATCTTCACGATCAATGGTTACGAAGCTTTGGGGAACGTTAACAACTGGAGCCCCATCTTCCGGCACGACAACAGCTATACCTACGTAGCGAACGCCGCCTGGACGAAGGGCGCACATAACATTCGCTTCGGCGTAGATATCGCCCGCTATCACTTAAACCATTGGCAACCGGAACTGGGCGGCCGGAGTCCTCGGGGGCAATTCGTATTCACCGGCGGCGTAACAGCACTCAATGGCGGGGCCGGCCCCAATCAGTTCAACAGCTATGCCGACCTGATGCTCGGCTTGCCGCAAAATATGGGCAAGGCCTATCAGTACCTGGCGCCGATGAGCACCCGGGAGTGGCAGGATGGCTTGTATTTCCGCGATCAGTGGCAGGCCACCCGTAATCTCACCGTTACCTTCGGGCTGCGGTGGGAGTACTTCCCCTTGATGACCCGCGCCCACACCGGCATCGAGCGCTACGATCCGGACACCAACACGACTCTCATCGGACGGGCGGGTGGCAACCCGGACGGTGCTGGAACTACCGTTTCGAAGAAGTACTTTGCGCCGCGGGGCGGTATCGCCTACCGGTGGGGCGCGAACACCGTGATCCGGGCGGGCTATGGCATTAGCAACGATCCGCAGTTCCTGGCCAGCCCCATTCGGGACCCCTTCCCGGAGACGATCGTGCAGGATATTCAGGGAGCGAATGGCTTCGCGGCGGCCGGCAGTCTGGCCGCGGGACTGCCCCCCGCGAGTTTTCCGGATGTGAGTTCCGGCAAGATTCCGGTGCCCGGCAACATTCTGACCAAAGGGCTGGCGGCGGGCGAGTTCCGCCGCGGGTACATTCAGTCCTACAACTTTGTGGTGCAACGCCAGTTGCCCGGTAACTTCGCAGCGCAGGCTGCTTACGTCGGGACCCACACGGTCCGCGAGTTAGGTCTGTATGACATCAACGCGGGCCTGGTACCGGGCGCCGGCCTGGCCGGGGCGCCCCTGTACGCCAAATTCGGCCGCATCGCGCGCACCCAACTCTACCTTCCGTATGGCGGCGCCCACTACAACTCGCTTCAGGCCAAGCTCGACCGGCGCTTCTCGGGCGGGCTGCTGTGGATCGTCTCCTACACGTACGCCAAGAGCATCGACGTGTTCACCGACAACGGGGGCAACTACCTGTTCTATGTTCCGTCGCAGTTGCCTCGCAACCGTGCGGTCAGCAACTTCGACCGGACTCACGTCTTCTCTATGGCGACGGTGTGGGACGTCCCGTTCGGGAAGGGCAAGCACTACCTGAGCAGCGGCCTGGGGGGCAAAGTGGCGTCCGGCTGGCAAATCAACACGCAGATGGCTTCCTATACGGGCATCCCGTTCAATGTGAGCGCCGCGGACGCCTCTTTGGGCGCCCAGTTCAATACGCAGTTCGCTGACCAGGTAAAGCCGACGGTCACCAAACTGGGCGGCTCCGGACCTCGCGATCCGTTCTACGACACCTCGGCCTTCGCCCGGATCACGGACGCCCGTTTCGGCAACTCCGGCCGCAATATCCTGCGCGGGCCGGGAGCGATTAACCTGAACGCCGGGTTGTTCCGTACCTTCAATATGACGGAGAAGTATAAGCTGCAGTTCCGGGCGGAGTGCTTCAACTTTACCAACACCCCGCACTTTGCCAACCCGAACGCCAACGTATCCAACTCCAACTTCATGTGGATCACCTCGACCCAGGGCAGCGCCGGCGAGGACGACCAGCGCGTCTGGCGCTTTGCGCTGCGCTTCAGCTTCTAGATTTATCCAGGCCGCGGCACGCCCGGGGGGGATCCAAACCCCCGGCGTTCCGCGGGCTGGGACTTCTTTTGTCATCCCAGTTGAAACCTCGCCGCGTCCGGAAACATCCTTAATTGCAGGGCAGGCCGTCCGGGCGGTCTCACGACTGGTCCGCTCCCTCGTCGATTAGCAAGATAGAGGCTGGCGGCCGGTTGTATAATACCGGAGGGGATGCGGTTGCCCGTTTTACGACAGGAAGGTCGGAGCATGGAAAACGTCATTGTCAGGCAGCTTCGAGAGAAACGATTGCTCTCTACGACGCTGATTTTGTTGACTCTTGTGATCGGTATCGTGCTGGGGACGCTGATCTCCGGCGGGGTTAACGCGGCACGGCAGCAGACGGTGGCCCCGGACGCCACCCCGCTCGTGATCCCCGACCCGGTGCAACTGAACAACACCTTTGCGCAGATCGCCAAACGCGTCAGCCCCACGGTCGTCAACATTAATACCGAGTCGGTGGTGCGGCCCGCCAGCAATCGACGCCGCTCGGAAAGCCAGGATCCCCGCGACGACATGCTGCGGCGGTTCTTCGGCCCCGACCTGTTCGGTCCGAACGACCAGCTGCAGGGCAACCAGCGCCAGCGCAACCTGGGCTCGGGCGTCATTGTCGACGCGAATGGCTACATCATGACCAACTTCCACGTGGTGGAAGGGGCCGACCGCGTCCGCGTGAAGATGATGGACGATGCGACGCTCTACGACGCCAAGGTTATCGGCACGGATTCCGAGACCGACCTGGCTGTGATCAAGGTCGACGCCAAGAAGCCGCTCCCCTTCACCAAGATGGGGAATTCGGATGCGGTGCAGGTGGGGGACTGGGCCATCGCGATCGGCTCGCCCCTGGGCTTTGAAGAGACCATGACGGCGGGCATTATCAGCGCCAAGGGCCGCGAGATTCCTTCGGGCGCGGCCAACCGGCGCCAGTTCCAGCGCTTCCTCCAGACCGATGCCGCCATCAACCGGGGCAACAGTGGCGGCCCGCTGCTGAACATCCGGGGCGAGATCATCGGCATCAATACCGCGATCATCTCCCAAGGCGGCGGCTTTGAGGGTCTGGGCTTTGCGATGCCCTCGAACGTGGTGGTGGGCGTCTACAACCAGATCATCAAGAGCGGCAAGGTCACGCGCGGCTCGATCGGCATCACTTTCCTCGACGCCAACGAAGCGGCGCTGCGCGTTTACGGGGCCAAGAACGGCGGCGTGCTGATCAATGAGATCACCCCCGGGGGACCTTCCGAGAAAGCCGGCCTGAAGTCGGAAGACGTGATCGTTTCCATCAACGGGAAGCCGATCAAGAACGGCGAGGCGCTGGTCTCGATCGTGGCGGACAGCCCCGTGGGCACCAGCCTGAAGCTGGGCGTGCTGCGCAACGGTAAGCCGCTGGATATGTCGGTGACCGTCGGCGACCGCGCCGAAGTGTTCCGTGACCTGCTCGGGGAGAACCGGCCGGCCCCGAGCGAGAGCAGCTCGGAGACCGAAGTGTCGTTCGGCATCACGGTGGCCAATTTGACGGCCGAACAGCGCCAGCAGATGGAGTACGAGGAGTCCGGCGGAGTGGTGGTGACCAGCGTCGAGCCCGGTTCCTTTGCCGATGACATCGGCATCGTGCGGAACGACGTGATTGCCGCGATCAACCGCCACAACGTGTCGAGCGTCCAGGACGTGCGAGCTATCCGGCGCGATCTCAAGGCCGGCTCGGACGTGGTGTTCCGCGTGCTGCGGCGGGCGGGCGCTGGAGCGGGCCGTGGCAGCCGTTGGCAGAGCCTGTTCCTGGCCGGCGTGCTGCCGTCGGGCGGTCAGTAAGATCATCGAGTAACGGGCGGGCCGCGGGGCCTGCCCGTCCTGTAAACCGTGAGGTTCCTGCGTCCGCTGACGGGAATTGCTGCCGCCTTGATGCTGGTACTGGCCCAGACGCCGCCGGTTTCATCACCCGAGATACCCGCGAAGAAGCCTTCCACGACCAAAGCTAAGACCGCCTCCAAGACCGCCGGAGCCACGAAGCCAAAGGCGAAAACGACCGGCAAGGCCGGCGCCAAGACCACTTCCAAGGCCACCTCCAAGACGGCCGGCGCGAAGAAGTCGGCGGCCCCGAAAACCGCCGCCAGCGCGGCCAAGAAGTCCTCGTCGACCAGCCCAGCCAAAGCCGCTCCGGTACGCCGTCCCGTCGGGCAACAGCGCCCGACCGCCGAGCGTTACAAGGAAATTGAAACGGCGCTTCACGAGCGCGGCTATCTGACCGAGTCGCCGAGCGGCCAGTGGGCCCCTTCTTCTGTCGAGGCCCTGCGGCGCTTCCAGGCCGACCAGGATCTGCCGGTCACCGGACACCTCGACTCGCTCTCGCTGATCCGGCTGGGTCTGGGTCCGCAGAGGCAGTGACGGAATGGCAGTCCCGGTTTTCTCGAACTGGATCAGCGGCGAAGAAGTCCCAGCCTCCACGGGCCGGACCTTTGAGAATCGCAATCCCGCCCACCGCGACGACCTGATCGGGCGCTTCGCCGACTCCGGCCCCGAGGACGTGCGCAGCGCCGTGGCGGCGGCGGCCGAGGCGTTCCGGTCCTGGCGGCTGGTGCCGGCGCCCCGGCGTGCCGAGATCCTATTCCGCGCGGCCCAATTGCTCGTCGAGCGCAAAGAGCAATTCGCGCGCGATATGACCCGCGAGATGGGCAAGGTCCTCGAGGAGACGCGCGGCGACGTCCAGGAAGCCATCGACATGGCCTTCTTCATGGCGGGCGAGGGACGCCGCCTCTACGGCCTGACCACGCCCTCCGAGCTGCCGGATAAGTTCTGCATGACGGTGCGGATGCCGGTGGGCGTCGCGGCTTTGATCACGCCGTGGAACTTCCCGATGGCGATCCCGTCGTGGAAGATTCTGCCGGCACTGGTGTGCGGCGACACGGTGGTGATCAAGCCCGCGAGCGACACGCCCCTGAGCTGCTGGAATTTCGTGCGGCTGCTGCATGACGCTGGCGTGCCGCCCGGCGTCGTGAACCTGGTCACCGGCAGCGGGGCCGGTGTGGGCGAACCGCTGCTAGGGGCCGCGGAGGTCCGGCTGGTTTCCTTTACCGGCTCGACCGCCGTGGGCCGCAGCGTCTCGCAAGCCTGCGCCCCCGGCTTCAAGAAGTGCCATCTCGAGATGGGCGGCAAGAACGTCATCATTATTCTGGACGACGCCGACCTCGATCTTGCCGTAGACGGCTGCCTCTGGGGCGGCCGGCACGACCGGACAGCGTTGCACCGCCGCCAGCCGCGTCGTGGTCCATGAGAAGATTTACGCGGCGTTCCTCGAGCGCTTTGCCGCGCGGGCCAGCGCCTTGCGAGTGGGCGACGGCCTCGATCCCGCCGTCCAGATGGGGCCGCTCATTAACGAGAAACAGCTCCACACCGTGGCCGGCTACGTCGCGATCGGGCGGGCCGAGGGCGCGCGCCTGGTTATCGGTGGGCACCCGCTCAATCAGGGCCCGCTCGCGGAGGGCTGGTTCTACGCGCCGACGATCTTCGCCGACGCCGGTCCGCGCCTGCGCATCGCCCAGGAAGAGATATTCGGGCCGGTGGTCTCGGTAAATCCTTGCCGCGATCTCGACCACGCCCTGGAGATCGGGAACGGCGTGACCTACGGACTCTCGGCCTCGATTTACACCTGCGACCTTCGCGCCGCTTTCCATGCCATGCGCGAGATGTACACCGGCATCTTTTACGTCAACGCCCCGACGATCGGCGCCGAGGTGCATCTCCCCTTCGGCGGCACCAAGGACACGGGCAACGGCCACCGCGAAAGCGGCCTTGCGGCGCTCGATCTGTTCTCAGAATGGAAATCGATCTACGTCGACTACAGCGGACGCTTGCAGCGCGCCCAGATCGACTAGCGCCATGCCGCTTCTCCGCATCCCAGGCCTCGAGCAGTTGCAAGCGCTGGCCGGCCAAGAGCTGGGCGCGAGCGGCTGGCTCGAGATCACGCAGGACCGCATGACAGCCTTTGCCGACGCCAGCCTGGATCATCAATGGATCCACGTCGACGTCGAGCGCGCCCGCCGCGAGTCTCCCTACGGCATCACCATCGCTCACGGCTTCTTCACGCTGTCTCTGGTGAGCGAGCTGCGCCGCCAGGTGTTCGAGTTCGAGGGGCCTTACCGGTACGCCGTGAACTACGGCTTCAACCGCGTGCGTTTTCCGGCCCCGGTGCCGGCGGGCTCCCGGATACGCGGGCGTTTCACCTTGCAGTCCGTCGAAGTGCTCGAGAACGCCGTCGCCCTCGCGCTGCTTGTCACCGTCGAAGTGGAGGGCGGCTCGAAACCGGCGCTCGTCGCCGAGTGGCTGCTCCGTTACTACGCCTGAGCGCCCGCGCGCCACACTTTTTCCCATAACTTTATTCGATCTGTCCCATAGGAACTATCTTCTTGTGCCGCTCTCCGTCGGGCGCATATAGTCGAAATTTGCCCCTCTTGTGACGGAAGGCGGATGGGGATTGGAAACCGCTGCTATTACTCTTACCCTATTGCACCCTACGCGCGGCACCGCTCTGCAGGAGTGGACCTTTCGTCAGGATACGCGCATTCGGATTGGCCGCTCGCCGGACAACGACGTGGTGATCCCCAGCGACGTCGTCTCGCGGCACCATGTGGAATTGCGCCGCCACGACCAGGCCTGGGAGGTAGTGGGTCTGGGCAGCAACGGCACCCTGCTCGATGGCGAGCGGATCGCCCAGGCGCCGCTCCGGGACGGCCAGGTCATCGGACTTGCCCCCACGGGTCCGACCTTGCGGTTCCGGGCGGGGACGAATATTCCGGCCGCCGAGCAGACGATGTACGTCGGCGCGCTGCCGGGGCTGAGCTTCGAGGTCGACGAGCGCAAGAAGCAGAGCCAGCTTTCCGAGATCGTGGATTCCGACTATTTCCGCCAGTTGCAGCAGAGAGCGGCCGGGCTGCGCGCCCGGAAAGCCGATTCCGCCGGATAACCCCTCCGAGGACCTTCTTGTCGAAGATCATTTCTCTGCATTCCTTTCGTGGCGGCACCGGCAAGTCGAACCTGACCGCGAACCTCGCGGTGACCGCGGCCTCCGGCGGCCGCCGCGTGGGCATTATCGATACCGACATTCAGTCGCCGGGCGTACACGTGCTGTTCGGCTTGAACGAGGGCACCATCGCGCATTCCCTCAACGATTACTTGTGGGGCCGCTGCAATATCGAGGACACCGCCTGCGACGTCGGAGCCGGGAAAGTCGACTTGAACCTCGACGGCGGCCGGCTGTTCCTGATTCCTTCCAGCCTGAACGCCGGGGACATCGCTCGTGTGCTGCGCGAGGGCTACGACGTCGATCGGCTGACCGATGGCTTTCAGCAACTCATCGAGAAATTGCGGCTGGATTACCTGATGATCGACACGCACCCCGGCCTGAACGAGGAGACGCTGCT
>JBGPDC010000095.1:0-20641 GCA_041482115.1 Terriglobia bacterium | reverse complement strand
GAATCGTTGACCGGATTCGCGGTCACCTGCCGCTGAACAATTTCAGGCACGCCGCCTGCGGACCGCTTGGATCCGACGATCGCCATGACCAGCGCCGCGGCCAGTATCAACACGGCCAACGCCGCCATGAGCCGCGCCGTCCAAATCGAGCGGCGCCGCCTGGCCTGCTGAAGCTGGATCAAGTCCGCAAGCAGCTCTCCGGCGGACTGATAGCGCGCCGTCCGTTCCTTTTCGAGCGTCTTCAGGATGATCTGTTCCAGGCTGGCGGGCACCGCCGGGTTCAATGCCGATGGTTTGACCGGAGTCTGGTGCAAAATTGCGCCGATGAGTTCCCCGGATGTCTCGCCGCGAAACGTAGGACGGCCCGTCGCCATCTGGTACAGCACCACGCCAAACGAGAAAAGGTCCGTCCGCGCGTCGAGGGCCTCTCCGCTGGCCTGCTCCGGTGACATGTAGGCGATGGTCCCGATAATAGAGTCGGGGCTCGTGATGAACTCCTCGGGGAGTGTCGGTGCGTCCGGTGAGTCGCGGCGATCGGCCACCAGCTTTGCCAGCCCGAAGTCCAAAATCTTCGCCTGACCGCGCTCCGTGACAAAGATATTCGCCGGCTTGATGTCCCGATGGACGATCCCCTTCGAGTGTGCCGCCTCCAGCGCATCGGCTATCTGAAGGCCCAGCTCCAGCACTTCCTGTACCTTCAGCGGCTGGCCCCCGATATGGCGCTGGAGCGTCTCGCCTTCTAGCAGCTCCATCACGATGTACGGCCGGCCTTCGTCTTCGCCGATGTCGTAAATGGTGCAGATGTTGGGGTGGTTCAGCGCCGAGGCGGTCCGGGCTTCGCGCTGGAAGCGTTCGAGGGCCTGATGGTCTTTGGAATACTCCTCGGGCAGGAACTTCAAGGCCACGTTACGGCCGAGGCGGGAATCCTCGGCCTTGAAAACGACGCCCATGCCGCCGGACCCGAGCTTTTCGAGGACGCGATAGTGCGAGATGGTGCGGCCCGTCATGCTTACGGTAGTCTACACCCCTCGGCGGCCACCTCCAGGTACTTCCGCGCCGCCCCCTCGAGCGAATGCTCGGACGCGATGTGCTCCGCCGCGTGGCGCCCGATGGTCTCCCGCATCTCGGGACTCCCCGCCAGCGCCGCGAGACAGCAGGCCACCATGTCGGCCTCGGGCTCCCCCGGGTCCACCCGCAGGACCGCCGTCTCGGGATAGCCCGCGTTCTCCGCGCTCGCAGTAACGATCACCGGCTTGCCGATGCCCATCAGCCGGATGCCGATGCCCGAGGTCTCGCCCGCCGAAGGATCGCGCAGATTTACGCAGACGTCTACGGCTTCCGCGAGGCGCCAGAATTCCGGCTCCGGTACGTGCGGCCGCCGGATCACGCGGGCCTCCTCGAGCAGCGGCGCGAGCGACTCTTCGAGCTCCGGCGAGACGAACTCTCCCACGAGGAGAAACCGCGTCCGGGGGACGCCGCGCAGCGCCAGCAGCACCGAGCGCAGGCGCTTCGACTCGCGCAGGTACCCGAACGCCGCGACCAGCAGCTCGTGCGCCTCGACGCCCAGCTCTTCGCGGGTCCGGACGGCCTCGCCCGGCAGCCGGGGCGGGACGAAGTAGTGCGGGATTTCCGTTACGTTGGCCCCGGGGACCGCCTGCTCGACCATCCGTCGCGCCCCCGGATTGTGCACGACCACCCGGCGGCTCCGCTCGACCACGCGGCGCAACATTGGGTAGTGGAAATACCTGGCGTCCGAGGCCGACCGCGAGCGGGAGCGCCACATCTCGCCCGCCAGCTCCCGCATCCAGCCGCCATAGTTATAAACGAACTCCGCCACGTACTCGGCCTCGGAGAGGATGCCCAGCAGCAGATGGTGGAGTACGGCATCGTGGAGCACCGTGACGCCCGGCCGCGCGAGCGCCCCGCGATAGGCGGGCAGGTGCAGAGGATTGTTCCCGACCTGGTAGATGTAGTTGTCGTAACCGCCGTGGGGCGCCGTCACGACGTCTACCTGAGCATGCCGCCGCAGGGCCTCGAGGAGTCCCGCGGAATAGTCCGCCACGCCGGTGTGAGCGGGCGGCAGGGGAGAAATGAAAGCCAGCTTCACTGGGGTTTCCGGCGCGGGCCGAAGATCGCCGTCCCCACCCGGATCATCGTCGCGCCCTCTTCGATGGCGGCCTCGAAATCGTGGCTCATGCCCATGGATAGCTCGGGCAGGGCATGCCGCGCCGCGATCTCGCGCAGGCGGCGGAAGTAGGGCCGCGATTCCTCGGCGTTCTCGGTCCACGGCGGCATGACCATCAGGCCGCGCAGGTCGAGGCACGGCAATTGACGAATAGCTTCGATCAGGGGCGGCAGGTCTGCTTCGGCGATCCCGGTCTTCGTATCCTCTGTTGAAAGCTTCACTTCGATCAGGACCTGCCTGGGCTTGCCGGCCTCCTGCAAGCGCCGCGCGAGCCGGGCCGTATCGACAGTGTGGATCACGTCGAACAAGTCAACCGCGACGCGGGCCTTGTTGCTCTGGAGGTGGCCGATCATGTGGAACACCGCCCCGGGCAGTTCACCCGCCTCCGGGCGCTTGGCCTGAAACTCCTGGACGTAGTTCTCGCCGAAGTGCCGCAGCCCGGCCTCGTAAGCCTCGCGAAGCGCCGCCGCCGGATGCACCTTCGAGACCCCGATCAGCGTGATCTCCTCGCGCCGCCGCCCGGCGCGCTGGAGGGCCCGCGCGAGGCGCTGTTCCACATCCGCCAGTCGTTCCGCAAGCGACGGAGTCATGTCAGTTCGTATTCTATACTGGTCAGGTGTCCGCCCCTCCCGGCGCGTTTTTCACCTTCGAAGGTCCCGACGGCAGCGGCAAGTCCACGCAACTCCGCAGGCTCGCCGAGCGGCTGTCGGCGGCCGGTTACAACGTGGTCTGCGCACAGGAGCCGGGCGGCACGCGGGTAGGACGGGAGATCCGCAAGCTGTTGCTCGACGCGGCCTCGACCGACCTGCGGCCCATGCCCGAGCTGCTGCTCTACTTCGCGTCGCGCGCCCAGAACGTCGAGGAAGTGATCCTGCCGGCGCTCGCGGCCGGCCGCATCGTGGTGGCCGACCGCTTCACGGACGCCTCGACCGCCTACCAGGGACACGGCCGCGGCCTCGGCGTCGAAACCGTACAAGCGCTGGAGCGCATCGCCTGCCGGGGCCTGCGTCCCGACCTGACGTTTCTCATCGATCTGGACGTCGAGACCGGCGTCCGGCGGGCCTTGAAACGCCGCAACCCCGCCGCCGCGGACGAGACCCGCTTCGAGCGCGAGCACCTGGAATTCCACAAGCGCGTGCGCGAGGGGTACCTCGCCATTCACCGCCAGGAGCCGAAGCGCGTGCGCCTCATCGACGGCGCGCGCGAGCCGGAGGCGATAGCGGACGAGATCTGGTCCCTGGCCGAAAGCTTCCTCGCCTCGCGATGAGCGTCTTCGATTCCTTCCTCGGCAACGCCAGCCTCGTCGCGGACCTGCGCCGCCTGATCGCCGCGGACCGCCTGCCGCAGACCCTGCTCTTCGCCGGACCCGAAGGCGCCGGCAAGGCCACGCTCGCGCGCCTGGTGGCCGCGGCCCTGAACTGCACCGGCGCGCGCGGCGGCGGCTGCGGCGAGTGCCTCGCCTGCCGTCGCGTCATGGAATCGGATTTGTTCCGGCCGGAGCACCGCGAGCTCCTCGCCGAGCGGGCCAAGCTCGCCCCCGACAAGCGCCGCGATAATCCGCTCATCATTAGTACCTATCCAGAGTTCCTGACGTTTCCGCCGGATGGTCCGCTGGCCCAGATCTCGATCGATCAGGCCCGGCGCCTCAAAGAGCACGCCCAGTTCGGCCCCTCGACTGGACGGCACCGGGTGTTCCTGATCGACCACGGCGACCGCATCGACGCCCCGGCCGCCAACTCGCTGCTCAAGACGCTCGAGGAGCCGCCGCCATACCTGACTGTCATCCTGACGGCCGAGAACGCCTTCGATTTGCTCCCCACGATCCGGTCCCGCTCGGTGCCGTTTCATTTCTCGCGGCTCGCGCCGGACGAGATGGACCGGTTCTTGCACGGCCGCCCCGAGGTCGCGGCCGCCGATCGGCAAAAGGTGCTCCACTGGGCCCAGGGAAGTCCCGGGCGCGCCCTCTCGATCGACATCGCCACTTATGAGAAGCGCCGGGAGGCCATGCTGGCGTTGCTGCGCGCCGCGCTGCAGACGTCCGGCGACGCGTTCGCGGGACTGCTGCGCTACACCGAGTCCATCGGCCGGAGCAAGCAGGAAGGGCTCGAGCAGCAGCTCGACGCGCTCTACGGCCTGCTGCACGATCTGCTGCGGCTGCAGGATGGCGGTGAAACCGTGGTCCTGATCAACGAGGATATCCGCAAGGATCTGGCGGCTCTGGCCAAGCGCACGGATTTCGACTGGATTGCGCGCGCCCTCACCGCGGTGGATGAGTTGGAGCGCCTGCTGCGCCGCAACGTCCAGAAGCAGATCGCGCTCGAGGCACTGGCGGTGGGCCTGCGTCCTGCGGCCAGCCGCCGATAGGTCCGTGCCGGCGTCCTCTGCCTTTAATTGTCGAAATACTGCTGCAAGGCTCCGGGATCGCGGGTCTTAGTCAGTGCCAGCATGAGGAGAATGCGTGCCTTTTGAGGACTAAGGTTATCAGCCAGCACGCATCCGATCTGCTTTAGGGCAAGCGCGGACCCTTTCGCAGCACTCATAGGAAGTACTCGGCCCGTAGGGACGCGTGTGCTGATGACGACTGAGATGCCTCGCGAGCGTGCCTCCCGAATCACGTCAACCATCGAACCAGGTACCACACCAGGGCCAAAGCCAGCAATCACTAGCCCTTGAACAGTGCCATCGCGGACCAGCGATCGGATCAAGAGGCCGTCCGCACCGGCGTAACTCATCACAATATCGACGCGTCCGAGTTGGGTCCGAGAATCAACCGGGAAAGTCTGACGCCGCAGCGGAGCGCGATAGAAACGCACCTTTTCCACGTCGACAGTTCCGAGCTGGCCGAACTCCAGGCCGCGGAAGGTCTCTACCTGGCTCGTGTTTGTTTTTGTGACGTCGCGAGCGGCATTGATCTGTCCGTTCATGACCACCATCACTCCTTTGCTGACCGCCTCCGGCGCGATCGCGACCCGAACGGCACCCAACAGGTTTCGCGGCCCGTCGGAGTCTGGATCGGACGCAGGGCGTTGTGCGCCGACCACAATCACGGGCTTAGGGCTCACTGTCGTGAGGTCCAGGAAGTAGGCGGTTTCTTCCAAAGTATTGGTACCGTGCGTGATGACGATTCCAGCGATCTCAGATCTAGCGAGCAACTCGTTGACTCTTCCGGCCAAGCGGTTCCAAATCTCCGGCGTTATGTCCTGACTGGGAAGATTAGCGATCTGCTCTACTTGGATTTGCGCGATCTTCCTTACGGCCGGCACGGCCGCAACGAGATCTTCCCCCGACAGAGCGGGCACGTAGCCCCCTTTCGCCTGATCCTGCTTGCTAGCGATCGTGCCACCGGTGGAGAGTATAGCGACGGTCGGCAGCTTCTGGGCGACAGCGCAAAGGCACGTCGCCAACAGAATCAGGGTGGCCACAGTCCGATTTATCATGCGATGAGCATACCCTAAGACGCCTTGCAAAGGCTGGAGTACAATTGCGCCATGAAACCAGTGCTGCTCTCTTGCCTGGCGACGGCCGTGCTCTACGGTCAGCTTTCCACGGCCGGCAGCGTCGTGCGGCTGGACCCCGCGCTCGACAAGATCATTCCACCCGGCGCGAAGATCGAAAAGGTTCACGGCGACTTCCGGTTTACGGAGGGTCCCGTGTGGGCGAAGGGCGGCTACCTGCTCTTCAGCGACGTGATGGGGAATGCGATTCTCAAGTGGACACCGGATGGCAAGGTGACCGAGTTCCGCAAGCCTGTATTTGCAGGCCCCTTCCCCGATACTGCGCTCATTGGGAGCAATGGATTGACGCTCGACCGCGAGGGCCGGCTGATCGCCGCGGAGCACGGCAACCGCCGCATCTCGCGGACCGAGAAGGACGGATCGATTACGACGCTCGCCGATCGCTACGAGGGCAAGCGCCTGAACAGTCCCAATGATCTGGTCGTGAAGAGAAATGGCGACATCTATTTGACCGATCCGCCGGGCTTGTATCGCACGTACCCGCAGGCAGCGAGTGTCCCGCAAAGAGAACTCGATTTCGCCGGCGTATACCGCATCGCGGGAGGCAAACTGGAGCTGCTGACCAAGGACATTCCGTATCCCAACGGCCTGGCGTTCTCGCCCGACGAAAAGAAACTATATGTGGCGAATTCCCGGCCCGACAAATTTTGGATGGTCTACGACGTCACGCCCCACGGCGGCCTCGCCAACGGCAGGAAGTTCGCCGACGTGACCAAGGAGCCGGGGGACGGTGTCCCGGATGGAATGAAGGTGGACCGTGCTGGAAACATCTACGCCACAGGACCGGCGGGCATCATCATCTTTACACCCGATGGCAAGCAGCTCGGCACGATTCGGTTGCCGGAACTTCCCGCCAACTGTGCCTGGGGCGATGCCGACGGCCAGAGTCTGTACATGACCGCGCGCACCGGGATCTACCGGATCAAAGTGAATGTCGCGTGGGTGAGACCGTAGCATGGTAGTTTCGCGACGCCAATTCCTCGCGGTGGCCGTAGCCGGCAGCGCTTCCGGCGCGGCTGCTCCGTCGCCGGTCATCGATACCCACGTCCACACGTGGACGCTCGATACCGCCCGCTATCCCTTCAAGCCGCCCGAGCCCGATTACCCGCTGCCGAAGGAAGACGGCCGCGTCGAGCTTTACGTCGAAGAAATGCAGCAGTACCATGTGGACCGCACGGTGCTGGTCTCGCCGCGCCAATACGGTTGGGATAACCGCTACGTCGCCGAGTGCGTGCGCCGGTTTCCGAAGCAGTTTGTCGCGCATGGCCTCATCGACCCTCACGATCCGAATAACGCCGCGGCGCTGGAGCGCGAAGTTCGCGAGAACGGCCTGGTCGGCATGCGCCTGAGCCCGATCTACCAGCGCGGTGACCAGGATCCGTGGCTGAACGCGCCCGCCAACTATGCGCTGTGGGCTAAGGCGGGCGAGCTGGGCGCCGTCTTCAACGTGTTCCTGTCGCCGGCACAGTTGCCGCAGCTCGAAGACATGGTGCGGCGCTACCCGCACGTTAAAGTTGTCGTCGACCACCTGGGCCGGCCCGACATTCTGCCCCGCCGGCCGTGGGTTGAGAGCGACTACCTGCTGCGTCTCGCCCGCTACCCGAACGTCTGGGTCAAGTTCACCGAGCTGTACACGGCCTCGAAGAACAAGGTGTACCCTTACCGCGACGTCCACCCGTTCGGGCGCATGGTTTATGACAAGTTCGGCCCGCGGCGGCTGCTGTTCGGCACGGGCTACGTCGGCCGCGCCCGGCGTATTCCACTCGCCGAAGAGCTGCGGCTGATCCGCGAAGAGATCCCCTATTTCACAGCACAAGACAAGGAACGAATCCTCGGGCGCAATGCGCTCGATATCTGGAAATGGAGTAAGTGATGGTGAACCGACGTGAATTTGTAACTGGTCTGGCCGCCGCGCTGGCCGCCGTTCGCTCCCCCGCCGAGGCAGCGGGCAAGAACATCTCGTGGGCGCTGAGCCTGGGCCTGTGGAACCAGCTCGCGCCCGTGCCGTTCACCGAGATTCTGGACGTCATGAAGGACACCGGCTTTACCGGCATCCGCATGACCAGCTTCCCGGATTGCCTGAAGAGCTACAACTTGACCGTGCCCGGGCTGCAGAAGGATCTCGAAAAGCGCGGGCTGCGCATCGCGACCATTTCTTTCGGAGGTCCCGCCGACGACCGCACCAAGCACGAGCAGATCGAGAAGAGCGCGCGCCAGGCGCTCGGGTTTCTGAAGGAGTTCGGCGCGACGGAGCTGGTGGTGTTCCCGCCGGCGCGTGTGCCGAAAGTCCTCGTGCCGGAGCGGATCGGCATTGCGGCCGGGTTCTACAACCATCTGGGCGACGTGGCCAAAGAGTACGGCTTCCGCGCCGGCTTCCACAACCACCTGGACGAGCTGACCGAAAGCCAGGACGAGGTGGAGATGCTGTTGAAGCTGACCGACCCAAAGCGGTTCGGCTTCGCGCCCGATACCGCGCACTTGCAACTGGCCGGCTGCAACGTCGTGGAGCTGTTTGAGAAATACGCCGACCGGCTGATCCTGATGGATTACAAGGATTCCAGGAATACGCCGGCTGCCAAGGACATCCTGCTGCCCAACGGCCGGACACTCAAGGCTGGCACGGCAAACGCCACCTTCATGAACAGCGTTTATGATCTGGGGGACGGCGAGGTGGATTTCCCGCGCCTGCACCGCATTTTGAAGCGGCGCAAATTCAAAGGCTGGATTTGCGTGGACCTCGACTACGTGCGCGGGAGCGCCCGCGACAGCTTCGGCCGGTGCATGAAATACGTGCGCGAGAGGCTGGAACCAATCTACGTCTGAGCGGGGCCACGGATCATCCCAACTTACTGACGTTGCAGAGCCGCGACCGTGAGGGAGCGGTTTTTACTACGGCCGCTAACGAAGCTTCTCGAGACGGGTCCAGCGGCGGGTCTGCGCAGCGCGATCGTAGAGCTGCCAAAAGCGGCTGCTGTTAGAGAGCATCAGGCTCTCGAGGTCGGTCTCATTCGTGATCGGGATCAGCATGGCACGCGCCTTCCCGCTCTTGGTTATCAATACGGGGCCGGTGTCCGGCAGTTCCTCAATCACGCTGCTCAGGTTGTTCTTGACCGTTCGCAAATTCTCCGTTTTCATAATGGGAACTCCTCTCCGCCCACGTAGAGCAGGTCGCCTTTCTTTTCGCCGATCATGACGACCTCCACTCGCCGTTCGAGCAGGCGGTAAAACACCCGCCAGCGGCCCAGCCGTAGTTCATAGTCCGCGTGAGGCGAAGCCCGCCTCAAACGGAACTTATGGCGCGACCGGTGGCCGGGGTCGGACTCCGCCAGGTGCCGTTGCATCCCGTCCTTGAGGAAGGCACGATCCGCGGGGGCGAGGCGCCGGAACTGCCGCACGGCGTCCTGCGATAGTACAACCTCCCACACCGCCGTTATCGTAGCACAATCGTGCTACACAAGTACGGTGTTTATTATGCTGCCGGCGGATCTCCCACCAGCGTCGTGGAGCAAGCTGATGTGTCCCAAGATCGAGAGTCACGAGCTTCGTGGCGGCTCTGTCACGCGCGCGACAGCTTCGGCCGGTGCATGAAATACGTGCGCGAAAAATTGGACCCCATCTACGTCTGAAGAAAGCCCTCCGCCCGGGTTTCTGCTTTTGCCGGCCGGGTGAGCGAAGCCGCCTTAAGTCGTCAGAAAATTTGTCGGAAAATACTGGAATAGAGCGCGGCAGTGTGTATACTTGGCGCGTACTCGCACGCACAGGGTGAATCCCGGACGGATTCGGGGGCCGGCTCTCTGACCGGCGCCCGCCACGGTTTTAGGGAGGCCGGAGTGATTTACGTCGGCTTCAGGAACGCCTCGTCTGGTCCTCTCCGGAAAACTGCGCTGAAAATCTGCCGCCGAGAGACCAATTCAGGGGCTGCCTGACTCGACCACGACCTTCGCACCAGGCAAGAGGGGGGACCATCATGAAGAGATTCGCTATTGCCGCCGGGACGATCGCGGCCATTCTGATCCTGTCGAAACCCGCGACGGTTCTTGCCCAGGCCGTTGCCAACGCCCAGATTCACGGCGTCGTCACCGACCCCAGCGGAGCGCTGGTGCCCAGCGCCCAGGTCAAAGCGACCCAAACCGACACCGGGCAGGTGCGCACGACGGTCGGCGCCAGCGACGGGTCCTATGTGCTTCCCAATCTGCCGGTCGGCCCGTACACCCTGGAGGTCTCGAGCCCGTCGTTCCGGAACTACGTCCAATCCGCGATCGTCTTGCAGGTAGGGAATAACGTTCAGATCAATGTCGTCCTGCAGGTGGGGGCGGTCGCGCAAGAGGTACAGGTCGTGGCCGACGCCGCTATGGTCGAGACCCAGGACACCTCGGTCTCCCAGGTCATCGACCAGCGGCGTATCATCGATCTGCCCCTGAACGGGCGGCAGGCCACCGATTTGATCCTGCTCTCGGGGGGCGCGGCGCGTCCGCCTAACGACCGGGTGACGGGCACCCATGATTACGTCAGTGCGGTGGGGATCTCCGTCGCCGGGGGCCCGGTCGAAGGCAACAACTACCTGCTGGATGGCGGGGACCACAACGACTCGCATACCAACGTCAACCTGCCATTCCCTTTCCCCGACGCTTTGCAGGAATTCAGCGTGCAAACCAATGGCGTCTCCGCCCGTTACGGGCTGCATGCCGGTTCGGTGGTCAACGTCGTCACCAAGTCCGGAACCAATCAGTTCCACGGCAGCCTCTTCGAGTTTGTCCGCAACGGAAACTTCAACGCCCGCAACTTTTTTGCGGCGACGCAGGACACCTTGCGCCGGAACCAGTTCGGAGGCACCCTCGGCGGGCCGGTCAAAAAGGACAAAGTCTTTGTGTTCTCCGGTTACCAGGGGACGCGCGAGCGCACCGCGCCGCCACAGTCGATTGCCTTTGTTCCGACCCAGGCCACGATCACGGGGGACTTTAGCGCTCTCGAATCCGCCGCCTGCCAGTCGAATGGCAGAGCCGTCTCCCTGATCAATCCCAGCGATCGGCAGCCCTTCACGAACAACCAGATACCGGTAAGCCTGTTCAGCAAGCCTTCCCTGGCGCTGCTGAAATACATTCCCGTCTCCGCCGACCCGTGCGGGCGTCTGGTCTATTCGATCCCCAATCCCAACAATGAGAATCAGTGGGTCGGCCGGGCCGACTGGTTGCTGAGCTCCAAGCACACCGTCTATGGCCGCTACTTCATTGCCGACTATGACAATCCCGGTGTCTTTACGGACAACATTCTCACCACCACGCGGTCGGGGCTCCTGGAGCGGGGCCAATCGGCCGTCGTGGCCCTGGAATCGAGCCTCACCCCGACCCTCGTCAATTCCATTCACGCCACCTATTCGCGCCTCTCGAACAATCGCACCCCTCCCGCCGGCATGCCGAACCCGGTCGATCTCGGGGTCAAGATGTTCAATAGCACGCCGGGCTACATCGATCTGTCGGTGACGAATGCCTTCGCTATGGGTGGCGGCTCCAACGCCCCGTCCTATTTCAATCGCGATCAGTTCCAGTTGGCCGACGACCTCGACATGGTGCGGGGACGCCATCACCTGGTCTTCGGCGGCGAAGCGATCGTGCTGCACATGAATTCGATCAACGTCACCTTCGGCAACGGGTCCTTCGCTTTCAATGGATCGCTCTCCAACGGTCCCATTGCCGATTTCCTGCTGGGCCGGCTGAGCAGCCTGCGGGCCTCCAATACCAATGTCCTGGCGTTGCGCCAAAAGTATTACGGGCTTTACTTCCAGGACGACATCCACCTCGGCAAGAAGCTGACGGTGCATGCCGGAGTGCGGTGGGAGCCGTCCCTGCCCGAGCACGAGGCCGCCGGCCGCGGCCAGCACTTCTCGCTGCCCGCCTTCCTCGCCGGACAGAAGACCAGCACCTACCTGAACGCGCCGCCGGGCTTGCTCTACTATGGCGACCCCGGCATCCCCCGGGCCTACGCGAACGGCAGTTACCTCGACTTGGCCCCCCGCGTGGGGCTCGCCTGGGACCCCACGGGAAGCGGCAAGCAGAGTCTCCGCGCTTCCTACGGCATTTTCTTCGAAACGCCGCATTCCTACACCGATAAGGATTTCGCCGCGGCGCCGCCCTGGGCCAGCACCATCACCGTGACCGCTCCGGCCGGCGGTCTCGCCGACCCTTTCCTCGGTTATCCCGGGGGCAATCCGTTCCCGAACCCTCCACCCACCCGGGACACCACCTTCAATCCCCTCGGAACCTATACCAGCCTCCCGCTGAATCTGCACCACACCTACATGCAGCAATGGAGCCTCAGCCTGCAACGCCAGCTCAGCAGCAATTGGCTGGCTTCGGCGTCGTATCTGGGGAACCGGGCCCTTCATCTGCGGGGCGCCTTCGAACGGAACCCGGCCATTTACGGATCCGGCTCGACGCTGGGCAATACCGACCAGCGCCGGTTCCTGTTCCGCCTGAACCCCACCGCCGGCGTCTACTATGGGACGGTGACGACCATGGATGACGGTCTCAACACGAGCTACCACGCTCTCCGGCTATCCGTGCAGCACCGCTTCAGCCGCAACTTTACGCTGCTTTCCGTCTACACCTATTCGCATTGCCTGCAGTCGGCGGAGCCGATTGCCGACCGGGTGATCATCGGCACCAATACCTACCAGGACCCCTCCAACCGCAACGCGGACTACGGCTCCTGTGACGCGGACCTCCGGCACAACCTCGTCAACTCTTTCGTCTACGAGACGCCGAAATTCACCAGTCGGGCCACGAGCCTGCTCCTGGGGAACTGGCAGCTCTCTTTCCTCCTCTCCGCGCACACGGGATTCCCGTTCTATCCGACCACCGGAACGGATGCCTCCCTGACGGCCATCGGACAGGACCGGCCCAATGTGGTGGGTGATCCGTACGTCCGGAACACGACTACCCTGGTTTGGAACAACGCCAAGGCCTTCGCTCCTAACGCGGCGGGCGCTTACGGCAATGCGGGGTATAACTCTCTCATTGCTCCCGGATTCGTCAACATGGACACGAGCCTGACCCGGTTCTTCCCGATCCGCGAGCACCAGCGGCTGCAACTGCGGTTTGAGTTCTTCAACACACTGAATCACACGAACTTCAACGCCCCGGTGAGCCGCCTCTCGTCGTCAACCTTCGGGTTGATCCAGAGTTCGGGCCCTGCCCGCATTCTGCAGTTTGCGGCGAAGTATTCTTTTTAGCGAACACCGATCCAGACGGTTCGACCCGCTCGCCGTCACGAGCTTCGTGACCCCGGCTCCGTCGCGCCGGACTGCTCCTCATATCCCGAACAACTCCGAATCGGCAGCGCCGGATACTTCGGAAAGCGCGGATCAACCTCAGAAAGGCGGCAGAAGTAGAACACCGAACCCCGCTCCGACCGCAGGCGCCGCACCTGCCGGCAGCTCGCGCAGAGTCCGACCGCCTGGTCTTCGTCGCGGTCCGTCATGGGGGTGGACCTAAACTAACAGCCAGGGAATTGTCCCACGCCGCGCCTCGAGATTCGAAAGATGCGTCTCGAACAGCGCCCTCGCACGTTGCCGCTCGACGCTGAAGAAGTATCTGAAGATTTAACCCTAATTTATTGATGTATAGCGAGTTGGCGTCTTGTCCGATAGGACACTTCGGAGGGCCATCAGAGGGTGGTTCTAACTGTCTGGTCCTGAAAGACATAGGCCCCTCTTTCTTTTTCCTTGAAGGCGTTCCTCGAGGAGACTACTCTTTTTGAAGAACGGGCTGGGAACTCTAACCGGCCCCACCCCAAACCCCGAAAAAAAGAGGAGGACGCATGTTTGCTCGAATTGTTCGTATGAACCTGAAACCCAACAGCACCGGAGAGTTCACGCGAGTACTGGAGAGCGATATTACCCCCCAGCTTCGCAAACAGAAGGGCTTCCGGGACGAAATAGCCTTCCTCGCCCCCGGCGGAAAGGAAGCGCTGGCGATTAGTTTCTGGGACGAGAGAGAGCATGCGGAAGCGTACAGCCGTAGTGCCTATCCGGAAGTGCTGAAGACCCTGGGGCGGGTCCTGGACGGAACCCCGCAAGTGCAAACCTACGACGTTTGCCACTCGACGGTGCGCGAGATCGCAGCTCGAATGACAGCGTAAGGTCACGCACGTCTGTCGGCGGGGTTTCAGCGCAGATCACACTCGAGTCTCCCGCATCACACCGCACCCCCGCGCCCCTCTCGACTTCGTCCCGCCGTCAATCCCACCAGCGCCGGAAGCGTCTGTCCGATTTCTTCCCGCACCACCAGATCGGCCATGTCGTCCAGCGAGGTGGGGGTGCGGTTGATGATGATGAGGCGGGCTCCCGAGCGCTTGGCAACCGCTGGGAACATCGCCGCGGGCTGCACCACCAGCGACGAGCCGACGGCCAGGAACACCTCGCAGCTTTGCGCCGCGGCGGCGGCGCGCGCCATCTCCTGCTCGGGCATCTGCTGGCCGAAGGACACGGTCGCCGCCTTCAACAGTCCGCCGCACTTCTTGCACTCCGGGGCGGCTTCTCCCCGCTGCACGCGGCGGATGGCCTCGTCCATCGGGATGCGGTCCCCGCAGGAAAGGCACGCCGCTTCGGTGGTGGTGCCGTGCAGCTCGATCATCACCTCCGGACTCTGGCCGGCGCGCTGGTGCAGCCGGTCGATGTTCTGGGTGATGAGGGCGCGCAGCTTGCCGCGCCGCTCCAGCTCCACAAAAGCAAGGTGCCCGGGGTTGGGCGGGGCGTCGCGCATCGCCGGCCACATCTCGGCGCGCTGCCGCCAGGCCTCGGCGCGCGCTCCCGGGCTCGCGACGAACTCGCCGAACTCGATGATCCGGTTGCGCGCCCACACGCCGTTCGGGCTGCGGAAGTCCGGGATGCCGGATTCGGTGGAAATACCGGCGCCGGTGAATCCGACAATGTTGTTAGACGCCGCGATCCACTCTTGGGGGCGGCGGAGGTCCGCCTGGTTCACGGGCGCGCGCTCAGCCCTCGGCGGTCGTCGGATCGATCATGCCGCGGATCTCCGAGATCCGTCCGGCCGGGAATCCGCCCCGCCGCGCATGCTCGCGGATCATCTCCTCATTGGGCGCGATATAGACGCAGTAGATCTTGTCGTCGGTAACAAAACTCTCGACCCACTGGATCTGCGGCCCCAAGCTCTCGAGGACGCTGCGCGATTTCTTGGAGATCTCCCGCAGTTTTTCCGCCGGTAGCTGGCCCGCCCCCGGCAAATCGCGCTCGATCAAGTATTTCGGCACCTGGAGGTCCTCCTTATTTATGGCACTGGCTTCTCCACCCGCAGCACTTCGGAGAACTGCGGGTAGTCCGTCAGTTTATGATACGCCGTGTTCTCGTCGCTGAGGCGCCAGTTCTCGACCACGACGCGGTAGCGGCCGGCGCGCGCCGGCCGCGCGCCGAGGTCCACGCGGCGCTCTTCGAGCGGCTTCAGCCGGTTGTCGGAACGCTTCTGCGCCTTCGGATACCACACCCACTCCTGGCCGATCCGGTAGGTGTGCTGGGACGCGATCGCGCCGCGGGCGTCGAGGAGCGCGGTCTTCACCAGGATGTAGCGCTCCGGATCGCCCGTGGGCAGCAGGTGCCCGGCGCGCACGTTCTTCAAGACCAGCTTTAGCGCCGCGCCTTCCCGCGCCACGTCCGCAGTGAGCCCGCTGTCGAACAAGTCGTAATATTTGCGGTAGGCGTCGGGCAGCTTTTCCTTGGGGATCTTGCTCCCGATGAACAGGTGCCGCCGCGCGTGACGCACCGGGCCGCCGGGCGCGACGAGGCGGTCCACGGCCGGCATGTGGCAGTGTGAGCAGGGCTGGGCCTTCGCGGCGTACGGGCCCTCGCGCCATTCTCCGGCGGTGTTGAGGCTGCAGACCAAGGTATCGGTATAGGCGGCGGTCGCCTGGTGGCAGGCGGCACAGCTCTGCTCGTCGAGCAGCTTGGCCTCCTTGCGGACCGGATGTGGCGCCTTCGAATCCCCCCAGGGACCGAGGACCACGCCCTCCCGGACGTGGCATACGGCGCACGTCACGCCCTCCTCGGCCAGGGACTCCTCGAAGCGCGGGTTCGGCTGCAAAATCGGCTGGTGGGTGGAGTTGTTCCGGACGTCCACGGCAAGGCTGGCGAGTTGATTCTCGAGCGGCGTGTGACAGTTCAGGCACAGCCAGCGGGTCTGAGGCGACTTGGTCAGCTCGGCCTGGTACTGGCGGTCGCGCTGGGCGTGGGCGTGGGTCGAGACCAGCCACTCCTGGTAGATTTCCTGGTGACAGACGCCGCAATCGGCGGCGCGCAGGGAGCGAAGACCTGGGGGAACGGTCTGGTAAGGTAGCGGATTCTCCCACCAGAAGCCCAGAATCTTGACCTTGGCGGGGAGCAGCGCGGCCACCAGCAGAAAGATGCCGGCCGCCGCTGCTATACTTCTCTCACGCATCGCTTCTTAGGAGCATGACATAACATGAAACCCCTTGCCGTTCTCCTGCTCGCAATGGCCGCCACGTTGGGCCTGGCCCAACAACCCAAGACCCGGCCCCGGCCGCCGGCCTCCGACTGGGTCAGCCTCTTTAACGGCAAAGATCTGACCAACTGGAAGCCCGTCGGCCACGAGCGCTGGACCGTCGAGGACGGCGTCATCCACGGGCAGGGCGTCAGCAAGGAGTACGGCTACCTCGCGACCGAAAAACCCTACAAAGATTTTCACCTTTCGCTGCGCTTCAAGTGCGATGCTGCCGGCAACAGCGGCGTCTTCTTCCACAGCAGCTTCAAGCCCAATTCCGTGGATATCCTGGGGGTGCAGGCGGAGATCGATCCCGTGATCGGACACCACACCGCCGGGCTTTATGGCGACTTCGTGGACGGCACGGCCGGGTGGATGGTCTGGCCGGCGCCCGAAAACGAGACGGTCATCCGGCCTTACGAGTGGAACGAGATGCTGATCCGCGTGGAGGGGAATCGCATCCGGGTGCGGCTGAACAGCGTCGATATGATCGACTTCACCAATCCGCGGCCGGCCTTCACCGAGGGCGTGATCGCGTTGCAGTTGCACTCCGGCGGCGAGGGGAATATGCGCTTCAAAGACCTCCTGATTCGGGACTTAAGCGCGCACTAGCCGCCCCACCGCGGCGCCGTCTAAGTCATATGTCTTAGGGCGGATTGGGTATCTCGCCCGATTGACCCAAGTTATACGCCATCGTACTCTCGCCTTGGGTAGCCGTGTGACTGGGGCTGCTCTGGGGTGCGCCTATGGCGTTCGAACTCGGGCAAAAGGTCGGCGAATACGAGCTCCTCGACGTGTTGGAGCGGTCGAAGAGCGGTGTCTCCTACCGGGTGCGGAACGTCCTGGCCCAGCGCTTCGAAACGATGAAGCTGCTGCCCAAGAGCATGCAGGAAGACAACGACAAGGTGGAGCGCTTTGTGCGCGAGATCAAGGTGCACGCCCGGCTCTCGCACCCCAACGTCGTCACCTTTTACAACGCCACCATCCTCGACGGCCAGCTGGTGATGACCACCGAGCTGGTGGAAGGCTCGACGCTCGCCCACGTGCTGGAGGCCGGCCCCGTCGCTCTGCCGCAGGCGGTAAGTTACGTCAGCCAGGTTCTTTCCGCGCTGAGCTACGCGCACCAGCACGGGGTCGTCCATCGCGAGATCACGCCCGAGCACATCATCGTCACCCCGGAAGGCGCGGTCAAGCTGGGTGGCTTTGGCCTGGCCAAGGGCACCAACGACCCGCAGCTCACCCAGGCCGGGGCGGTGCTGGGGTCGTTGCGCTACATCTCGCCGGAGCAGGTGAAGGGCAGCACGTCGCTCGACGGGCGGGCCGATCTCTACTCGCTCGGCGTGGTGCTTTACCAGATGGTGACCGGGCGGCTGCCCTTCGAATCCAAGAGCCAGTTCGACGTGATGCTGGCCCACGTGAACCAGGCGCCGCAGCCCCCCCTCGAACTGGCGCCCGATCTGCCTCCCGCGCTCAATGACATCATCCTGAAGGCGCTCGCCAAGGACCCCGCCGAGCGCTTCGCCTCAGCCGAGGAGTTCCAGGCGGCTTTGGCGGCCCTGAACCTGATTCCCAGGCAGGAGAGCCTGGCCGCGGCGGCTGCCCCGCCGGCGCCGGGGCCCCCGGCGGCTCTGCCCCCCCTGAGCGGGGTGACCCGGGACGGCGCCCTGGCGGCCCACCGCTGGCAGCCCAGCGAGCTGATCGCCGCCGGCGTCTTCATGTTCATCGTCGTCACCGTGGTGGTCTTCGTCCTGATGACCCTCGGGCGGCGCTGACGGTCCCGGCCGCGCCCCAAATTCTTTCCCAGCCAAACTTTTTCGAAGATGGTTGCGCCCCTTTTCGGGTTGTGATATCTATAGAGGCAGTTGGAACAATCAAACAGCCTGTAGCTGTCAGGACGTCAGGAATTCGAGCACTCCCCGATATTGGTACCGCCCGGCATCGGCCGTCCGCGAGGGCTCGCTCACACCCTGACCGGCAAGGGTAAATGGTTGCCCACTATTTTCTTAGGAGGGCTGCGTTGGAAACCCGTAGCACGAATTCATACTTCTCATTGCGTAACGACCCCAACAAGAAACCGGATAGCGTGGAATCCGCTAACCGGCGCCTGATTCGCCCCTCCCTGACGGAGTTTAAGGAGCAGCAGGCGGCGCACGTACAGCAGCAGCAGGCGCCGCCGCCGCACAAGAAGTTCGGGGGTGGCGGGCCGGCGGGCGGTCCCCAGAAGCGCCCGGTGCCGCCCGAGCAGACCAACGCCGAGAACTTTTACTACGTGAAGCAGATGCAGGCCAAAACGCCCATGGTCATCGTGCTGAACGACGGCGAGGAACTCCACGGGGTGATCGAGTGGTACGACCGGGGCTGCCTCAAGGTGAACCGCCTGGCAGGGCCGAACCTGCTCGTCTACAAGTCGAACATCAAGTACCTCTACAAGGAAAGCGACAGGAACGGGAGCGAGACGGCGAGCGCGTAGGACGGGTTTCAGAGGCTAAGACCGCTCCCTCACGGTCGCGGCTCGGCTACAGGGTTCCGGCCGGCGGCCTCCAGGCGATAGGCTCGCCGCCGGCCCGCCTCCTCGTAACGACGCTTTTCCTCGGCGGTTTCGGGGAGCACCGCCGGCACGGGGGCCGGTTTCCGGCTCTCATCCAAAGCCACAAAAGTAAGGTAGGCGGAGGCGACGTGTTGCCGCGCGCCGGTGCGCAGGTCCTCGACCACGGCTTTGACGCCGACTTCCATCGAGGTCCGGAAGGCGCGGTTGACGGAAGAACATAGCAGCACCAGTTGGCCGATGTGGACCGGGGCCACGAAGCTCATGTGGTCGAAGGACACGGTCACGACGTACAGGCGGGAGTGGCGCATGGCCGCGAGCGCGCCGCAGATGTCCATGAGGTGCATGAGCTTGCCGCCCAGCAGGTGGCCGAGGCCGCTCGCGTCGTTGGGCAGCGCCAGCTCGGAGAGCTCCGACCGCGACTCGCTTACCTTCTTCGCGGCCGGGGGAGTTTCGGGCATACCTTGCTCATGCCTTGTGCTGTAAATAGCTTTCGACGTAGACCTGCGCCTGGCGGGCGAGGACGCGGTTGGCGGGCGGGTCGAGGAAAGTCCGGCGCTCGCAGTTGAAGTCGAGCGCGGAGCACTCGTGCGGCCGGTGGTCGCGCTCGGCCACGGCTTGCAGGCGCACGATACCGGCCTCGTCCGCGGTTACCGCAAAACGCGCGGCGTCGGGTCCGGGCCCGTCGGGAAAGCGGGGACAGCGGCCGCGCCCATAGCCGAGGTTGCACCACTCCTGGAGGGCCTGGTCGCCGGGCTCGAACTCCTCGGTCCGGGCGGTGCAGAGGCCCGTGAATCCGCCACCCAGCGGCAAGCGCCAGGGGTGCGGCCAGAACCGGTAGCCCAGCTTCGCGGTGGGGTAAAAGTAGGGGCAGGCCACGCTTCGTCTACCGCTTGCTATAGTAGTGGCTCCCCATGGAAAAGTCACGCCTGGAGAAGTTGCAGGAGTTCGTCGCCGCGAGTCCCACGGACTCTTTCCTGCGCTACGGGCTGGCGCAGGAATATCTCAACGGGGGTCAGCCCGCGCAGGCCGTCGAGCACTTCCGGGAGCTGCTGCGGTTCAATCCGGACTACGCGGCCGCCTACTTCCACCTGGGCCAGTCGCTCGAGAAACTCGGCCAAACGGACGACGCCCGCGCCGCCTACCGCGAGGGTATCGCAGTGACGGGCCGCCTGGGCAACGAGCACGCGCGATCGGAACTGCAGGCGGCGCTCGAACTGCTCGGCTAGCCCGCATCTTTCACGGCCGCGGGTCGGTCACGGCAATTTCGGAAAAATTTTCGAACCGCATGTGCTGCGGGACGTGAGGGTTAGCGCGCGAGCCCACCGCGCGCTGGGGCAGAATCCTTGGACCGCTCCCTTAAGATGGTCTTAGAGGGAGTTTTTCAACATGGAAAAGAATACGGCTTTGCCGGCCGGAGGGCCGGAGCGGGAGTTCCATGCCGTCGCGAACCTGTTCCCGTTAATGCAGGGGGCGGCGTTCGAGGAACTGGTGGCGGACATCAAGAAGAACGGACAGCGGGAGCCGATCCTGTGCGACGCGAAGGGGTTCATCCTCGACGGGCGGAACCGGTACCGGGCGTGCCGGGCGGCGGGGGTCGAGCCGCGCTTCGTGACCTGGGACGGGAAGGGGACGGAGGCGGAGGTGGCGCTAAGTGCGAACTTGTTGCGGCGGCATTTGGGGGAATCGCAACGGGCGATGGTGGCAGCGCGGTGGGTGGTGATGATGGAAGGGGAACAGCCGAGAGGCCGTCCGAAAAAGAGTGCATTCCTGCACTCATTTCCGGCCGGGAGTCTCGCAGCGCAGGCAGCGGCGACCGTAAATGTCTCAATTCGCTTGGTTAATCTGGCGCTTAAGGTGGTGCGGCAAGGCTCGGAGGGATTGATGG
>JBGPDC010000094.1:0-20776 GCA_041482115.1 Terriglobia bacterium | reverse complement strand
CGTGGGCCACTCGGGACGCACTCGGCCGAGACCGGTGCTCAGAATCAGAATCTGGCTCCCGGCGCGGGCGGGGTGAAGGGCGTCTATCATCGCCCCGCTCGCGGCCTCGAGCACCAGCGGGGCGCCCTCGGAATCGACGAAGATGGCGGGCGAAACGGGCTCGAGCCGCGTCCCCAGGCGGGCCGGACCACGCTGCGTTTCAAGGGCCAGGCTGAGTGTTGAGCCGGTGACCTCGAACGGCACCTGAATCTGCGATTCGTTCTGGCTGGCGGCCAGCACCGGAGCGTTGACCTCGCCCACGCGGGCCGCGCGCACCTGCGCTCCCATCACTGTCAGCAGCCCGCCGGGGGCGGCTGCGCGAGCGCTCAGGTCGGCGCTGTTGAGCAGACGCAGGGCGTCGGCGACGTCCGGGACGGCCGCTCGGTAGAGTCCGTGACCCGCCACCAGGGCATAGAGCACGCCCGACACCCGGTCGAGGCGGAGGTCTTCGACGGGGCCGGCGGGCAAGCTGCCGGCGAGGCGAGTCCAGGGCGCCGGCGGAGCCGGGTTCCGGAGGTCGCTGCGGGCGTAGAAGACGCCGGCGTCGGAGGCGATATAGATCGAGCCCGTCTCGCCGTTGGCGGCGACGGCAGACACCGCGATGTCGGGCAGGCCGGCGGAAATATCGTCCCAGAACAGGCCGCCGTTAGTGGTGCGAAAGACGTGGCCGCTGCCCTTCCCGCCGAGCGCTGCAATGGCGGAGCGCGGCTCGCGCGGATCGACGAAGAGCGCCGTAACCGGGCCAGGGGCGGCCGGCCAGCCATCGGCCCCGAGCCGCCAGTTCATTCCCGCGTCGGAGGAGATCCAGAGTCGGCCATCGCTCGTGCCCGCGTAGAGCTGCGTGAGGTCGGGCGCGGCGGCGAAGGCGCTGATGAAGTGGCTGGCGGGATCCTCACAAGAGGCGGCGCACGCCGTCAGGTCGGGGGAGATCGGAGTGCCCGACCGCCAGACTCGATACGACACGGCCCAGCCGGTGGGCGCGCCGGCCGGCCACGGTGAAAGGCGCGCCTGGTCCTCGGGCGGAAGAGCCAAGACCGCCTGGAGCCACTCGACAGTGCGGCCGTCGGAGGCGGGCTGCCAGGAGCCCGAGGACGGCCACTGCACGGGACCAATTTCACGCAGGAACAAGCGCGGGATGGAGCCTTCCCCCGCCTGCGTGATGCGGGCGGAAGGCAGGTTGGGGAGGTTGGCGTTCAGATCGCTCCACGACAGGCCGCCATCCGCGGAGCGCCACAGGCCGCGGGAGTTCGCGACGACGACGAAATCGGGATCGAGGGGAGAGAAGGCAATGGCGAGCTGGCGGAGTCCGATGAGGGAACCCGCGGCGTCGCCGGTGACGTTGACCCAGGTGCGACCTCGGTCGGTGGAGCGGTAGAGGTTGGCGCCGAGGGCGAATTCAAAGCGCGCGTCCGGGCTGAGGTACACCGCCGCGGAGGCTTCACCAGCGGGCAGGCCGAGAGGTTCAGCGGAGTGCGCCGGCAGCGCTGCCGTGCGGGCGGTTTCGGGCGACACCTCAGCCCGGCTCCAGGTCTCGCCGAGGTCGGAAGAGGTCCACACCAGGCCGCGGCTAGTCACCGCGAACAGGCGGACGCCGTCGGCCGAAAAGAAGACATCGGAGACGGGGCCGCCGGCGGGTCCTGCCAATTCCAGCTCCACGGTACGGGAGCCCAGAAATTGCCAGCCGAGCGGGCGGACGGCGGGCGACCCGCCCTGTCCCCACCCGAGAGTGGCGACGAGCATCCCCCACGCGCCGGCCCGCAACAGTCTGCGCATACCGTTCACTAGAAACCTCTTGCATCCGAGCTACCAGTACTGGTAGGCTCAGAAACCGAGGAGACTTGTGCGCCCCAGTACGGCCACAGGCCATGGGTTGTGTCGTTAGGACACGGCGCTAGGGCGCTATAGACTAGATCATAGCCTAATCTCGACTAAGTAGGCGACGGAAAAATCTTTGTTTTCAACGCCTAAGTAGGTTCTAAGGGATTTAAGCGAACGGTCTGGCGATTGCTGAAGCAGGAAGCATGGCAGTGTCGAAGGCCACAGGATTGAAGGCGCCCACGCTGGTGGCAATGCTGCTGGTGGCGGGGCTCTTTGTCCTGGGGGTGCACGGCGCTGACATCGAGACTGCGGCCAAGGTGATTGCAGCGGACGGACAAGTGTCCGTGCTGCGCAATGGCGAGCTCTGGGTGCTGTCTCCCGACGGCTTAGTACGTGTCGGCGAGACCATCGTAACCGGACCGCAAGGGTATGCGCGGCTGCAGATCTCCGACGGCAGCACTTTCGACGTTTACCCCAGTTCGCGTGTGGTCTTCCGGGCCAATCCGGGAAATCTGCGCGACTTGTTGGAAGTTTTCCTCGGCAACGTCAAAGTCCACATTCAGACGTATGGCGGGCGTCCGAACCACTACCGGGTGCACTCACCCACGGCGGTGATAGCGGTGCGCGGCACCACCTTCGAGGTCGGGGTAGAGGACGACACCGTAACGTCGGTGACGGTGGACGAAGGCCTGGTGGAGGTGACACACCGGCTGCTGCCAGGCAAGCCGGTTCCGCTCCTGCCCGGGCAGAGCCTGCGGGTGTTCCCGAACGCGGCGCTAGCGGCGTCGCGGATCGACAAGACGAGCATCGCCATCCGAGTGGCCAACGCGGCGCGGGACGCCCTGTACACGCTGCCGCGCATTGGTGGCGGCCGGACACCGTCTGGAAGCCCCGGAGGCGGGGTGCCCACGGACACGGGAGCGCCGCCCCCACCGCCGCCGCAGCCCACCGACAAATCCGCTCCGGCGCCACCGCCGCCCGGCAGTCGCTGAGATGGACGACCGGCCCCCGCGCCGCGAAAACAGCGATCCCTTTTCTTACATCGACCTGAGACGGGCGCGGCTGTGTCTCGACTGTGAGGCGATTTTCGAGGGACCACAGTGCCCCGCCTGCACCAGCGAGAGCTTCGTACCGGTGACGCGCTGGATCCGGCCGATGGACAGCCCCGCGCACGAGGAGCGGGCCTCCGCTCGCGCGGTCCAGCCGGGCGGGATAGCGGCGCCACGGCCCAAGCGTCTGCTCAAGAAGTCGCTCTACGTGGGTCTCGGGGCTTACGGCATGTGGAAGATGCTCTTCGAGCCGGGCAAGCACCGCAAGCCGCGGCCTCCGAAGCCTCCGTCGGACGAACCGCCGGACACGGCGTAAGCTACTGCAGCCCGCGGAATCGTCTGCCAGGGCGTTGTGGTCCAAGCCAGGGTCGAGGCCTTACGGACGGATCTTGCCGCGCAGGATCGTGATCGAAGCTTTGGGCAGCGCGTAGACCGCCCCCTTGCCGCCGGTCACGGTGGACTTCACCGGGGGGCCGTCGGGATCGGCATGGCCGCTCGCGCCGTTGGGGCGCCATTGGTATTCGTTCGCTCCGAAGGTAATGCGGTCGACCGGTCCGGTGAAGTGCCGGTCGCTCTTGCCCTCCGCGTCGGCGAACCGGATCTGCACGCCGTGCGCCTGGTCGCGATCCTTGTTTACCAGCATCAGGGACCACTGCCCGTCAGGCCGCTCCACCACGTACGCGGTTACCAGCAGATTTCCGAACGGGTCGCGGGCGTCGCTCGTGGCGCGGAATACCCGGTGCATCTCATCGACCGGCTGCACCCACTCCTGGGTGATCAACTGGGCGGCGAAGTAATTCGCGTTGTAGTTGGTGATGTTGAAATCGCGGTCCACCAGGAACATCCCAAAGGTGCCCCACGAATCGTTGCAGCCGCGGCGGAGCTGCCCGGGAATGTAGTGGAAGAAATAATTGCCCGTGCCTCCGCTCGCGAATAGCGCTCCGGTATAGTCGGCCCACCACAGACCACCCATGATATCCACGAAGGCTTCGCTGGTCTGAGCGCCGAGGTTGACTTCGGTGACGAAGATGGGCGTGTTGGGCGGCAGGCCGTCATCCTTATAGGCCTGGAGGATGTGGGCGATGTTGTAGGGCTCGCGGTAGAGATCGTTCCACGAGGTGTTGCAAGCGTTGTAGGGATAGTGCTCGATGGAGAGAAACGAAAAGTCCTGGATACGGTGGTGGTCCCGGAGGTAGTCGAAGAAGCGGCCGAGCCAGGAGACCCGGCCCTCGGAATCAGGCCACACCTGGACGTCCTCGATGACGCCCTCGAACGATGGCCCGCCGAGCTTCAAGGCCGGATCGACCTTGTGAATGGCGGCTGCGAACTGGAGGTAGAGCGCGCCGTAGTCCTCGGGGAGCATGCGCTGGCCGTCGGGTTCCTCGCCCATCTCGATATAGGAGATGGGGTACCCGCGCGCTTTGAGGTAGGAGATCTGCGCCGCGGCATCTTCGGGTGTGGAATACAGCATCGCCACCGGTACCATCGCCGGCAGGCCGCGCGTCACGCCGCTGGTGTAAAAGAGGTCGAACCCCACCTGGTCGCCGCTCGCCTGGGTCACGTCGGTCTCGGCATGCCACGGATCGACCGAGGAGCACAACGTCGCCGACTGCTGGCGGTTGGGGACATGGTTCAAAAGGTCGCGAAACTCGCCGTTTTCCGAGATCGTACCGGCATAGAGCTCGCGGATGGCGAAACCCAGGCAGTTGCGGCGGTCGGCCGAGCCGTGGGTGTCGCAGGTCCCCGAGGACACCGTCATCCAGATGCGCAGGTAGCGCACCGGCGTCATCCAGGAAGCGAGCCGCAGCGTCACCGTGCCGCCCTGGCCGTCCATAACGGAACCGAGCGGGAATGTCTTCCATATGCCGGTGGTGGCGGCACGGGGATCGCGATCGCCGGTCCAATACTGCACGCGGTACCGGACCGCATAAGGCGCGGCCCAGGCGATACGGAGGGCGTTGATTTCGACTTTGCTGCCGAGATCGAGCGTGACCCACTGCGGGTGGTCTTCCTCGCCGGTGAAGGGCTTGGTCAGATAGGGATTGCTTTTCCAGTAGGTGTTGAGGTCGCCGTCAGTGAGGCGCGAATATCCGTTGCCGTCGCCCCGGGTGAAGCCCCGATGCGGCAGCGGCGCGGCCCAGGAGTGGCGGATCATCTCCGCGGGAGCCGCGTCACCGACGAAGTAGCCTTCCTTCGCCGCCGCGTTGCTCCACTTGCCCTTAGGATTCCAGTGCCACGCCTCGGCAAAGAGCTCCGTGTTCTGGCGGTAGCTGACGGTCTGCCAGCCGGCCGACTGGATTTTCTTGATGAACTCAGGGGTCATCACCTTGTCCGTGGTGTTTCCCCGCAATCGGTCGATGCCGGCGCCGAGCGAACGTGGCGGGCTGAACGAGCTCACCGCGTGCGAGGGGGTCGTATCCACAACGATGTTTTGCGGGGGCGTGTCGCGCTGGGCCAGCGCGGCGGCTGGGCAAAGCAGAAGGGCGGCAACGCTGGCCAGGCGGGCGCAATTGGCCGAAGTCATATGCGTCTAGCGGCGGCTGGCGGGCGGGATGATGCCGTTCATGCGCAGGTAGACGACCATTTGGCCGTAGTGGTCGTAACTGTGCCAGACGGCGATGTTGGCGAGCGAAAGCTTGGACGCGGGACTCCCGAAAGGCCCCTGCACCTGCTGGAACACGTTCTGATTCGTGAGGCTGGCCATGGCGCGGTGGGAGTAGGTGAAGGAGTCTTTGACATACTTCACGACGTCGTCCTTCGTTTTGAGCGAAGCGGGGCCGTTCTCGTCTGAGCCAGGATCGAGGGGAGGCTTCTCGCCCAGGATGGCGGCGGAAACGAGCACGATCACGGCGGCGACGTGGGAGGCCTGCTTGGAAAATGTCCGGACGCCCTTGAACTCGCCGCTCGTGGGGGCGAAGGAAAACTTGTCGGCCGGCATGGCCTCGACCAGCGGTACGAAGTCCTTTTCGAAGCTGGTGAGCTGGCTGTCAAGGATTTTGCTGGCCGGAGGCGCGGGAACATCGGCGGCGAAGACTGCAACGGCCGAAAGTGCGAAGGTGAAACAGGCAAGGGGCAGAAGTCTCATCTCGTCATTATACGGCTACTGGCGGGCGGCCCCGGCCAGGCGCTTTTCGAGGATCAGGCCGGGGTGGAAGTTTTCGACGCTGCGGAAGAAATCCGGGGACAGGTCGAAGGCTCGCTGCGGGAGCAGGCCGATGAGCTCGCTGCTCTCGATGGACACGCCTTCGGCGGCGGCTTCGCGAGCGACGGCCTGATAAGCCACGTGGACGGGCGTCGCTTCAAAGTTGGTGAGGTTCATGGAGACCTGGGCGCGGGGTCGCGGCCGCGAGAGCTGGACGCCCATCGCTTTGACAAACGGCAGGCCTCCCGATGAAGCGCGGACGCGGCGGGCAATGCGGCGCGCGGTCTCGACATCGGAGGTGGCGAGGACGACGTTATACGCGATGAGGAAGCGGCGCGCGCCGACGACGGTGGCGCCGGCGGTGGGGTGAAGGCCGGGTCCACCAAGGTCGGGGAGGAGGTTCGAGCCGGCCTCTCGGCGGATCTTCTCGAGGGCGGCGCGCTCGGGGGAGCGGGCGGCGGCTTCGTAAAAGTAAACGGGAATCTGGAAGCGACGCCAGATCTCGGCGCCAACCTGGTGGGCTAGCGGTACGCAGTCTTCCAGGGTCATGCCTTCGAGCGGGACGAAGGGGACCACGTCGGCGGCGCCGATGCGGGGGTGCACGCCGGAGTGCTGGGTCAGGTCGATAAGGGCGGCGGCGAGGCCGACGGCGCGGAGGGCGGCTTCGGCGACGGCTTCCGGAGGTCCGGCGTAGGTGACGACGGCGCGGTTATGGTCGGGGTCCATCTGGTGGTCGAGCAGCAGGGCGCCCGGTACGCTCTCGATGGCGCGGACGATTTCCGCGAGGACCGCGGGGCGGCGTCCCTCGGAGAAGTTAGGGACGCATTCGACCAAGCGCTTCATGCGAAGGGGTCCTCGAGAGGCGCGGGCGAGATCCACTGGCCGTGGCGCATGGTCCGCAGGCAAAGGTTCATTCCGAAATAGTAAGCGATTTCCCGATAGTCGCCCACGTCGAGGACCAGGAGATCGGCGAACTTCCCGGGCTCGAGGGAGCCGATCTCGGCGGAGCGGCGCAGCGCGCAAGCGCCATTGACGGTGGCGGCGACGAGGGCCTCGGCCGGGGTCATCTTCATTTGTGAGCAAGCCAGGGAAAGAATCATCTGCATGTTGAGAGTGGGGCTATTCCAGGGGTGGAAGCCAGTGGCGAGAGCGACGGCGGCGCCGCGCTCGATGAGGCGGCGGGCCGGCGCATAGGGGCCGGAGGCGAGGTGGAAAACCACGCCGGGCAGCAAAGTGGCGATAGTGGGGGCGGCGGCGAGGCGGTCGAGATCGGAGTCGTTGATGCGGTCGAGGTGATCGACGCTCACGGCGCCCATTTCGATGCCGAGCACCGCGGCTCCGCTGCGAGTGGAGCGGTCGGCGTGGAGCTTCAAGTCAAAGCCGAGGGCCTGCGCTGCCCCTAGCACCCGGCGGGTCTGGTGCAGCGTGAAACCGGAGGTGTCGCAAAAGACGTCGACGAACTCGGCCAGACGGCGGCGGCGGACGGCAGGGAGCATCTCCTCCATAACGATGTTCAGATATTCGTCGGCAAAGAGCTGGAATTCGGGAGGGGGAAAGTGGGCGCCCAGAAAGGTTGGGACGACGGAGATGGGGCGGCCATTCACCTTCTGCATGACGCGAAGGATTTTGTGCTCGGCGGCGGTGGTGAGGCCGAAGCCAGACTTGCCCTCCACGGTGGTAGTGCCACAGACGCCGAAGCTGCGGAGCCAGTGCAAGGCCCGGAGCTCGAGGGCGCGAGGGGAGGTTTCCCGGAGAACGTGAATCGTGGAGTAAACTCCGCCGGTGCCGGCCCCCTGATCGGGGGCGGCGGCCTTGGAATAACGCTGGCCGAAGTCGGCGGGGCGGGGGCCCGGGAAGACAAAGTGAGTGTGGCTGTCGACGAAGCCGGGCATGACAACCTTGCCGTCGGCTTCGTAAACTTCCGCCCCGCGGGCCTGCTTGACGTTGTCGAGGCGGCGGCTGGAGCCGACCTCGAGGATACGGTCGCCTTGGACGAGGACCGCACCGTCCGGGATGATTTCGAGTTCCGAGAGCTGGCGTCCGCGACGGGGCGCCGGGCCGCGCAGCGTGACAAGCTGGCGCGCTCCGCGAATCAGCCAGGAATTCTGAGCCATCAAGACCGCTTCCTGACGCGCGCGGCTCCTTGGAAAGAAACCTATCGCTTCGCGCCCATGCCGAACTGGTCCCCGGCGCGCACGGGTGAGCCGTTCGCAAACACGACCTCCAGGAGCTTCTCGCTGCCGACGTTCCGGCCGATTTCGTCTTCCAAAGTGGCCAGGAGCTTCTTGCTGCGCACTTCGAAAACCTCGCCGCTCGAGGGATAGGCGCGCTGGCCGTCGATGCTGAAGGTGATCCAACCCGGCTGGTCGCGGACTTTGAGGCTCATGATCTGCCTGGGGGGCATGACGGTGGCATCGAAGATATGGATCATGCTGTTGTGCCCGTCGGCCACCCAAAGCTCCGTCTCGTCGGGCGTCATAGCGATGCCGTGGCTGGGGCAGCCGTGACGCTTGACGGGTCCGACCTCGTAGCCTTTGACCTCGACGCGGTGGAGCATCTTACCGGTCTGCAGGTCTCCGATCTCGAAGCCCAGCAGGCCATTTATGTTGACGAAGACGAGTGTCTGGCTGCCGTTGATGGTGAACGGGCGGATGGGCTGAGTGAAAGGTCCGACGGTTTTGACGACCTTGTGAGTGCGGGTGTCCGCAACGGAGAGGAGCGTGGAGCGGAGTCCGGCGAGATAGGCGTAGCGGCCGTCGGGGCCATAGATCGTATTGTGGGCGCCGGACTTGGGCTCGATCACGGCGATGACGTCGCCGGTCTTGGCGTCGACGACGTTCCAATGCGGCCCTTCGAGGGACGGCACGTAGAGGATGTCGCCCTCGGGGGAGAGGGCCATGCGGTCGCAGCCGCCCTTCAACTCCTTATCCCAGACCATTTTTTCGGTGGTGAGATCGATGCAGGCCAGGTGCTTGAGGGTGCTGACGTAGAGCTTTCCGGTCTTGCCGTTGGCGGCGATGCCCTTGACGTTTTCGGGCTCCTGCCCGGCCGGCACCTGCCACGTGGGAATGCGCTTGACGAAGCGGTGTCCGTGGTCGATGTCGAAGACCAGGACGCCGACGCCGCCGTAGTCGACGTAGTTGCGGACGCCGGGGGCGGAGACGTAGAGCAGGTGTTTTTCTTGTGCGGCGGCGGGACGCGGCGCGAAGCTGGCCAGCAAGAACAGCAGGCCCAAAAAGGTGAGTCTAGAGTTACAACGGCTCATTGGTCTATCTCCATTTGTCGCGCTCGCCGACGCATCTCTGGCGGAGCCCGATCCGGCTCGCGTGGCGTCCTCATTGTATACCCAGGTAGGGATGTCACGATGGCGAAGGAGGATCTGGTCAAGAGGATGCTATTCTGACGGTGTAAGCACAAAGCTGCTGTCGTAGCGGTAGCCTTTCGACCATGACCGTGACTGTGACTGTGAAACCCAGGACCAAGCTGATCGTGCCGACAAGTGTGCGCCGCCAGGCCGGCATCAAGGCCGGGGACCGGCTGGAGTTCAAAGTGTCGGGCGGGGTGATCGCGATCCTGCCGAAACTTCCGGCGATCAGCGAGTACACTGCGGAGCAGCGCCGGATCATTAGCGCCCGCCTCGCGGAAGCCGAGAAGGGCCCCTTCCACGGTCCTTTCACCGCGAAACAAGCGGCCGCCTTCATGAGACAGACTTTGAAAGCACGGAGCGTGAAGCGCAAGCAGCCGGAATGAACGTGCTGCTCTCGGAGCGCGCCATCGAAGCGCTGGCCGCTGCTCCTCTTCCTATCCAGAAGGCTTTCATCAAGCAGCTCCGGTTTCTGGCCGGCAACCTGCTGCACCCGTCTCTGCACGCCAAGAAGTTCGACAAGTCCCAAGACCGCTGGCAAGCCCGCGTCAACGATGACTGGCGATTCTACTTCAAAATCGAGGGTGACATCTACCGCATCCTCGACGTGATGCCGCACCCCAAGTGACCCTTGCGGTGGGGTCCTTTCGTGTGCGCTATCATGCCGGTTGTGAAGCGGGTAGTGGTCCTGGCGGCGGTTCTGGCAGCGATCTCGGGGATGGGGTGCGTGGCGGCGAAGCGGTATCCGGTCGCGGGGATGGTCCTCAAGGTCGAGAAGGGCGAGAAGTTGATGGTCGTCTCGCACGGGGAAATTAAGGGCTACATGCCGGCGATGACGATGCCGTTCCGCGTGCGGGAGGCGGGCGTGCTCGACGCGCTCGAGCCGGGGATGAAGGTCGAGTTCACACTGGTGGTGAACCGGGACGAGTCCTGGGCGGAGAAGGTGCGTCTCGCAGGCGGAGCGACTATCGAGCGGGACCCCCACGCGCCGCCGGTCGCGGTGCCAAAGCTGGTTGACAGCACAGCAGTGGCGCTGGGAGACAAAGTGCCGGAATTCGAGATGACCGACCAGCAGAAGCGGACGGTACGGCTCTCGGATTTTGCCGGTAAGGTCGTGGCCGTGACCTTTATCTATACGAGGTGCCCGCTGCCCGACTTCTGCCCGCGGCTCTCGGCGAATTTTCAGCGGTTGCAGGCGCGGTTCCCGGAGCACATCGGGAGGGACTTCTTCCTGCTGAGCGTCACTCTCGATCCGCAGTACGACCGGCCCGAGGTGCTGGCCGAGTACGGGCGGGGATTCAAGGCCGATCCGGAAGGGTGGCGCCTTCTGACGGGCTCGCTCGCGGACGTGAAGAGAGTCGGCGGGCTGTTTGGGGTGGAGTTTTGGGAGGAGAACTCCCAGATCACTCACAATGTGCGTACGGCTATCATTGACCGGCAGGGGCGGCTCGCGGCCAACCTGAAGAGCAACGATTTCACGGCGCAACAGATCGGGGACCTGGTGGAAGAGGCGTTGCGCAGCGGGGCAACCGCCGCGAGGGGAGGGCGCTGAAGAAGCTGCTGGCAGCGCTCTCTGTAGCAAGAGTCACACTTCGGTCGACCCCAAAGTAAGTCTCGTAACCAGATCTTGTGGACCCCTTGGACCGCACGTCCTCCCTCCGACGTCTACTTAGGTGAAGGCGAACAAGAAAAAGGAGGCAAACCATGAGACGGAATCTGGTAGGCAAGCTGGTCCTGGCGGCGGCTCTCATGGGGTTGCTGCCCGCGAGCGCCGCCGTTCGCCGTGTTTGGGTTCCGGTGTATCGTCCGTGGGGTTATTGGCATGACCCGTTTTTCTACAGCTATGGCCCCTATTACGGACCGTACGGGACCTATCACGGCAATCTCGGCGAGGTAAAGCTGGACACCAAGGTGAAAAACGCTGAGGTGTTTGTGGATGGCGCCTACGCCGGGACGGCCGGAAAGCTGAAATCGATGTGGCTCCAGCCGGGAGCCCATGATCTGGAGGTCCGGGCGCCAGAAGGCGGCCGGTTTGCGCAGCGGATCTACGTGCTGACTGGAAAGACGATACACCTACGCCCGGCGCTGGGTTGAAGGTTCACTACCGGGACTTCTTAGCGTTCGCAGCCGGCGGCAGTGCAAACGCGACGTACATCCCGCCAGTAGGTGCGCCGCGCGCCCTGCCGCCGCCTGCGGCTATCACCACAAACTGGCGCCCCTCCACCTCGTAAGTGGCGGGCGTCGCATTCCCGGCAAAGGGCAACGTAGTCTCCCACAGCAGCTTGCCGGTGTCCTTGTCGAAGGCGCGAAACTTCTTATCGAAGCACGTCGCCCCAATGAAGGCCAATCCGCCGGCGGTGACAATAGGTCCACCGTAGTTCTCGCTCCCGGTGTTCCGTATTCCTTTAGCGGCCAGCTCGGGATATTCGCCAAGCGGGATCTTCCACGCGTATTCGCCGGTGTTCAGATTGATGGCGCTCAGCGTCCCCCAGGGCGGGGCGATCGCCGGGTAACCATCGGGGTCCAGGAACTTGTGATAGCCCGTGAACCGGTATTTCATGTCGATCGGCGTGGGCGCCGCGAGCGCGACTTGCTGGTCTTCTCCGGTCAGCACGAACTGCACGACGGCTTGCAGGACTTGTGGCGAGAAGGCCGGGAAACCCGGCATGCGTCCGGCTCCCTGCCGGACGACCCGGGCCACCTCGGCCTCCGATCGCCGGTCCCGGATCCCAGCCAGCGAGGGAATCTGCGGCGGCGCGCCGCTCATATCCTCGCGGTGGCAAACGCCGCACTGCGCGAGATACAGTTGGCGGCCGGAGCCCGTGCCGATGTTGGGTGCGAGGCTCGAGGTCCACGCCATTTCGTTGGCGTTCACGTAGAGAAGCCCGGCCTCGGGATCGAACGCCGAGCCTCCCCACTCGGCGCCGCCGTCGAATCCCGGGAAGACCACGGTCTCTCTGCCGGTGCCCAGCGGCACGAACTGGCCCTCGCTGCGCAGCTTCCGGAAAGCCTCGAGGGCCGCCTGGTGCGCCTCGGGCGTCCGGTTGGTGAGCAGGTCCTCGGTGAGCATCTGCCGCGCAAACGGCGCTGGCTTGGTCGGCAGCGGCTGCATCCGTGCCGCCGACTCGCCGTCCACGGCGCTCGCCGGGTACCGGCGCTCCTCGATCGGGAACAACGGCCGGCCGTTGGCCCGGTCGAAGAGGAACACATAACCTTGCTTGCTGGTCTGCGCCACCGCCTCCACCGTCTTGCCGTCGCGCTTGACGGTTACCAGGACCGGAGGCGAAGGAAAATCGCGATCCCAAATATCGTGCCGCACCGCTTGGTAATGCCAGATCCGCTTTCCCGTTTCGGCGTGCAGGGCGATCAGGGAATTGGCAAACAGGTTATCCCCCACCCGGTTGGCTCCGTAGAAATCCGCTGCCGCCGACCCGGTGGGCACGTAAACCACACCGCGCTTGACGTCTACCGCCATGCCCGCCCAGTTGTTGGCCGCGCCGGTATAAGTCCAGGCGTCGGGCGGCCAGGTATCGAGCCCCAACTCGCCGGGGCGCGGAATGGTGTGAAACGACCAACGCAGCTTCCCGCTCCGGACGTCATAGGCGCGGACATCTCCCGGCGAGGCCGGCAGTCCCTCGCTCGTGCGGCCCCCGACAATCAGCAGGTCCTTATAGATCACACCAGGGGTGGTGAGCAGGACCGACTGTTGTTGCGGATCGCGCCCCAGGTCCTCGTGCAGGTCGATGCGGCCCTCGCGGCCGAACCCGCGGATAGGAACCCCGGTCCGGGCGTCCAGCGCGTAGACATAGTGCATCACCCCGGTCAAGATCCGGTGGTCATCGCCGCTCGACCAATAGGTGAGGCCACGATTAGGGCCTCTCGCCTCGATCTTGGAGTCAAACGTCCAGCGCACTTTGCCGGTAGCGGCGTCGAGAGCGAACACTTTCTGCTGGGGCGTGTTTCCGTACAGCACACCATCCACGATGATCGGATGGGTCTGCAGCCCGCCCTCGGCGTCGGCCGCATCGTAGGTCCACGCCATCTCGAGTTGGCGTACGTTCAAGCGGTTGATCTGCTTCAGGCTCGAATAGCGGGTGCCCTCGGGCGCGCCTCCATACACGGGCCATTCCTGCGGCGCCTTCCTGGTATCCGCCGCCAGGAGCAGCGACAGCGGCAGGAGTATCGCTAGGGCTCGGAATCTCATGCCTTCAAGTGTTCCGTCATGGCGTCTCGGGCTGCCTGCAAAAACATCTCCAGCCGCGGGCCGGTCATGCCGAACTCGAGGGTGCCGTAGCCCTTCGCGGGCAAGTGACAGATCTCGCTCGCGTACCGGCGCATCATTTCGTTATCCGAGGCACCGGTCATCGTATCGACGAGACGCGAGACCCTTTTCACGATGCGGAGGCGGGTGACTGGCAGCGGCGTCTGGTCGGTATCCGGCGCGCCCGGCACGGGCAGTTTCTCGTCGATTAACAGGCCGAGATTGCCCGCCCCCAGGGGATCGGTGTCACCCATGAGGGTCCGGACCCAGTCATCGAGCGTGGCAATCAGGCGGATCGGAAAGTTTGAGAGTACGCCCCCATCCACGATCGTGTTGCCGACTTTCGGCCGCCCCAGGTACGGGCCCCACTCCGGTTGCCACACGACTTCCTGCCAGACGAACGGAATGCTCATCGACATCCGAACCGCATTCGCCACCGGGACGCCGGGAGCGGTGCGGTGATTCAAGACGAGCATTTCCATGTCGGTGGTGTCCGAAGCCAGCACGGAGAGGTCAGCCCCGGTCTGTTTCGCGAATCCCTCGAGCGTGCCGGCGGCGTCGATGCCTTTAGCCGCGAGCTTTTCCCGAATCCAGGCCAGGAAGGTGTGACCCGAATAGAATCCGCCGCACTCGACAAACGAGAACAGCCGCGCGTAGATCGAATTCCGGACCATCCGGTCGAGCAGAACCGAGTCGATCTTCTCCTCCAGCGCCGCCGGAACCAGGGGCAGGTCGATCTCGTGCAGCACCTGCAACGTCAGGCTCGCAGCCAGCGTTGCGGCGGAGAAATCCTCCGCCGCCGGGATATCCATGAAGCTGTTGAAGCGCGGCGTGCCGTCTGCTTGTTTCTCGAGCACGGCGTTCATCATCTCGGCGGGGGTGTATCCCGCCGCGCACAGGGTCGCCGTGATCGCGCCGGCGGAAGTCCCCACGAGCCGGCGCAAGCCGTGCCCCTGCTGTTTCAGGACTTCCAAGGCGCCCACGAAGGCGATGCCCTTGGCGCCACCACCCTCGAAGACGGCGTCGAATTGTGCCATTTTCCCTCCGGCGGGAGCCTCAGGCTGCCTGCAGCGCCGCGGCGATGCCCCGCGAGTAGGCGAGCGACTTGCAGTGGCCGTTGAAACCCATGCCTTCAAGCTGCCGGAGCACGGCGGTCAGCGGCACCTCGCCCTCGCCACAATCCCGGCCCACCCACTTGCTCCGCTGGACGGCCAGCCAAGCAGCCGACCCGAGGCCCGACCGCAAGAACGTACGGCGTGAACCCGTCAAACTCCTAAGCCCTCCTGGATACGGTGAGTATACACCCGTAGCCCGATGGTAAAATCGAAGGGTACCGGACAAACCAAACGCATGAAAAAGCTGTCGCCTGCCTTTTTAATTCTCCTGCTGGCCGCGTGGGCCCAGAGTTCACATCCCAACTTTACCGGGCAGTGGGAGATGGACGTCAGTAAGAGCAGCTTCGGCCAGTTCGCCGCGCCCCAAAAGGTAACCCTGGCGATCACTCACCACGAGCCGGCCATTAGCGTTCGCACCACGATGGTCGTTCCTCAAGGGCCGCTCCAATCCGACGCCAACTACACCACCGGAGGCGCCTTAGACACCAACAGCGACCAGGGGACCACCACCAAGACCCACAGCCGCTGGGAGAAGGACCAACTGGTCATCGAAGGGCACATATTCATCGAGAAGCGGCAACCCTTTAACATGCGGGAGCGCTGGAGCCTGGCCGACCGCGGCCAAACCTTCATCAACGACCGCACTCTCTTTCTCCCCAACGGCCAGATCGTGCAAAAGCTCGTCTACAACCGGGTCGGCGCCGTTCGTACCGCCCAGAAGTAGCTGCCGTGCGCGTCTGCTCCCTGCTGCCGAGCGCCACGGAAATCGTCTTCGCGCTGGGCTGGGAGCACACCCTGGTCGGTGTGACCCACGAGTGCGACTACCCGCCCGCGGCGGCCCACCTCCCGGCCGTTACCCGCACCAATATTCCCGCCGGACTCTCAAGCCATGACATCGACGCGGCGGTCTCGGCCACGCTCGAGACGACCGGGTCGCTCTACGAACTGGACGTCGCGCGGCTGGAGCAGCTCCAGCCGGACGTGATCCTCAGCCAGCGTTTGTGCGAGGTCTGCGCCGTTTCAGCCGGGCGGGTCGAGGACGCCATCGCGAGCCTGCCGTCGCATCCCCAGGTCGTGAACCTCGAGCCGCACTCCTTGGACGATATTTTGGAGACCATCCGGACGGTCGGCCGGCTCCTGGGGTGTGACGCCCGGGCCGAAACGGTGATCACCGGACTGCGCCGCCGCCTCGACGCGGTCGCGTCCCGTATCCGCGGTCTCCCCGGCCGGCCTCGCGTGCTGTGCCTCGAATGGGTCGATCCGCCCTACTGTGGCGGCCACTGGATGCCAGAGTTGGTTGCACTTGCCGGCGGCCGGGACGACCTGGCGCGGCCTGGTGTGCCTTCCCGGCGGATCGCGTGGCGCGACGTCCAGGACTTTGCCCCGGAAGTTATCGTTCTGACCTGCTGTGGCTTTCCTCTGGAGCGCTGCGAGGCCGAAGCGGACCTGCTGCGGCGATACGATGGTTTTGCGGACCTGCCGGCCGCCCGCAGCGGCCGCGTCTTTGCTACCGACGGCTCGGCCTACTTCAGCCGCCCCGGCCCCCGGATCGTCGACAGCCTCGAGATCCTGGCCCACCTCGTACACCCCGAGATCTTCCCTGCCCGGCCGCTCGACCGCGCCTTCGCCCCGGTCCTTACGGCCCCGGCGTCAACTGGACCGGCTGTCCGCTGACCGTGCTCTGGTAAACGGCGTTCGCGATCTCGACCGCCCGCAGCCCGGCGAAGCCGTCGGCGAGCGCCAGCGGGTGGCTCGTATCGCCCTGCGCGAGGCGAACGAAGTCCGCGAACTCCTCCTGAAACGCTTGCGCCGTGGTGGTCTGCCAGCCGCGAAACTTCTCCCGCAGAATGATCTCCGGATAGCAGTGAAACTCCCGCCGCCGCGCGCCCCCCGGCTGGTCCATCGTCACGGCCATGGCGAACATCGGGGCATAGTAAGCGCGGGCCATGCCGCGCTCCCCGTAGGCTTCGAGGAAAAAGCGGTAGCCCTTCCACTCGGTCCAAGTGGCGTGCAGGGTCGCCACTTTCCCGGCCGGACTGCGCAGCAAGGCGAAGCCGTTGTCCTCGGTGCGGTCGAGCTTCCACACGTTGCCGGTGGCGACGCCGAAGACCTGGCTCACCTCTCCCAGGAGGTAGCGCGCGAGATCGATCACGTGGATGCCTACGTCCATCAAGGCCCCGCCGCCGATGACGTCCCTGTCATGCATCCAGGGAGCGGAGAACTGGCTCAGGCCCTCGTGGCCGGCGAACGCGCGGACGTGGTCGAGCGGCCCCAACCTCCCGCTGTCCAGCGTTTCTTTGAGAAACTTCACCGCCGGAAAATACCGGTGATTGAAGCCGGTGGCGAGGATCCGCCCGTGCCGCCGCGCCGCCTCCACCATACGCCGGCAGGCCTCGACCGTGTTCGAGAGCGGCTTCTCGCAAAGCACATGTTTGCCCGCTTCGAGCGCCGCGATGGCGATCTCCTCGTGGGAGGGTGGTGGCGTGGAGATGACGACCGCGTCCACGTCGCGGCTTTCGAGCAAACGCCGGTAGTCGTCGAACGCCGGTGCTCCGCCGAGGGCCGCGGCGCGCGCCCGGCCCGCGTCCGCGTCGGCGACCGCCGCCAGCCGGCAGCCGGGAGTCGCGGCCAGTGCCGTGGCGCGGACCCGGCCGATACCGCCCGCCCCGATCAGTCCGAAATTCACAGTCCCCCAGTGTAAGATGAAATCTCCATGTCCTCCGGTCTTCTGATCATGAAATTCGGCGGCACCAGCGTCGGCTCGGCCGAGCGCATCGGCGCCGCCTGCGATCTCATCGCTCAGGCCCGCCGCGAGCGCCCCGTAGTGGCGGTGGTTTCCGCCATGTCGAAGGTCACCGACGCGCTGCTCGACACGATGCGCCACGCCGAGGCGGGTGACCGCGCCGGCCTCGAAGCGAATATCAGTCAACTGGAAGCACGCCACGTGGAGGCCGTACAGACGCTCTTCCCGCCCGAGCGGCAAGAGCCGATCCTAGGCGAGGTTCGCCGCCTGGTCGCGGACTTCCTGCGGATCTGCCACGGCATGCTAATGCTTGGCGAGAGGCCACCCCGCTCGGTGGATGAAGCCGTCGCCACCGGCGAAAAGCTCTCGGCCGTCCTGACCGCCGCGCTGCTCGACTCGCGCGGCCTACCGGCCGTGTGGCTCGACGCCTCCCGCCTCATCGTCACCGACGCCACGTTTGGCAATGCCACCCCGATCATGGAGAAGACCCGGCCCCAGACCCAGCAGGTGGTGCTGCCGTACCTCACAGCCGGCGTCATCCCGGTCGTCACCGGCTTCAACGGCGCCACCGGCGACGGGCGTCCGACCACGCTCGGCCGCGGTGGCTCGGATTTCTCCGCCTCCATCCTGGCCTCCGCTCTCGACGCTGAGGAGCTTTGGATCTGGACCGACGTGGACGGCATCATGACGGCCGACCCCAACGTGGTCCCGGACGCTGTCGTGCTGGAAGAGGTCAGCTATAACGAGGCGGCCGAGCTGGCCTACAACGGGGCCAAGGTGCTGCATCCCCGGACGCTCGCGCCGCTGGTCGAGAAGCAGATCCCGGTGTGGAGCAAGAACAGCTTTGCCCCCGAGAAGCCCGGCACTCGCATTGTCCCCCAGATTCGGGACGCCTCCGGCGTGCGTGCCATCACCTCGCTCGCCCGCGCGGCCCTCATCACCATCGAGGCTGTGAACGCGTCCATGCAAGGCGCGCAACTGATGGCCCGCGCCCTCGACGCCCTCGCCCGAGTCAACGTCGAGGTGCTCTTGCTCACGCGCTCCAGCTATCGCCAGAACTTCTGCCTGCTGGTGCGCCTCGAGGAGCTGGAAATGGCGATGGAGAGCCTGGAATCGGCGCTGGCCCTGGAACTCACCCACGGGTACCTGCGCCCGATCGACGTCGATCAGAGCGTCGGATTGCTGGCCACGGTCGGCGAAGGCATGCGCGGCACCCCCGGTCTCGCCGGACGCCTCTTCACCGCCATCTCCCGCGAGAAGATCAACATCATCGCCATCGCGCAAGGCTCGAGCGAGCTGACCATCGCCATTGTGGTGAAACGGGATATGCTCGAAAAGGCCGTCCGGGCCATCCACGCCGAATGCCGCCTGGGAGAGCGCCGGCCGCAGCCGGTGATGCAGCAGAGCTGAACTGTCCTAGTTTCCTGCCCCGCCGTTAGTGCGGGACTTGAGGAAGCGGTCCACGGTCTCTTCCAGCCGGCGCATGGTCTCCTCGTTTCGCAACTGGGCGTCGGCCAGCGTACTGACCTGCAGAGCAATGTGCTCGACCCACCGCGCCATAGCGTCCTGGATGTGCTCGGCGTGCCCAGCTCGTTCCTTGGTTTCCAACTCAAACCGGCGCAGCAACTCGGCGGTTACCGCGTGAGCGTCTTCGATTCGCCGGAAACGCTCCTCGACCTCGGGTGCAAACTGCATTCTGCAGTAAGCATACCACCCGTTACACCTTGACCATCTCCCGTTGGACCGCGTAGACTTGCCTCCATGAATCTGGGCGACTTGCTCCACGCGACAGCCGGCCGGCATCCGCAAAAGACAGCTCTGGTGTGCGGAGCGGAGGCCGTATCCTACGGGGAACTGGACCAGGCGACCACCGCCCTCGCTCGCTGGTTTCTGCGGGAGGGCCTTCACCCCGGGGACCGCGTGGCCATCCACTGGTCGAACTCCATCCCGGCTGTGAAGCTCTTCTTCGCCTGTTTCAAGGCGGGATTGATCGCGGTGCCGGTCAATCACCGCCTCAAGCCCGCCGAAATCGCTTACCTCCTGGAGCACTCGAAGGCGGCGCTCTGTTTCAGCGATCCCGAGCTGGCCGCCCTGGCCGAGGGCGCGCGAGGCGAGTGCCCCTCCTTGCGCCAGATCTACACCAAGATTCCGGAGACGGGCGCCGATCAAGAGCCATCCTTGCCCGCCGTCGATGCCGGCCAGCCAGCGGTCATAATTTATACTTCCGGCACCACCTCGCGGCCCAAGGGCGCGACCCACTCGCATGCCAGCCTGTTCCGCACCGCGGAGCTGATCTGGTCCATGGGCGCCGACGGCGGCCAGAACATGCTCGTGATCACGTCGATGATGCACATTTCCGGGATCGGTCTCCAAATTGTGCCGGCCCTGCTGTGCGGCGCGACGGCGATCCTGATACCGGCCTTCGATCCCGGGACCGTCCTCGACGCGATCGAGCGCTTCCAGTGCAGCTTCAGCATGGGTCTGCCGGCCATGATGCAGGTCCTGGTCGAGGAACAATCCCGCCGGCCGCGCGACCTCCGTTCTTTGAAAACCTGGTTCTCGGGCGGGGACACGGTCCCCCTCAGCTTGCAGGAGCGGTTCCAGGCGGTCTTCGGCCTTCCGCTGCAAGAGCTTTACGGCATGACCGAGCACTGCCCCATCTGCACCAACCTGCCGGGGGCGATGCGGTCCGGTTCCGTAGGCCGCCCTCTCGACGGCGTCGAGGTGCGGGTAGTCGATCTCTTCGGAGCGGACGCGCCCGCCGGCGAAAAAGGCGAGATGGCGGTGCGGAGTCCGGCCAACTTCACTGGATACTGGAACAACCCCGAGGCGACCGCCGCGGCTTTGCGCGACGGATGGCTCCACACCGGCGATCTGGTCCGCCGCGACGGCGAAGGGTACTTCTGGTTCGAGGGCCGCATGAAGGAGATCATCATTCGCGGCGGCTCGAACATCTCGCCACAAGAGGTCGAGGAGGCTCTCTACCAGCACCCGGCTGTGTTCGAGGCCGGAGTCGTCGGCGCGCCCCATCCCGTCTACGGCGAACAAGTCGTCGCCTGCGTCTCGTTGCGGAACGGCCATCGCCTCACCGGGCCCGAGCTGCAAGATTTCGCCCGGCAGCGCCTGGCGGACTACAAAGTGCCCATGCACATCGTTTTCCTGGCCGCGCTCCCGCGGAACGCGACCGGCAAGATTTTGAAAACCACCCTGCGCGAACAAGCGGCGAAGGGTTAACCACCGCATCT
>JBGPDC010000093.1:0-20821 GCA_041482115.1 Terriglobia bacterium | reverse complement strand
TACAGCACCAACAAGACCGAGACCCTCAGCCCTGGTGTCTACTGTGGCGGCATCAAGATTTCGGGCAACAACAACACCATCACCTTCAGCGCCGGCACCTACATCCTGCTGGGCGGGGGCCTGCAAACCTCCGGGGGCGGGACCATACAGGGTACTGGTATCACCTTTTACAACACCGGCAACGCCACGTATTCCTACAACGATTTCACGCTGAACGGCAACACGACGTTTCACCTTTCGGCGCCGAGTACCGGAGGCCCGGCGAACTACGAGGGCATCCTCTACTTCCAAGACCGGACTAAGGCCGGCAGCAGCGGCGGCGACACCATTAACGGCACGAACAGCTCCACCTTCGACGGCGTTTTCTATGCGGAGGCCGGGCACATCCAGTACAGCGGGAACAGCAGCGTGAACGGCTACACCAGCATCATCGCCGACACCATTACGTTCACCGGCAGCAGCGTCCTGAAGAACAATTACTCCTCTCTCTCGACTGGTAATCCCGTCCGGAACGGCGCGCTGATGGAATAGGAACCGAGGACCCATGAGAAATCAGATTCGCAGGATGCGTCGCCGGGCCGGCAACTCGGCGGTCGAACTGGCCCTGGCCTTTTCCGTGCTCGGCCTGCTGGTCCTCGGCATTGCGGACCTCGGGCGTATCTATTACACCAGTATCGAGCTGACCAACGCCGCCACCGCCGGCGCCATTTACGGCGCGTTCACGGTGAGCCGCTCGAGCGACATCGCCGGCATGAAAACGGCCGCCCTGAATGAGGCCGCCGACGTGAGCGGCGTGGATGTGACTACCGTGCCACCCTCGCGCTACTGCCAGTGTCCCAACGGCACCCAGAACGATTGCACGAACATCAACTTCTGCGGCACTGGCGTCAAGATGCGGTATTACGTGAAGGTCACTACCAAGAAGACCTATTCGACCATGTCGAAATTCCCGAAAATGCCGAACACGATCAACATGACGAGACAGACGGTCATGAGGGTGCAATAGACTTCGTACGATCCACACCTCGATCTGCCATCACTAACACCCCGGGATCAGTCAGCGCGCCTGCGCGCCCTCTCAGCACCCCTGTCAAAATCTGATACGGCCAAGCCGTCTGCATATGACTGTCCCGCCAGTTCATGTAGGGCCTTTCTATCTTTCGATGCTAGGTACTAGACTGCAATCCCTCCGCAGACTCGGCGACACTCCGAGTATCGCGCCGAGCTCCGTTAGCTCTATTCTTCTCATCGATAAGGTTCGGTAAGTCTGGCTCTGGAGGCCAGAAAGAAAGGTCATCCCCCATGCCTGTTGCTACAATTAGGAACCCACGAACGTCCCGAGGAAGGCGCGGCACGATTTTGCTCGTGCTGTCGTTGGTGGCTTTCACCTTAATGGCCTTTGCCGGGCTCGCCATCGACGTGGCCCGCATGGAATTCTACCGGCGGCGCATCCAGACGGCGGCCGATTCCGGAGCCATCGGCGGAGCGCGGGAGCTGCAGGTGAACGGCTCCACCAACGTGGTGACCGCGGCCAAGGACGACGTCACTACCAACGGGTACACCAACGGTGTCAACAGCGCTACCGTTACCGTGAGCCTTCCGCCGGCGACCGGCCCGCATGCCGGCAACAGCAACTACCTGGAAGTGGTGGTGAGTAAGCCCTATCCGACCACGTTTCTCCGGGCTATAAAAGTCAACACCATGAACCTCAAGGCCCGGGCGGTCGGCGGGCTAGGGCCTTCGGACTACTGCATCATCGCGCTCGACCCCGCCGTCAGCGGCGCACTCAGCTTCGCCGGCAACACCACCGTCAACACGCCGGGCTGCGCGCTCATGGACGATTCCAGCAACATCACCGGTCTGACGGCCGGCAACTCGACCTGCGTGACGGCAAAGAGCATCGATGTGGTCGGCAATTACTCCTCCGGCAGTGGCAACGGCGGCTGCGGAAACCCGGGCAATGTGCCCCTCAATCCGACGCCTAAGACCGGGGCTACCTACATCTACGATCCTCTGGGGTACCTTTCGCCGCCCACTGTCGGCAGTTGTTTCAAGACGAACTACAGCGAAAACAAGACGGCCACGCTGACGCCCGGGGTATACTGCGGCGGCATTAAGATCTCAGGCAACAACAACACGATCACCTTCAACCCCGGTACCTACATCCTGCTGGGCGGGGGCCTGCAAACCTCCGGCGGCGGTACCATACAAGGGACCGGCGTCACTTTTTACAACACCGGGAACTCCACTTGGGCCTTCAATGATTTCAAGCTGAACGGCAACACGACGTTTCATCTTTCGGCGCCGACTACCGGGGGAGCGGCGAACTACGAGGGCATCCTTTACTTCCAGGACCGGAGCCAGGCCGGCAGCAACCAGGGTGACGTAATTAACGGCACAAACAGCTCCACCTTCGACGGCGTGTTCTATGCGGCTAAGGGTAAGTTCACCTACACCGGCAACAGCAGCGTGAACGGCTACACCAGCATTATCGCTGACCTGATTAGCTTCACGGGAAACAGCACCCTGAGGAACAATTACGCCGGTCTCTCGACCGGTAATCCCGTCCGGAACGGTGCGCTCATGGAGTAAGAGCCGGAGCTTTGCGAATCTCCGGCACGCTCAGGACCCGCACGCCTGGGGCGGGATTCTCCACGGCCCACGCGAGCGCTGCAATCATCTGGTCGAGCGTCACGAGACCCAGGCGCCGGGCGGCTTCGCGGGTCCCAGGCAATTGTTCGAGCAGCCAGTAGGCGGGCCGCAGCAGTAGCGGCCAGCGGTGGCCGGGCCCGAGGACATACCACGGCCGCACGAAAGTGGCGTTCAAGCCGGCGGCGCGAATCAGTGCCTCGCATTCCGCGCGGACCTCGATATACGCCCGCATCATGGGCGCCGGTTGCGCCACGCTGACGTAGACGAAGTGCCGCACGCCGGCCGGCACGGCTGCGGCGACCGCCGCCCGGACCGACGCCAGGTCCACAGCGCGGAACTGGTCCCCCTTCCAGGGGGCCGGATGCGCCACGCCGATCAGGTGTACCCAGGTGTCGGCCCCCGCGACTCCGGCGGCAAAGCTGGCGCTGTCGAGCGCGTTGCCCGGCACGGGCCGGCAGCCCGGCGGCAGCTTCCCTTCAGATCCCGGCCGGACCAGGGAGCGTACCTCATGGGCCCAGGCCAGGAGCTCGGGGATCAAACGACGGCCCATGTAGCCGGTGCCGCCAGCGAGGAAGACGGTGTGCGGCATGGCGAGGGCCTAGGAACGCTGGGTGTCGCTCAGGACCTCGGGCCGGTAGAAGCGGTCGTAGAACTCCACGTCGAGCCGGTGGGCCTGGTAGGCCAGGATGGTCCGGAACGGCCCGTACAGGGCCGGGAAGCGGCCGTAGCGGCCATAGACATACTCGCAGTAGGCAATCGCCGCCTCGACGGTCCGGTCGGAGTAACGGGGGATGCCCGCCTGCACGGCAGACCCGTCGCGCCAGCCGGTCGAGGCCCCGCCATCGCGCATCGTCCCTGTTCCGGCAGAATACTTGTAATCGACGAACGCCAGCACCGCCTCGCGCATGGTCCGGTAGTAGGGCGGGCACCAGGGGCGCAGAATGGGCTCTCCGTCGCGCTCTACGCCCACAGCCGTAGGCAGCGGGATATCCTTGCCGAGGGCTCTCATGGCGGCCTTCTGCACGACCCCCGCACCGATGGTCTTCGAGAAGGCGATGTCTTCCATGCGGAAGCCGAGGGCCTGAAACCAGGCGAAGGGGTGCGCGGCGAAGTGGGGGAAGCCGCCCAGTCCCAGGGCCTGGCCCATCAGGCCGAGGTTCTGCAGGATCGCCCCTTGCTCGATCGCGACGAACTCGCAGATCCAGGTCTCGAGGCCTCCGACGGTCGCGACGCGGCCGTCCTTGAAGTCGTCGTGGAGATGGCCGCCGCGGGAGCGGGCGAAACGGTCGATGCCCGCCGGGCGGAAGCCGTGGCGCTCGTCGACCACGAAGTAGGCGAAGTCCTCGCTGAAGGCCGAGAGCATCAGGTTGATGTAGAGCGCGCTCAGCTCGTTGACGGGCAGGAAGTAGGTCGTGCCGGCGACGTTCGCCATCCACTTGTTGAAGGGCGGCACGTAGGGCAGCTCGCGCGGCACATCGGGACGGGTGGCCGCGACCGGCACGCGCGCCCGCTCATACAAGTCCAGCAACCGGCGCTCGCCGGCCAGGCGAACCAGCTCGGCGATCTCGGTGCGGGGATAGTCCTGGGGACGGCGGAGCATCCAGGCGCCCCCGTCGTTGAGGACGAAGACCGCGACGTCGTGCATGGCGTCGCCGCTCGCCACCGTGCGGCCGACGAAGTGCGTCATGATGTTGCCGCCGCCGGTCTCGGGCTCAGGGCCGTTCGAGTAGGGCAGGTCGGCGAGCGCGTATCCGGTGACGCCGCAGGCGGCGAAGGCGAGAGCGGCTTCCTGGTCGATGCTCAGTGGTTCGGGCGCGTGGCGGCTAGAGAAGGTCAGCGGACCGCCGGCGAGCTGCATGCCCTTCGCAAAGCGGCGGGACCGGCGGTGCAGCAGCGCCTCGAACAGCGGGTAGGCGCTCATTTGCCAAAGAGCCGGCGGCGCTTTTGTGCCGGTGGCTCCGGCGCGACGGTGCGGTCGATGGCGGCCTGGGCGAGCGGTGCCATGATGCGGTAACCCGCGGCGTTGGGATGCAGGCCGTCGTCGGCCAGCTCGGCCTTGATCTGACCCTTGTCGTCCACGAGCGCCGGGAAGTAGTCGAGATAGACAAAGCCCCGCAGCTTGCACAGGTCCTGGATCCATTTATTCAGCTCCAGGATGGCGGCGGGCGGACGCAGCGGGGTGCGCTCGTAGGAAGGGTCGTGGTCCTTGTGATAATCGCTGACGGGCAGCACCGAGGCTAAGACCGGCTTGATGTGGTATGCCGTCGCGAGGTCGGCGATCATCGTGAGATTGTTCTCGATGGCCGCGAGCGGTATGCCCCGGCCGATGTCGTTGGTGCCCGCCAGCAGCACCATGGCCGCGGGCTTGAGGTCGATCACGTCGGCCTTCATGCGGCCGAGCATCTCGCCGGTGATCTGGCCTCCGATGCCGCGGTTCACGTAGGCCTTGCTGCCGAAGTATTCATTGAGGTGCCACAGGTCGGTGATTGAATCGCCGAAGAAGACCACGCGCGGCTCTCCGGCCTTGGGGGGCCCGAGGGACCGGTTGGCGTCCCGGTAGCGCGCCAGGTTGTCGCGGTCGCTCGTGCGCAGCCGCTGCTCCTTGGTGTCGAGCAACGCGCGGAAGTGGGCTTCCAGCCGGTTCTGCGCCGCGCGCAAGGTCGCGAGCTGTTTCTGCGCCTCCTCGGCGAAAGGATACGGCTTGGGAAGCGCGTCGGCCAGCTCCAGGTACACGCGCACGCTCGTCAGAAAGCGATAGAGGATGGCGCTGTGGTCGTAGTTGTTGCCGGAGGCCAGGGTCTGGACGTCCTGGTGCGCGTTCTGCACCAGGACCGAAGCGGCCTTGCCGAGGTCCGGCACGGCGACTGACGTGGAATCGAGCAGGCTCACGATCTGCTGGCAGATCTTCACGCTATCCGCGCGTGAAAGCAGCGCCGAGGATTGCGGCGCGGCGGGCAGGGCAAATAGCAGCATAAGAAGCAGGATCATGGGTGCGGCTCCAGGATGGGGTGCGCGGCCAGCCGCAGCTCCAGGGCCTCGCAAACCCGCTGTGGTTCGAGCCTCCGCATGCTGGGGGCGATGCGGCTGTCGCGCTGGTAGGAAGTGGGCGCCTGCGGGGCGCGGAGTACGGTAAAGGTGTCGCCGTAAGGACCGTTGCGTGCCGGGTCGGTGGGACCGAAGAGGGCGACGCCGGGCTTGCCGAGCACCGCCGCCACGTGCAGCGGACCGCTGTCGACACCCAGCACGGCGCGCGCGCGGCGCGTGACGCCGAGGAGGCCCGCAACGGAGGTTACGTTGAGCACGGCGCACCCCGGCGGCGCTTGGTGCACGATCGCTGCGGCGCGCGCGCGATCCGGGGGGCCGCAGTTGACGACCAGCGGCAGGCCGGTGCGATCCCGCAGCAGGCCGGCGAGCCGGGCGTAATATTCCGGGGGCCACTGCTTGGCCTCCCAACCGGCGGCGGGGGAGGTGAGGACAAAATCGGAAGCGGGCAGATCGCCCTCGGCGGGGAAATCAGGGAGCGGAAACTCGATCGTGCGGCGTCGGGCGCCGGCGGACGCGGCCAGATCCAGGTTCAGGTCGACGACGTGACGCGCGCTGGAGGCGGCTCGCGCGGTGTAGAACACGCCGGCGGCCCGCTCGCGCAGCAGCGGCCAGTCGAAACCCAGGATTTGCGCGGGGCGCGCCATCCAGCCGGTTAGTGCGGATTTCAGAAGCCCTTGAAAATCGACAGCCAGATCGAAGGGCGTTTCACCAAGGCGCCAGCGCGGGCGGTCGACCGGCAGGATGCGGTCCACGTAAGGGTTATCGCGCAGCAGGACGGCCCAGCGGGGCTTCACAGCCCACGTGATGCGCGCTTGCGGGAAGCTGCGTTTCAAGGTCGCGACGGCGGGCAACGCGAAGATGATATCCCCCATCGCGCTCAGGCGCACCACCAGGATTTCCGAGGGCTCCATGGCTACTTGTGCCGGTCGAGCACTTCCCCGATTATATTGCGTCCGGCGAGCGGGACTGACTCGATGCGGGCCACTTGCAACTCGTCGCGCAGCTCGCCGAGGCGGGACTCGGGCCAGACCAGCACGTAATCCACGGCGCGCAGGGAGGCCACAAGCTGGGCGCGGGCCTGCTCCGGAAGCACCGGGCGGCTGAGGCTCGCGTCATCGAAGACGGCCACGAGCAGAGCGTCGCCGTCCGAGCGCAGGCCGCTCAGGAACTCGGCGTGCGCCGCTTGCAGCACGTCGAAACCGCCGGCCGCGAGACGCAGGGCGCGGCCCTCGCGCCGGAGTTGCGCGGCGGCCGCAAGGGCCTGCTCGAGGCGCAGGATTTTAGTTCGCGTGTCCATGTATCGACCGCACGGTGGCAGTCACGGTGGCGGTCTCAACGCGCGTCATGCAGCGGTGGTCGATGGGGCACTCGCGGTACTCGCAGGGGCTGCACTCGACCGGGGTCCGCACGATGCGGGCGAGCGAAGAGGCCGGGCCGGTGGCGTCGGCGTTGGTGGGGCCGAAGACGGCCACGGTGGGGACTCCGGCCGCCGCTGCGATGTGCATCGAACCGCTGTCGTTGGTGAGAAAGGCGCAGCAGGCGGAGGCCAGGTCGATGAATTCCGAGAGAGAAGTCTGGCCGGCGAGGTTGTGGGCGCGCGGGCCGAGAGCCTGCTGGATCGAGGCGCACACTGCTGCTTCGGCCTGCGAGCCGAAGAGGGCGATTTCGGCGTCCCACTCGGAGGCCAGCTCGGAGGCGGCCTCCGCGAAACGCTCCGGCAGCCAGCGCTTGGCCGATCCGAAGGCCGCCCCGGGACTGACACCCAACACGCGGTCTCCGTGCACGCCGAAGCGCTCGAAGAGGACGCGGCCGCGCCCGGGCTCGGTGTGCAGGCGGATCTCGGGACAATCCGCCAGCCCGTCCGAGAGGCCGGCGCGGCGTAGCAATTCGAGATAGTAGTAGCGCTGGTGCGCGGGAGTGTCGCCCGGCCGGGGCACTGGGATCGCGTCGGTGAGGAGCCAGCCGCGTCCGTCGCGGTTGTAGCCGATGCGCCGGGGAATGCGGGCGAGCCACGCCAGCAGTGCGGCATCGAAAGCATTCTGCAGGAGGATGGCGCATTCGAAGCCGCGGGCGCGCAGGTCCGCGGCGAGGCGCAGGCGTCCCCGGAGGCCGCGGTGCGCGCCGTCGCGGTGGTAGAGGATCACCTGGTCGCAGAAATTCTCCCGCGTATAGAGCTCGGCGACCCAGGGAAGCGCGAGGACGGTGATCTCGGCCTCGGGGTAGCGCTCGCGGATCAGGCGCAGAGCCGGCACCGACATGATCGCGTCGCCGACCCAATTGGTCGCGCGAACCAGCAGCTTCATCGCGGCACCTTCGCGGCGCAGGGGATCAGGTCGAGCAGAGCCTCAGCGCGGTCGATCGCGACGCGCATGCGGAGCCAGAAAAGATCGAGCCGGGGCGAGAGGCGGCCGAGGTTGATGAGGTCCTTCTCGGTCGTCACGAGGGCAGAAGCACCGGTGCGCTGGGCGGCATTCGCGACGCGCTCGAGGTCGGCGGCGGAGTAGCGGTGATGGTCGGGAAAACGGACCAGGTCCGCCAGGCCGAAGCCCGCCTGCACGAGTGACTCGGCGAAGGCGGCGGGATTGCCCACGCCGCAGAAGCCCACCACGGGACGCCCGGCGAGGTACGCGAGCGGCTGCTCCGCGCCGGTCGCGGCATCCACCAAGGCCTCCGGCTCGAAGCGCGCGAAAAAGATGGGAGCGTGCGGGTTGTAGCGCCGTACTTCCTCCTGGAGCGCCTCCCAGCGCTCGTGCGGGAGGCAGCGCGTGAGCACGATGGCGCCCGCGCGGCCGAGGGCTTCGGGGGGCTCGCGGAGACGGCCGAGGGGCAGCAACGCGCGGCACCCGAAGGGCTCGGTGACGTCGATCAGGACGATGTCAAGATCGCGCGCGAGGCGGCGGTGCTGGAAGCCATCGTCGAGCAGGAAGAGGTCGGGACGGAAGCGGTCTTCGATAACGCGTCCGGCGGCGTAGCGGTGGGCGGCGATGCCGACCGGGATGCGAAAGCGCCGCAGGACCAGTTGGGCTTCGTCACCCGTGACCTCCTCGGGGGCCACCGCGCCCGGCTCGAGCACCGTTACGGCCTCGGGGGAGGCCCGGCGGTAGCCGCGTGTCAGCAAGGCGCAGGAGACGCCGCGCGCTTGCAACTGTTCGAGCAGCCACAGTACGACGGGCGTTTTGCCGGTTCCGCCGGTCGTCAGGTTGCCGACACTTACCGTGAAGGCATTCAGGCGCTGGGGGCTCGATGGCGCATGGCGCGCGCCCTGCTTCCATACGAGCGCAGGCAGGGACAACAGGAGGCGCTCGGAGGCGGTGGGCGGTGTGCAAGGAACGGCGCGGTGGTAAAGCTGCTCCGCGCGATCGGCGGCACGGCTGGTAGCTCCGCGATGGACCTCGGCGCAGGCCTGGGCGGCGCGGCCGATCGCGGCGGCCTCCGCAGGGTTGTCCAGCAGGCGCTCGAGGGCGGGGGCGAGCTCCTCGGGACCGTTCACCTGCACGAGTCCGCCGGCGGCGAGGAGGGTGTCGGCGATGGCTCGGAAGTTCTGCATGTGAGGGCCGGTGACCACCGGGCGTCGCGCGGACGCCGGCTCAAGGACGTTGTGGCCACCCCAAGGGATCAGCGAGCCGCCGACGAAGACGACGTCCGCGAGCGCGTAGAGCGAGGCCAGCTCGCCGAGCGTGTCGAGCAGCAGGACCCCCGGGAGGCCCGTGAGCGTCTGATCGGGGAGCCGGGACCTGCGGGCAAATTTGCCCGCAGGTTGGCGTCTCGAAAGTATCCCCGCAACTGCTTCAAAACGCTCGGGATGCCGGGGGGCCAGGATCAGCAACAGCCACTCTCGGCGCGCGGTCAGGCGGTCGAAGGCGGCGAGGACCATCTCTTCCTCGCCCTCGCGGGTGCTGCCGGCCAGGATCACGGCGCGCGGACGCAGCCGCTCGCAGAGGGCGGCGACCTCGGCGGGCGGAGGCGCTTCGGCCGCGCGTACGTCGAACTTGAAGTTGCCCCCTACCTCGACGCGGGCCGCCGGCGCGCCCGCCGCGATGAGCCGCTCGCGGTCGAGCGGGGACTGCGCCAGGAGGGCGTCCGGGAGCGCCAGGACGTGGCGAAAAAAGAAGCGGAAGAAACGATAGCGCCCCGCGGAGCGGTCCGAAATGCGGGCGTTGACCACGAGCAGGCTCGCGCCGAAACGCTTGGTCTCGCGGTAGAGGTTCGGCCAGATTTCCGTTTCCGCGACGATCACTAGAAACGGCCGTACGCGCCGCAGCGTGCTGCGGACGGCACCGGGAAAGTCGACCGGAGCGTAGAAGATCCCATCCACGATGGAACCCAGCTTCTCGGCGGCGAGGCGCTGGCCGGTGGCGGTCGCGGTGGAGAGCAGCAGCGGCGTGCGGGGGAACCGGGCGCGCAACTCCCGCACCAGTTCCTGGCAGGAGAGTACCTCGCCCACCGAAACGGCGTGTAACCAGATCGAGCGGCCAGTGGTCTCACGTATCGAGAGCTGCGGCCGCCCCAGGCGCTGGCCGAGACTGCCATGATACTTACCGGTCCGCCAGCCCCGGAGCAGATAATAGGGCGCCAGGCCCACTGCCGCCAGGGCCAGCAACACGTTGTAAATAAAAAACATTCTGAGGCTCGAAGGGGCGCCGCTCCGGTACCCTCAGTATAAGTCTCATGCTTCGCCTCGGCAAGGCCGCCCCCCTGTTGCTCGCCGCCGCGCTCGCCGGCCAGGAGCGCTTCGATCCCGGCCCGGTTACGAACTATCCGGCCCGCGAGAGCAACTCGCAAGTCACTGTCGCGGTGCAGCCCTACCGGGACCGCGAGCGCCTCCGCAAGATTTTCGGCAAGACGGATTTCGACAAATTGGGAATCGTACCGCTGCTGGTGGTGATCGCCAACGACTCGGACCAGATCATGCGGCTCGACAACTTGCGAGTCCAGCTCATCACGGCCGACGGGCAGAAGGTCGAGCCGATCCCGGCCGATGACGTGGTAAGGCCCGCCAACGTCCGGCGGCCCGATATCAACCCGCGGCCCTCGCCGATTCCGGGGATCGGCCGCCGGCGGTCATCGCGCGAGGCGCCGGAGGTGGCGCAACGGGAGTTCGTCGCGCCGCTCGTCGAATCCCACGCGACCGAACACGGCTTCTTCTACTTCCGCCTGGGCAAGGGGCCGGACCGGCTGGCAGGGGCGAAGATATATGTCACCGGTATCCGGGAGGCCAAGAGCGGGCAGGATCTGCTCTATTTCGAGATTGGCCTCGCCCCAGCCGTCAAGTCACGGTAGGAAAAGGGAAGACCGCTCCCTCTGGTCGCGGCTCGGTTTGGAGCGGTACTACACGAAGGGGATTTGCACGCGCTGGGTTGGGGGCGGTGTGGGGCGCTGCTGCTTCACCGGGACTACGGGCTGGGAGCGGAGAACATTCTGTGTTTCTTCGTAAGCCTGCCGCACGATGGTCCGCTCGGCAAAGATGCAGCCCCAGAGAATTACGACCAGAAGAGCTATGAGCGCTAAACCGCGATTAGAAATACCTGTTAACGGCATCCGTCTTTGCCTCGGTCGGTTGTAAGCAATTGCCGGGCCAAGCGGAGGCTTCCTTACGAAATCAATAACTTGGCCGAGAATGACCCCATCCCCGAGTGGTTCGTTTCAGGCACAGTGTGGGCGAAAACGTGCATTTCTTTCCTCGACGGCGGCAGTAATTACCGGGCCGGGGCGCCGGCCGGAGCCGGCAAGCTGGGGTCTCGGGGATATGGGATACTGAGGCGTGGAAGACAAGTTAAAGATCGCCGTCTTTATCGATTACGACAACATCGAGATTGGGGTTAAGTCGACGCTCCGGCGCGAGTTCGACGTTTCGGCAGTGCTGGAGGGCCTCAAGGAGCGCGGCGAGATCGTCACCAAGATCGCATACGCCAACTGGGGCCGGCAGTCGAGCGCCACCCGGCCGCTGACCGAGCACGGCGTCCAGATGGTGCAGCGCGACCCCTCTCCCCGGGGCGACAAGAACGGGGCCGACATCAATCTGGCGCTCGACGCCCTCGAGATGGCGTTCACGCGGGACCACATCAACACCTTCGCGATCGTCAGCGGCGACAGCGACTTCATGGCGCTGGTGGAGAAGCTCAAGCAATACAACAAGCGGGTGTTCATCGTCGGCGGCAAGGCGTTTACCAGCACGATCCTGCAGCGCAACTGTCACGAGTTCATCAGCTACGAGTCGCTGCTGACCGATAGCGTGCCGTCGGCGCGCTCGCACCGTTCGCACCGGCAGCAGCAGCAACAACAACCGCCCCAGCAACAACCCGCGCAGCAGCAGCCCCGGCGGACCCACACGCTGCCGCTCGAGCACGCTCTCCCGCTGCTCGACCGGGCGGTGAAGGCGCTCGAACGGCGCGAGGTGCAGCCGCAGCTCGGGCTGCTCAAGAGCACGATGCTGCAGCTCGATCCGGCGTTCACGGAGCGGGACTACGGCACCAACGCGTTCTCGGATTTCATCCACAAACTGGCGGCCGCCGGCCACCTCAAGCTGCACCGGCGCGAAGGCAACTTCATTGTGGAGCGGTCGGAGACGACGGCCGAAGCAGCGCCACCCCGGGCGCTGACGCGCGAGAATGCGGTGCCGCTGCTGCGGGAAGTGGTCGAGGCGAATCGCTCGATGCTGGTGGGAGGCCTGCCCGCCAAGGAGCTATGGGCGCTGTTCCGGGCGGCCATCCCCAGTTTTGAGCTGCAGGAATATGGCTTCACGGAGTTTGACGAGCTGCTGAACCTGGGGCAGGACAAGGGGCTACTGCGCATCGAGGCCGACCCGGAGCGCGGCCTGTGGGTCTACCCCAGCGCCGAATGGGGCACGGGGGCGGCTGAAGAAGCGCCGGCCGAGCCAGTCGCGGTGCTGGCGGCGGACGAAGCGGAGGCTCCGGCCGCGGAAGCGGCGGAAGGCACGCCCGAGCCCGAGCAGAAAAAGACCACCAAGCGCCGGCGCTCGTCGGGGACGCGGCGCACCAGTGCTTCGAGCGGCCGGCGCCGCAGCCCGCGCAAGAAGCCGGAAGTCGCGCCCGCGGCGTCGGATTAGTTTAGGACACTACCAACCGGCGTATAGTGTCCGCAAGGAGAATCCCGTATGAAGCTCCTCGTTGTGGGCGCCGTGCTTGTTCATCTCGCAAGCGTCCTTCCGCAAGCGGTGTGTCAGGACACTGCCTCAGCCCAAAGACTCAATCTGACCGTAGGGCGTTCAACCCTTCAGGCAGAGAGCATTGACCGCGAGTTGCCTTATCCGTCCGTCATTCGGCTCAAAGGAAACGTCCAAATCACAGCTAGAACGGTCGTGCAATACGCTCCCCTGAGCCTCATGATCATGGTGGTGAAGGCCGATGAAGCAGATTACCACGAAGACACAGGAGAGATCGAGGCACGGGGAGACGTGCAGGTGAGCTATCGCGACGATCCCAGTACCACCAGGAACGGTAACGTTAGGATCAAACTCGAAAAGCGCGCCGATGCACCGAAGTAGCGAGGCCCACCACTCAGGATCAACCGGGATTTAGCGCCTTAGAGCACCCTCACCAGATCACCATGCCGGCGTAACCCACCACGCGGGAGTAGTCTCCGGAAGCGTCGGCGCTGGTCGCGTAGCGGGCGAGCTCGGACTGTGTGGCGCCGAGCTTGCGGGCCGCGATCAGCATCGCCACGGCCGGACCATACCCGCACATCGAAATGCGCTCGTGGCGGACCGTGTCGTAGAGGCCGCGCGGATCGAGCGCGAGGACCCGGTCGATGGCCCGGCGGTCCTTGAGGCGCGTACGCTCGTCGCTCTCAAAATGGTTCATATCGCTCGAGGCGACGATCAGCACCGCGCGCGCGGTGGCCTGGATAGCGGCGGCCAGGGCCTCGCCGAGCAACTCCAGCGCTTCGTAGGCCTCGGTGCCCACGGCAATCGGAACGAACTCGAGGCCAGAGCGCAGCTTCTGCAGGAAGGGCAGTTGAACTTCGAGCGAGTGCTCGCGCTGGTGAGCAGCCGCGTTCTCGGAGAGCAGGTGGCAGTGCTTGATCAGAAGGCGGGCGAGGTCGCTGGCCACCGGTGCGCGGCCGAGCGGAGTCTCCCACTCTCCGGAGGACAAAATGGCCAGCGGCTCCCCGCGTCCGGTGTGGTTGGGACACAGCAGGATGCAGCGATCCGGCACCTCCAGGCGCGAGTAGACCGCGCCCGCGACCAGGCCGGAGTACACGTAGCCGGCATGCGGAACGACACAGCCGATGGGGTGAGCGATTTTGGGGGGGCTTCCGGAACCGAGGCAGCGTTCGAGTTCGCGGTGGAGAAGGGCGGGACTGGCGGGGTAAAACTGGTCTGCCCAGACGGCGCGACGCAGCATAGGACACCCCTTACGACTCCATTATAGCGGGGCGCGGCGGGGATACCAAGGACCGCTCCCTCACGGTCGCGGCTCGGCTACGGGCGTTCGTTGGTGGCCGTGGAGGGAAGAAAATTACTGAGCCGCGCGGGTCTGCCGGGAGTTATTCAGTCACGGAAATCTTGAGGGCGCGCAAGAAGTCGTGGTCCTGGCGGGTAAGCTCGACTTTTTCGGAGACGACACGGGGGGTGGATTCGTTGGAGGCGTCCTCTTCTGCCTGGCGCTTGTTGAATCCGATGGTGGCTTCGAGCACCAGGAAGACATCGTAGCCGGCGCTTTTGATTTCGCCGATGGCTTGAGCTATCGCTTCGGAATCCGAAAGCGATTCGTTGATGGCGTTCCCGAGTTCCTGCATCAACTGCTTCAGCCTGTCGTCCATACCCTTCTCCTGCGGGCGTTCGAAAGGCGCCACCCGCTGATGGGACGCGAGCCGTCCACCGGGGGTTGCAAACTAAACCTCACTACAGGTATTGGAGCAGATCCGACCCGCAAAAGGCAAACATTACATGGTCCTAAGGGGTCTGCAGTATCGCCGCGACCAGCCCGGCGGCGGTGTGGTCGGCGGCCTCGGCCGTAACCTCTACACCGAGACGCCGCGCGGTCGCCGAAGTTACGGGGCCGATGGAGGCCACGCGCACGCCACGCAGCCGCTCCGCGCCGAAGAGTTCGCAAAAGTTCTGGACCGTAGAGGAAGACGTGAAGGCGATCCAGTCGGGATGCAAGTCGTCCGGCCAGCCGGATTTCCGCGCCGCGACCGTCCGATAGGCCTCGACCACCGTCACGCGCGCGCCCCTCTTCCCGAGCTCCACGGGGATGACGTCGCGGGCGGCCGCGGCGCGGGGCAGCAGAATGCGCGCGCCCTCCAGTGGAATCTTCTCGAAGGCCTTCACGACGCTCTCGGCGACATACTCTTCCGGGAGGAGATCGATCTTGAGGTGCAGGGCGGCGAGGGCCGCGGCGGTGGCGGGTCCGATGGCGCAGAGGCGCGCGCGCAGGGCGCGCAGGTCGCGGGCCGAGGCGTCCAGGCGCTCCATGAAATAGCGGACGCCGTTGGCGCTTGTGAAGATCACCCAGTCGAAGCTGTCGAGGCGCGAAATCGCGAGGTCGAGGGGCTTGCGGTCGGCGGGCGGCTCGAATTCGATGGTGGGGATATCCACGACGTGAGCGCCCAACTCGGTGAGACGGCTGGTGAGCGCGCCCGCTTGCTCGCGCGCGCGGGTGACGACGACGGTACGGCCGGCGAGCGGGCGCTGCGCGAACCAGTCGAGCTTCTCCCGGAGCCGCACCACTTCGCCGACAAACAGGATCGTCGGAGGCTTGAGTCCGGCGGCGGCGATCTTGCCAGCGAGGTCGGCGAGGGTGCCGGTGAGCACCTGCTGGATGGGACGCGTCGCCCAGCGGATGGCGGCGGCCGGGGTGGCCGGGGAGCGTCCCCCGGCGATGAGGCGCCGCGCGATTTCGCCGAAGCTCACCAGGCCCATGAAGATCACGATCGTCTCGGAGGCGCCGACGCGGGTCCAGTCGATTTTGTCGACTTCGTGGCCGGTGACGAAGGTGACCGCCGAGGTGTGCTCGCGGTGCGTGAGCGGGATGCCGGCGCAAGCGGCCGCGCCCATCGCGGAGCTCACGCCGGGGACGATCTCGAAGGGAAGGCCGGCGTCGGCCAGGGCCTCGGCCTCCTCGCCGCCGCGTCCGAAGAGGAACGGATCGCCGCCCTTCAGCCGCACCACGCGGCGTCCGGCGCGGGCGTGCTCGATGAGCAGGGCGTTGAGCTGCGGCTGCGACAGGACGTGCTCGGCGCGCTTCTTGCCGACGTAGACCTTCTCGGCCTCGGGTCGCGCCTGGGTCAGCAATCCGGGGGCCGCCAGGTTGTCGTAAAAAATGATGTCGGCGCGGCGCAGGCACTCGAGGCCGCGCACGGTAACCAGGCCGGGATCGCCCGGCCCGGCGCCTACCAGTACGACAGGGTAGATCTTCGGACGCTCGCTCACCGCGCGGGCACCTGTTCGAGAAGCTGGCGCGCGCCCTTCGCGAGCAACTCGGCCGCGGCGTGCTCGCCCAGTCCGGTGGGATCGGCGGTGGAACCTTCGACTGCCACGCGCACCAACTGGGCGCCGTCGGGGGAGGCGACGACTCCGGTGAGATGGAGCCGGTCGCTACGGAGCCAGGCCGTGCCGCCGATGGGGACCAGGCAGCTGCCGCCGAGGGCGGCCAGCATGGCACGCTCCGCGGTTGTCGTGGCGCGGGCGGCGGGGTCTTCGAGGGACGCGAGGGCGCGGCGCGTGACGGCGTCGTCCGCCCGCGTCTCGATGCCGAGCGCCCCTTGTCCGATCGCGGGGCACATCACGTCCACGGGGAGCAGTTCGGCGATGCGGTCGGCGAGTCCCAGGCGGCGGAGGCCTGCGGCGGCGAGCACCAGCGCATCGTAACGGCCGGCATCGAGTTTCCACAGGCGCGTGTCCACATTGCCGCGCACGTTTTCCACGCGCAGGTCGGGACGGTGGTGCAGCAACTGCGAAGCGCGGCGGAGGGAACCGGTACCGACGCGCGCGCCCGGGGGCAGAGACGCGAGGGTGTGGCCCACCAGGGCGTCGCGCACTTCTTCGCGCGCGGGGACAGCGGCGAGCGCGAGGCGCGCGTCGATCTCGGTAGGCAGGTCCTTCAGGCTGTGAACCGCGACGTCGATGCGGTGGTCGAGCAGGGCTTCTTCGATCTCCTTGGTGAACATTCCTTTGACGCTCACCTCGGGGAGAGGCGCACCGGTGATGCGGTCGCCGGTAGTTTTGATGATGACGATCTCGGAGCCGGGGAAGTGCTGCTGGATCCAGCGGGCCTGCCACAGAGCCAGTTGCGAGCCGCGCGAGCCGATGATCATGGCGGATCTTTGAGGTTGAAGACGCGCCGGACGACGCTAATGAAATGCAGCCCGTCGGGATGGCTGGCCAGCGCCTTGAGGTGCGTGATGGGGGGGTGGGCGATCTTGTTGACGATGCCGCGGGTGAGGGCTTCGAGGGCCTGCTCCTGTTCGGGCGTGAGCGGGCCGAGGCGCCCGCGGACCCGCTCGATTTCCGCGCGGCGGACGCGCTCGAGCTCGGCTTGCAGCGAGATGATCGTAGGCGTGATGTCGTGCGCCTTGAGGCGCTGCATGGTCCGCTCGACCTCGGCCTCGACGATGGCTTCGGCCCGCTCGGCTTCGCGCTCGCGCTCCCGCCGGTTGGCATCGGCGACCTGCTGGAGGTCGTCGATGTCGTAGACGAACATGTTGTCGAGCTCGTTCACAGCCGGATCGATGTCGCGCGGCACCGCGATATCGATGAGGAACATGGGGCGGTTCTTGCGGGCGTTCATCAGGGCTTGGGCGCGCTCGCGGCCGATGATGAAGCCGGGCGCGCCGGTGGACGTGATGACGATGTCGACGTGCTCGAGAAACTCGAAGAGCTGCTCGAAGGGCACGGCCCGTCCCTCGAAGCGCGCGGCCATCTCGACGGCGCGCTCGTGGGTGCGGTTGGCGACGAAAACAGCCGGCGAGCCCGCGCGGTGCAGGTGGCGGGCGGCCAGCTCCGACATCTTGCCGGCGCCGATGATCAGGACCTGGTGGCCGGCGAGGCTGCCGAAGATCTTGCGCGCCAGCTCCACCGCCACGTAGCTGATGGAGACGGCCATCTGTCCGATGCCGGTCTCGGTGCGGACCTTCTTGGCGACGTGAAACGCGCGGTTCAGGATGTCTTCGAGGGGGCCGCAGAGACAGCCGGCCGCCTTGGCCACGGCGTAGGCGTCCTTGACCTGACCGAGGATCTGCGGCTCGCCGAGCACCATGGAGTCGAGGCTCGAGGCCACGCGGAAGAGGTGGCGGATGGCGTCCCGCTGCTGGTAGCGGTAGAGGTAGCGCTCGGCCTTCTCGATGGCGAAGCGGCGCTCGTTCGCCAGGAACGAATAGATCTCGCCGACGGCGTCAGTGCCCGGCTCGGCGCGCACCACGAGCTCCACCCGGTTGCAGGTGGAGAGGATCATGGCCTCGTTGACGCCGGGGTGGGCGAGGAGCGCGGCCAGGGCTTCGCCGAGCGCGCCTTCGGAAACGGCCATTTGCTCGCGCACCTCGACCGGCGCGGTCTTGTGGCTCAGGCCGACCACCAAGAAGTTCATCGCACGAAAGAGTGCACGCCGCTATCCACCATCCAGGTAAGGGCCGCGCAGCAGAAGCCCACGATGGCGAAGTACGCTGCTTTGCGGCCGCGCCAGCCGACGGTCCAACGGGTGAAAATCAGGACGAGATAAATGCCCCAGGTGACGAAGGCGAGAATGATCTTGGGATCGACCACCCAGCTCGTGCCCCACTCGATAAAGGCCCAGAAGGAGCCGGAGATGACGCCGAGGGTGATGAGGACGAACCCCACCGCCATCGACCGGTAGCCCAGCTCATCGAGCGTCCCGAGCGGGGGCAGGCGGTAGTAGAAGGCGTGGGGCTTTTTGGATTTCAGCTCGCGCTCCTGAATGAGATACATGATGGAGGCCACGCAGGTGACGAACAGCGCCGCGTAGCCGAGCAACGCCAGCAGCACGTGGATAAAGAGCCACGACGACCGCACCTGCGGGCTCGACCAGGTGTCGACCGGGTGGCCGAGGCTCGCGATCAGCGTGGCTACGAAAACAATGGGGAAGATGAAGACCGCCAGGCTCTCGAACTTGTAGCGCCAGTAGACGATCAGAAACAGCAGCGTGATCAGGAAGCCGATCACGGACGCCGACTGGTGCAGGTTGGCGACCGGAAAGCGTCCGAGGGCGAGGCCCTCTTCGACGATCGAGACGAGTTGGAAGACGGCGCCGACGCAGAAGGACGCGAGCGCCAGCCGGAACAGCTTCTGCCGCCGCCGGACGACCGTGAGCAGCGCGTGGATCAGGCCCAGGGAATAAAGGGCGAGGGTGACGCGGAGCCAGAAGACGGAGGTTTCGCCCATAGATCTAATTATAGGGTGTCCAGTAGCATCCGGCTGGAACCGACGATGGAACTCGACGAATACTGCCGAATTTTTGACCTGGAGCGATGGATACAACAACTGACCACCAACAAGACATCGTTAAGTACTGGGGCGTGTCCTGTAGTGGGGCGTGTCCTGTAAGGGCTGCGGCCTAGTTATCGGCCGGGACGATATCGGGAGCCGGCTCGAAGAGAAGTTCGCTGGAAGCCTTCCGAGAAGATCAAGTGTCCCCCCATGGCGGAGGAGTCGGTGTACGCCGGAGATGATTGGGAGGCGCCCACAGCGATCTTAGAATGGGGGCGGCGTCGAGGCCCCTCCGTCACTAAACGGCAGGAGCGGCGGAGCGGATCTCTTCGCTCGCGGTCGAAAATTTCTGGAAATTCTTATTGAAGCGTCCCGCGAGATCGCGGGCGGCGTGGTCGTACGCGGCGGGATCGGACCACTGGCGGCGGGCGTCGAGGATCTCCGGCGGCACTCCGGGCGCGCACTTCGGCACGGCCACGCGGAAGACCGGGTGCGCGGTGTACTCGGCGTCGCGGAGTTGCCCCGCGAGCGCCGCGTTCAGCAGGGCGCGGGTGTGCGGCAGGCTCATACGGTGGCCGACGCCGTAGGGGCCGGCGATCCAGCCCGTGTTCACCAGCCAGCATTGCGCGCTGTGGCGGCGTAGGCGCTCGCCGAGCATGTCCGCATAGAGGCTGGGCGGATGGGGCAGGAAGGGGGCGCCGAAACAGGCGCTGAAGGTGGCGGAAGGCTCCTTGCCGAGGCCCCGCTCGGTCCCGGCGACCTTGGCGGTGTAGCCGCTCAGGAAGTGATACATAGCCTGCTCGGGCGTCAGGCGCGAGATCGGAGGCAGCACGCCGAAGGCATCGGCGGCAAGGAAAACCACGTGGTCGGGATGGCCGGCGGCGCTCGGGATCAGGGCGTTGTCGATAAACTTCAGCGGGTAGGCGGCGCGAGTGTTCTCGGTGACCGACTCGTCGTTGAAGTCGAGCAGGCGCCGGTCGGAATCGATGGCGACGTTTTCGAGCACCGTGCCGAAGCGGATGGCGTCCCAAATTTGCGGCTCGTTCGCGCGCGACAGGCGAATGCACTTCGCATAGCAGCCGCCTTCGAAGTTAAAGACGCCGGCGTCGCTCCAGCCGTGCTCGTCATCGCCGATCAACTGACGCTGGGGGTCGGCCGAGAGTGTCGTCTTGCCGGTGCCCGAGAGGCCAAAGAACAAGGCCACCGAGCCGTCCTGCCCCAGGTTGGCCGAGCAGTGCATGGGGAAGACGCCGCGGTCGGGCAGCAGGTAGTTCAAGATGCTGAAGACGCTCTTCTTCATCTCCCCGGCGTAGCTGGTGCCGGCGATCAGCACGAGACGGCGCGTGAAGTCGATGACGATGGCGTTCTCGGAGCGGGTGCCGTCCTCGGCGGGGTCGGCGTGGAACCCCGGCGCGAAGATCAGAGTGAATTCGGGGACGTGGTTCTCGACTTCGGCGGGGTCGGCGCGGATGAAGAGCTGGCGGGCAAACAGGCTGTGCCAGGCGCGCTGCGTGATCACGCGGATCGGCAGGCGGTAGCGCGGGTCGGCGCCGCCGAAGCAATCCTGGATGAAAAGATCCTGGCCTTGCAGGTAGGCTACGAGCTTGCCGTGGAGCAGCCGGAAGTGTTCCGGAGAGAGCGGCTGGTTGACGGCTCCCCAGTCCACGCGGTGCTCGGTCGCGGCGTCGCGAACGATGAACTTGTCGCCGGGCGAGCGGCCAG
>JBGPDC010000092.1:0-21042 GCA_041482115.1 Terriglobia bacterium | reverse complement strand
GGCCGGGGGGCGCGGCGGGGGGGGCACGAGGTGTGCATCCGCCGGAGGGGGGCGCCCGCCGGGGCGGCGGGCCGGGCCGGGATAACCGCAAGGGTGGCTCAGCACCGGAGCCCGCGAGCCATGTGTACGACGTGGTGGCGGAGCGGGATCTGATGCGCTCGATACGCGAGGCGTGCGGGCTCGAGATCGCGGAAGCCACGAAGGGCGACCGGAACAAGGCGGCGCTCCTGGCGGCGATCACGGCGAATGAGTCGGGCGGCTCGCGGCAGGCGTACCGGTTCGAGCCGGAAAACCTGGAGAAGCTGCGGGCGCTGCTGGCGGGAACCATACCGGACCTGGATGGCCTCAAGAAAGAGGCGCTCGAGAAGAAGCTGGGCACGGCGGAATCCGAGCCGGCCAAGGCGGAGATGCTGAAGAAGCTCGCCGGGTTGCACGGCTACACGCTGATCCCGGGGTATTACTCGATTCCGGCCAAGGCGACGCTCGAGGGCCTGACCGACAAGAACAAGCACTTCCACATTGCCGCCAAGCGGCTCGACTACTTCTGCAAAGAGTATGAGCTCGACCCGGCGGTGAATCAGGCGTCGCTCGGACGCTGCTGGAACACCGGGCACCCTAACGGACGCACGCGCTCGGCGCTCTATTCCTGGCGGCTGCAGGAGCGGATCCGGCTGTATCTCGAGAACGAGGGGATCGAAGCGCCGCCACCGGAGCCGGAACAGCCGCAAATGGGCGGCTGAGGAGGCCACGGCTCCCGTGCCGGAGGCCGCGAGATCGCTCTGGAGGCGGCGTGAAGAAGCTCCTGGCGATTACGACGCGATTCGCGGCTCGTCGCGGTGGACGAAGAGCGGGTCGGCGGGCATATCCTTTTCAGCGAACTTCCGATAGAGACGGAGCGTGGCGTGCGGCGTGGAGCGGCGCTGGCTCCGATGGCTGTAAGACCGGGGCGGCAGCGGAGCGGAATCGGCTCGGCGCTGGTGCGGTGGGGGCTCGAGGTGTGCCGCGAGCGTGGCGTGGAAATCGTGGTGGTGGTGGGGCATCCGGAATATTATCCGCGGTTCGGGTTTTCCGCGGAGCTGGCGAAGAGGTTGCGAGCGCCGTTTCCGGGGAGGCGTTGATGGCGCTGGAGGCTCGCGCCGGGGGGGCGCTTCCAGAGGGAGTCACGGGGACGGTGCGGTATGCAAAGGCGTTCAACATCGCGTCATCTTGACATCACCACATCAACTTACCTAGACTCAAAGTATGAGGACTACAGTTGATCTCGATGAGGACGTTCTGCGCGTCGCGAAGAGCTTGGCTCGGCAGCGAAGCGAGAGCCTGGGTCGGGTAATCTCCGATTACTTCCAGCGGGGCCTGCGGCAGTCCGCGGAGCCGCCGGGTAAGAAAGTCCGCAACGGTGTGCCTCTCTTGCCGCGCCGGCCGGGAGCGCCGCCAGTCACCCCGGAACTCGTTAAGGAACTCCTCGAAGCCGATGAGTGATCCGTCCGCCTGGCTGCTGGACGTGAACGTTCTGGTGGCCCTGCTCGATCCGGGGCATATCCACCACGAAGCCGCTCATCGGTGGTGGGCGGAGCAGGCTGGCAAGCCGTGGGCGACGTGCACCGTGACGGAAAGCGGGTTGGTGCGGGTCTTAACGCAGCCGCGCTATCCGAATCGCGTCGAGTCAGCGGGAGCAGCAGTCCTTCTGCTCAGCCGCTGGAAGAACACCCACCGCTCTACGCACCGCTGGTGGCCGATCGATGTGTCGCTCACGGATGCCACGCTTTTCGCACCCGAGAAACTGACTGGATCCGGACAGGTGACCGACGCCTGTCTGCTGGGACTAGCGCAGCGGCGCGGAGGGCGCCTGGCTTCTTTCGACCGGGCGCTCCCTTGGGAAGCAGTGGTCAATGGTTCAAGGAAACTGATCGAACTGTTGTCCTAATACCAATTCCGGAGCCGGACCTCGATACCCTTTTCGTCCTTGAGGGCGGCGGCCAAGGCGTTGGGATCGCTGCCGCGGTAGTGGTACGGATACACCACCTTCGGCCGGAAGGACTTCACAGCCACGGCGGCTTCCTCGGGCGTCATCGTGTAAGGGAGATTCATGCACATGAAGGCGATGTCGATGCTCTTCAGATCCCTCATCTCGGGGATGGCTTCGGTGTCGCCGGCGATGTAAACGCGCTTGCCGCCGAAGGTGAAGACGTAGCCGTTGCCGCGTCCCTTAGTGTGGTAGAGGGCGCCGGGCTGGGGGCCGCGCTGGAGGTTGTACATCGGGACCGCCTCCACGTCGATGTCGCCGAACTTCTTTTTCTCGCCGTTGTTGATGACCGTGGCGGTGGTGAGGGTCTTGGCCACGGCGGCCGGGGCGACGATGACGGTGCCTTCCTTCTTGATCTGGTCGATGGCCTTGGCGTCCATGTGATCGCCGTGGATATCGGTGATGAAGATGTAGTCGGCGCGGGGGGCGCTCGAGTAATTGGCCTGGCTCCAGGGGTCGACGTAGATGTTCTTCCCGCCGAACTGGAACAGCACGGTGGCATGATTCATCGGGGTGATGACCAGGTTGCCGGCGGCAGTGCGCTCGGTGTCGGCGGCGGAGGCGGCGAGCGCCAGAAAAAGGGCGAAAAGCAGGATACGGATTTTCATGGCCCCGATGATATCATGGCGAACCAAGGAGGGACTTTCATGCCGGCTACGGGAACCAGGCGCGCGTTCTTGCAAGGCTTGACGTACGTGGGGTCGGCGGCGGCGACCGTGGGGCAACTGCGGCCGCTGCTGGCGGCGGTGTCCGATGGGGAAAACTACTGGAACCTGGTGAAGGAACAATTTCCGCTGCGGCGGGGGGTGACCCCGATGAACGCGGCGAACCTGTGTCCGTCGCCGCGGTCGGTGGCGGAGCGGGTGGCCGAGCTGACGCGGGACCTCGACGCCGACGTCTCGTTCCAGAACCGGGAGAAGTTCAACGGGACGCTGGAGGAGTCGCGGCGCAAGGTCGCCGAGCACCTCGGGGTGACGCCGGACGAAATTGCGCTGGTGCGCAACACGAGCGAAGCGAACAACACCATCAATAACGGGCTGCCGTTGAAGGCGGGCGACGAGGTGGTGCTCTTCGACCAGAACCATCCGACGAACAGTGTCGCGTGGGACGTGCGGGCGGCGCGGTTCGGGTTCACGGTGAAGCGGGTGAGCGTGCCGGCGGCGATGCGGGACGCGGGGGACATTGTGCGGCTGTTCGAGGCGGCTCTCGGGCCGCGCACCCGGGCGCTCTCGGTGACGCACGTGTCGAGCTCGACCGGGCTGCGGCTGCCGGCGCGGGAGTTGTGCGAGATGGGGCGGCGGCGGGGCGTCTGGGCGCACGTGGACGGGGCGCAGAGCTGGGGCGCCCTGAAGGTCAACCTGCGCGAGATGGGGTGCGATTCCTACTCGTCGAGCACTCACAAATGGCTGTGCGGGCCGAAGGAGGCCGGGGTGCTTTACGTGCGGCAGGAGCGCATCAAGGAAATATGGCCCGCGGTGGTGGGTGTGGGTTGGGGGAACACGTCCGAAACCACGGCCAAGGGCGCGCGGAAGTTTGAGACCCTCGGGCAACGCGACGACGCCTGCCTGGCCGCGATCGGGACCGCCGTGGACTTCCACAACATGATCGGGGCGGAGCGCGTGGAGGCCCGGATGCTCGCCTTGAACGCCGCGCTCCAGGAGGGTCTGGCGAAAGTACGCGGGGTGACGATGGTTACGCCGGCGGATCAGCGGCTGAGCGCGGGCATCACCGTGGTGCGCTTCACGAACGCCGACACCCGCAAGGTCTACGAGGAGATCTACGCCAAGCACCGGATCGGCGCCGCGCCTACGGGGGGACTGCGGCTTTCACCGCACGTCTACAACACGCTCGACGACGTGGAACGGGCCGTCCGGGCGGTGGCCGCGGCACTGTGAACCGCTGGCTCACGGTGCTGGGCGGCCTGCTGATGAACCTGTCGCTCGGCTCGCTCTACGGGTGGAGTCTGTTTGTCCCGGCCTTGCAAGCCGAGATGGGGCTCAGCCGGGAGCAGGCGTCCAATGTGTTTTCGCTGGCTGTGGCGGTGTTCGCGGTCTGCTTTCTTGCGGGCGGGCGGCTGCAGGATAAGAAAGGCCCGTACATTGTCTCCCTGATAGGCAGCGTCCTGCTGGGGGCGGGCTACGTGCTGGCGAGCCGGGCGGAGTCGCTGGGCGGGCTTTACGCGACCTTCGGGTTGGTGGTGGGGGCGGGATGCGGGTTCGGGTACGTGACGCCCATCGGGGTGGCTTCGAAATGGTTTCCCGACCACCGGGGTCTCGTGATCGGGATCATGGTGGCAGGCTTCGGCGCAGGATCGGCGGTGCTGGGGCCGTTGCTGCCGGGGCTGCTCGCGGCACATGGGCGGCCGGCGGTGATGCTGGCCCTGGGGGGAATCTACCTGGCGGCGACCCTGGTGGGGGCGCAATTCTTGAAGAATCCGCCGCCAGGTTGGCGGCCGGAGGGATGGAATCCGGAGGGGAAGGCGGGCGTGCCGGCGAGACGCGACTTCACGCCACGCGAGGTCGTGGCGACATCCCAGTTCTGGCGGATGCTCACCGCCTACGCGCTCGGAACTAGCGCGGGACTGATGGTCATCAGCCAGGTGCTGCCGTTCATGCGCGCGGCGGCGCCCGGGCTTGGTCCGGCGCTGGCGGGAACGGCGCTGCTGGTGGGAGCGGCGGGCAACGCCAGCGGGCGCATCTTCTCGGGTTGGATGTCCGATCACCTGGGGCGCGTGAAGACCTTATGTCTGATGGTGCTGGTGTCGGCGGCGGTGCTTCCGACACTGGGGCGCGTGCAAGGGGTCGCGCTGCTGTGGGGGGCGCTGCTGGTTGTTTATTACTGCTTCGGGACCCAGCTCTCGATTTACGCGTCGCTGACCGCGGACTTCTTCGGCACGCGGAATGTGGGGGCGAACTACGGACTCGTGTTTCTGGCCTATGGAATGGCGGGGATCATCGGGCCGAAGCTGGGAGGCGGCGTGTTCGACCGGTACCACAGCTACACCCCGGCATTCGACATCGCGGCGGGTCTGCTGGCGGTGGCGTTCCTGCTGCTGGCGACGCTGCGGGCGCCGCGGAGCGCCTGAGGATTAGCGAGGCAGACCGGCGATTTCCGTCCGCATCTTGTGAAGGGTCTTGCCGGCCGCCGCGGCACCGCCGAAACGCTCGATACCAAGTATTGGAGTCTACGTCACCTCGTTGCGGCGGCGGTGAAGTCCGGCCGGGGGGCAGTCAGCAGCCGCGGTGCGTTCCGAGGGGAGCACTGCCCGTGAGCGGTTTCCAAGAGGCCGGCTAGTTCCGCGGCCGGGACGAGCGCACGTCCTTGGCGCTCCGGTGCCGCATGAGGACTACTTCCTGATCGTCCACGACCTGGTCTCAGACATCCGCAAGGTTCTTGCGACGGCCATCGGACGTGCATGCTTATGGAGGAGTAAGACTCGAGAGCGTCAAAACCGCCGGCTAGCTCACCAGAACTCCCGCGGCGCGGGTAGCGTGGAATTCCCGTTTGTGCCAGTACATACGGCGGTCCGCCAAGGCCATGAGCTGCTCGATGTTCTGGCTTTCCTCGGGGAAGGTGGCCGCACCCATACTGATGGAGATCGACGCGGCGGGAAAATCCTGGTTCAACGCTGCGACGGCCTTCGAGAGATCGAGGCGCTTGAGGGCGGCATCTTCGGAGCTCATGCCGGGCAAGAGCAACACGAACTCGTCTCCCCCCATGCGGGCGGCCAAGTCGTATTCGCGCAGGCAGCTTTGCAGCGTCCGGGCGACTGCCTGGAGGACCTTGTTGCCCGTGACATGGCCCAAGGTGTCGTTGATCTGCTTGAGGCCGTTGAGGTCGACGACGAAGATGGAGTAGGGCGTACGCTGGCGTCGCGAGCGGGCAGATTCCTGCTCGAGGCGCGCCATGAGGGCGCGGGCGTTGGGCAGGCCGGTGAGGCCATCCGTTTCGGCCGAGCGTCCCATGGCTTCGTGGATCAGAGCGTTATGGAGCGTCGAGCCGGCTTTGACGCCGACCGACTTGAGCACGCGCAGATGGTCCACGGTGAAGGCGTTGTATTGCAGGCTATAGAGGGTTAGCGCGCCGGTCACGCCCTTGGGAGAGTCCAGCGGCACGGAGAGCGCGGAGCGCAGCTTGCCGAACTGGTCCGGGTCCTGGAGGTAGCCGGGTTCGACGGCGGGATTGCCGTTGAGGCTGTATTTGTTGTTGGCCGCCACCCAGCCGGAGAGTCCCTGGCCAAGCGGGATTTCGACACGCGCCAGCACGGGGGCGTTCACTCCATCGACGAAGCGGGGGGTGAGCTTGCGGTCCTTCAGCACGTAGACCGCGATGGCGTCGTAAGGGATGAGTTTGCGCAGTTCATCGGCCAGCAGGCGCAGGGTTTCGTCGACGCTGAGGCTGTTGCCGAGCGCCTGGGTGAGCTCGTAAAGGATCTGGAGTTCCTGACGGGCCTGCACGATGGAGTAGAGGGCCGAAGAACTGTCACTCGCCTTCTCGACCGAGAGGCCGGATTGCGGCGCCGACCCTTTTTCCACCTTGACGCTCGCCAGGCGCTGGGGCTCGCTTGATTCGGCAACTGCAAGCTGGTTCATAAGGCTGGGGACCAGGCGCTCCAGGATGTCCACGATCGCCGGCTGGTAGAGAACGCCGGACTCCTTCTTAACGGCGGCGAGGGCGTCCTCCGGCGAGAGGGCGCGGCGATATTGACGGTCGGACGCCATGGCGTCGAAGGAATCGACCACGGCGAGAATCCGCGCGCCGATCGGAATCTCAGAGCCCTTCAGCCCGTCCGGGTAGCCGCTGCCGTTCCAGCGCTCATGATGGGAGCGCACGATGGGCACGACGGGGTAGGGGAACTTGACCCGCTCGAGGATCTCCGCCCCCACCACCGTGTGGATCTTCATCTTTTCGAACTCCTCTTCGGTCAGGCGGCCGGGCTTGGAAATGATGTACTCGGGCACCGCCAGCTTGCCGACGTCGTGGAGCAGGGCCGCCGCGCGCAGAGCCACCATCTCGTCTTCCGGCAGATGCAGCTCCTTGCCAATTGCTTCCGCCAGCACCACGACCCGCCGCAAGTGCTGGTGGGTAGTGTTGTCCTTGGCGTCGATGGCCACGGCGAGGGCTTCGATCGTGCGGAGGTGGAGATCGGCAATCTCCTGCGCATGGTGGCGCTCGGCGGCCGACTTGGCGGCGTGCAACCGCGAGGAGTGTAGGGTCAGGAACAAGATCGGCAGCACCAGCAGTCCGGCCAGCCACCAACCCTTGAAGACGCTGATGCCCACCATCGCCACCAGCATCCACACGATCCACGTATACTTCGGGACTCGTGCGGAGGTAGCGCCTGATGCAGCCATCGCCATCCTCTATTGTTCGAAGGCGGGAACCGGCTTGCCAATGGGTGAGTCGTACGGTTCCCGAAGGCGGTATTACCTGTTTTTGGGGCAGGTTAAGGCCCTACCACCAAAGACAGATCAAGGAACGAACCCAGGAGAGAGCGGCGGAGCTAACGTTTCCAGCCGGTTGCCGTCCTAAACAACACACGTAAAAAGTGTTATTACTACGGGAACAAGCTTGATCCTTAGAGATCAAAAGACCTACAATGAGGTTGCAAAGCAGGATGGTGGGACCACCTGTGAAGCCAGAGGGGGTTAGTGTATGAGGAAGAGTCTTGTCGGCACCCTAGTGATGGTGTGCCTTCTCGCCATATCTTTTCTTACGGGCGGCCGCGCGTTTGCCCAGGTCAACACGGCCGACATCGTCGGGACCGTAACGGACGCCGCCGGGGCCGTGATGCCCGGCGTCAAGGTAACGGTCGACAACCTCGCGACCCACGACATCCGCACCACGGTAACCAGCGGATCGGGCGACTACGTGGTTAACCTGTTGCCCTCCGGACAGTACACGGTTTCCCTCGAGGCGGCGAGCTTCAAGAAAGCCAACATCAGCGTAACGCTGTCCGCTGGCGATCGGGCCCGTGTCGACGCGCAATTGCAGGTCGGAGATGTGACCCAGACGGTGCAGGTAGAAGCGCAGGCCCCGGCCCTGCAGACCGATAGCGCTTCGCTGCGGACGGTGGTGACGGCCGAGGCCGTGCAGGACCTGCCCTTGAACGGCCGCAATTTTGTCACCCTGGTGCAAGGCACCGTGGGTGTCGGGGTGGGGCCCTCCAATTCGATTTTGAGCGGCACCCGTCCGGACGAGCGCCGTCAGACCGCCAACATCACTGCCAACGGCCAGAACGAAGTGTTCAACAACCAGTTGATCGATGGCATGGACAACAACGAGCGCGAGCAGTTCACCATCCTGATGCGGCCCTCGATCGACATGATCTCGGAAGTCAAGGTGGAGATCAATAGCTACAGCGCCGAGCTGGGCCGGGCGGGAGGCGCGGTGGTCAACTTGATCACCAAGGCGGGGAGCAACGAGTTCCACGGCGGTCTTTACGAGTACTTCCGTAACGACAAGCTGAACGCCAACGATTTCTTCTCCAACGCCGGTGGCACGCCGCGCCCGGATTTCCGCCAGAACCAGTTTGGCGGGTCCTTGGGCGGGCCCATCCGAAAAAACAAGACCTTCTTCTTCGGCGACTTTGAAGAGCTAAGGATCGTCCAGGGCCAGCCGACCGGCCTGCTGTCCACGCCGACCCGGTTTGAAGAGCTGAATCCTGGGAACTTCAGCGACCAGGGCGGTCCGGTCATCCCGCTGTCCCAGCTCGATACGGTCGCGTTGAAGTATTGGACCTTGTGGCCGGCGCCGAACGTTCCCGGTGCGAACGGCATCCAGGGGAATTACTCGGGAAACGTGAAGAAGCGCTACAAGAGCACGACTTACGACGCCCGCCTCGATCATCGCTTCAGCGACAAGGATAGCCTCTTCGCCCGGTTCTCTTACAACCCGACCTTCAACTCGCAACCGGCCCTGTTTCCGGACGTGAATGGAATCAGCGCGGGCAGCGGCATCTTCCCCGGACCGTCGTATGCGGATTCGCAAGGGTACATGGTGGACTACGTACACATCTTCAGCCCCACGCTGCTCATGGAGCTGAAAGGCGGGTTCACCCGGCTCAACCTGCAGACGCTGTCCCCCAATCAGGGTACGAATGCGAGCCAGAAGTTCGGGATGCCCAACGCCGACGTGAGCGACCAGATTTCGGGCTTGGCGACGATGCAGATCTCGGGCTTCCAGGCCCCGGGCAGCAGCTTCACCCTCGGGGATGACCGGTTCGTGCCTATCTACGACATCAACAACGTGTTCCAGTACAATGGCTCGCTGACCTGGACGAAGGGCGCGCACAACATCAAGTTCGGGGGCGGCGTGATCCGGCGGCAGCTCAACTACTACCAGAATACGTTTGGTCTGGGGTACTTCCAGTTTCTGCTGGATCCGCTCACCAATCTGCAAAACTTCCTGAAGGGCACCCCCACCCAGATCCAGCGGCAGGTGAATTACTACAAGCAGTATTTCCGCTTCTGGGAACCGAGTGTTTACGCGCAGGATGACTGGCGTGTCAACCGCTGGCTGACGCTCAATCTGGGTTTGCGCTGGGATCATTTCAGCCCGATCACCAGCAAGACGGGCCAGCGCGCCAACTTCGATATGGGCACGCTCACGATGAAAGTGGGCACCAACCCGGGCGTGCAGCCGGAATGGAAGGACTTTGCTCCCCGCTTCGGCTTTGCCGCCACTACGCGGAAGGGTTTCGTAGTTCGGGGCGGTTATGGCATGAGCTATTATGCGCAAGATTATGCCTCCGGCTCCCTGAACCTCTTAAATGCGCCGTTCGTGTCGGTTAACTACAATTGCCAGCCGGCCGCGACGAGCGGGTCGCTGGTTTGCCCGGCCGGTATCGGGACGCTGGCGGCGGGTCCCCCGATCGGGACCATACCGCCGCTGAACGATCTGATTCCCGGCGTACTCGGCGCTCATGATACCCATTACCCGCAAGCCTATAGCATGCAATGGAACCTGACCGTCCAGAAGCAGTTTGGGCAGAATGTGGTCAGCGTTGGATACGTCGGCCAACTGGTCCGGCATCTGCAGTACGCCCCCAACATCAATGCTCCGGATCCCAGCCCCGGAGCGCTCAACCCCTTCGTCTATTCCTCGGTTTTGCCGAATGTAAGTACCATTAATTACTACACAGCCACCGGCGCCTCGGAATTCAATTCCGCCCAGTTCGTTTTCGAGCGCCGCTACTCGCATGGCATCACTATCAACGCCAACTACACCTTCTCCCGCAACCTCACGAACATTTCGAATGGCGGAGCTGGGGTGGGCGTCATTCTCCCGAGGAACCGGAGCTACGACTGGGCCAATTCGGACATCGGCATCAAGCACCGCGTTTCGTTCCGGGCCAACTACGAGCTTCCCTTCGGAAAGTCCGCGAACGGCTGGCGCAAGTTCGCCTATGGTGGATGGCGAGCCAACGCCATCGCTTTCTGGGTGTCGGGGGCGCCTTTCACCGTGACGGATGGGGCTTTCAACCCTGCCCCCACGAACGTTACCGGGCTCACGACGGATCGTCCCAACACCGTGGCGGGTCAGCCGTATGTGCCGGATAACCAAAGCATCACCAACTGGATCAACCTCAATGCGTTCACCATCCAGCCCAAGGGCACTCCGGGAAACGAGTCGCGTGCCCAGTTGTACGGCCCGCACCAGAGGAGCGTGGACTTCTCGCTGTTCAAGGACTTCCCGCTTAAGGAACGTATGAAGCTGCAGTTCCGGGCGGAAGTCTACAACCTTTCGAACACGGAGAACTTCGGCCTGCCGAACCTCAATATCACGAAGTGGAACGGGACCGGCCCCGGAGCGACGCCCACCCAGTCGGGCAACTTTGGCCAGATCATCCAGTCGAACCTGGCCTTGAACCCGAGGCAGTACCAGTTCGCCCTGAAGCTGATCTTCTGATACTCTCCGGCCCCGTACGGGGCTAAGGAGCAGGCCCGGTTCTTCTTGACGAAGGACCGGGCCTTTTTTTAGCGGACGACTCGGAAGACCCGCGGGGGCTCGGACCAGGCCCGGTTGGGGTACACTTGGCGAGGGCCGGGAGGCCAGAGATGGGAACCCGTGTTTGGTCCGTGAAAAGGTCGCTCCTGGGCGCCGCCGCAGGACTCCTGGTGTCGGTCGCCTCAGGGGTCGCGCAGAATCCGGTGATGCTGGGCCATCCCGAGGATTACGCACGGGCTGATATCGAGTACGGCGCGCGCCTTTATGCGGAGCACTGTGAGCGGTGCCATGGCGCGAATGGCGCCGGGGTCGCCGGCGTGGATCTGCGGAGCGGTAAGTTCAAGAATGCCGCCACCGACCGGCAGCTCCTCATGGTCATCACCAACGGATTCCCGACCGCCGGCATGCCACCCTTCAAACTGGATCCAGCCGCCCTGACCGGTCTGGTGGCCTATCTCCGGAACATGAATACGATCGACCGCGGCTCGCTGCAGCCGGGGGATGCCGGTCGCGGTCGGGCGGTGGTCGAAGGCAAAGGCGCCTGTTTGAGCTGCCATCGTGTCAACAACCAGGGGAGCCGCAAGGCTCCGGACCTGAGCGACATCGGCGCCAACCGCAGCGCCGGCTTCCTCGAGCGCTCGCTGCTCGACCCGAACAGCCAGATGCTGCCGATCAATCGTCCCATCCACATCGTTACGCGGGACGGCAAGGTTATCAACGGCCGGCGGCTGAACGAAGATACCTACACCGTGCAGCTCACCGACGAGGAGGGGCGGCTGTTCTCGCTCGCGAAGCCGGGCCTGCGCGAATTCACGATCTCCACGAAATCCACCATGCCGTCTTACAAGGGCGAGCTCACGCCCGACGAGCTGGCGGATGTGGTGGCGTATCTCCTGTCTTTGAAGGGGCAATAATAATTTATGGCGCGACGAACCCGATACGCCTGGCTGTTGGTGACCCTGCTCGCCACGCTTTCTTACCGCTTACAGGCCCAAAGCCCCGTAGGGTTTGAACGCCTGCTCAACGCGGCAAAGGAACCTCAAAACTGGCTAATCTACGGCGGCGATTACTTCAGCAATCGCTACAGCCGGCTGACTCAGCTTACGCCCGCCAATGTGAAGAACCTCAACCTCGCGTGGGTGTATCAGTCCGCCGCCGCCGGGAGCTGGGAATCGACACCCCTCGTCGCGGACGGCATCATGTACCTGACGCAGCGCCCGAACGATGTGGTCGCCCTCGATGCCGCGACCGGCCGGGTCTTCTGGATCTACCACTACGACAATGGGGCGCAGTTGAGGGTTTGCTGCGGCGCCAATAATCGGGGTCTCGCGATCTTGGGCGACACGCTGTTCATGGGCACCCTCGACGCCCACCTCGTCGCCATTGACACCAAGAGCGGCCATCCGCTCTGGAAGACCAAGGTGGCTGAGAGCAAGTCGGGGTACTCGCTAACGGTTGCGCCTCTGGCGGTCAAGGACCGCGTAATAGTCGGAGTGGGTGGCGGAGAGATGGGCATTCGCGGCTTTCTCGCGGCCTTTGATGCGAAGACCGGCCAGGAGCTGTGGAAGTTCTATACAATCCCCGGCCCGGGCGAGCCCGGCCACGAGACGTGGGAGCCGTGCCCGCCCAACCCGGCCACGTACTGCGATCCCGAGGCCTGGAAGCACGGCTCCGGCTCGGTCTGGGTGACGGGGTCGTTCGATCCCGAGCTCAACCTGAACTATTGGGGCATCGGCAATGTGGGTCCAGACTATAACCCCGATCAACGTCCCGGCGACAACCTCTACACGGCTTCGGTCGTCGCGCTCGATACCGATACCGGCAAGCTCAAATGGCATTATCAGTTCACGCCCCACGATCGGTACGACTACGATTCGGTCCAGGTGCCCGTGCTGGCCGATATCACCTGGCAGGGCGCGCTCCGCAAGGTCATGATGTGGGCCAATCGCAACGGAAATTTTTATGTACTCGACCGGGCGACCGGGCAGTTCCTCCTGGGCAAGCCGTTTGTAAAAGTGAACTGGATGAGCGCGTTTGACGCGAAAGGGAAGCCGATACAGACACCTCAGCCGCCCGGAATGCCAACCTATCCGGCCGTCCAGGGAGGGTCGAACTGGTATTCTCCCTCCTACAGCCCGCGGACCCGGCTCATGTACGTGTCTTCGTGGCAGGATCAAGGACAATATTACTCAGGGGTACCGGTAGTCTACAAGGAGGGTCAGGGCTTCGGAGGCGGCAACAACGGGCCGTTTGTGCCCTCGGCTGAATCGCCTGCCAAGGGGATTCCCGGGGCGCCCGGCATCCCGTCCCTTCGGCGCGGTCCCATCAATAATTGGACCGACGCGGCGGGCCACGGCGCCGTGCTGGCGATGGATCCCGCCACCGGCACGCCGAAGTGGAAGTTCGCCATGACCGACGTCACCGATACCGGAATTGTGACTACTTGCGACCGATCTGCTCTTCACCGGCGGCCGGGAAGGTTATTTACAAGCCCTGGATGCGCGCACCGGCACGCTGCTTTGGAAGACGAATCTGGGAGCCCAGATGCTCAACAACCCCATCACCTACGCGGTGAACGGCCGCCAGTACGTGGCGGCCATGGCGGGGCTGTCGCTCTTCACCTTCGCGCTGCCTTAGCGCTTCAACTGATTGCCGGCGATCCAGACGGAAGCCACGCTCTCGGTGTTGTGAATATCCTGGAGCGGGTCCTTATCGAGGACCACGTAGTCCGCCCAGGCGCCGGGCTCGAGCGTGCCGACCTTGCCGTCGAGCTTCAGGACATGGGCGCCGTTCGAGGTCGACGCTCGCAGCACTTGCGCCGGCGTCATGCCGGCCTCGGCCATCATGTGCATTTCCATGTGCTCGAAGTAGCCCTGGAAGCGGCCCGGCGCGGCGCCGGTGTCGGTGCCCATGACGATGCGAACCCCAGCGTCTGACAGCTTCTTGAGGTTCCGGTTGGCCACCGGCATGGCGGCCTTGTAGCCCTGGGCGCTCTTGCTGGCCTTCATGGCGGCCTGCGCGGCGGGCTCCTCCAGGCGCGCCATGACTTCCTTATTGGCCTCGCGCAGGAAGAAGGGGTCCTTGAAAAATGCCGGCGTCGCATCGTAGCCGTAGGTCGAGAATTCGCGGGTGAAGGTGGGGCAGTAGGGGATGTCGCGCTGCTTCATCATCGAGATGAATTCGGCGTCGACGTCCTTGTCGCGGACGCTGTGGGCGATGTAGTCGGCGCCCAGCCGGAGCAGCGCCTTGGCATCGTCGAGGTAGAAGATGTGGACCGCGACGCGGAAGCCGCGCTTATGCGCTTCTTCAATGACGGCCGCGTAAACGTCGGGGGTCATCTTCGGGTTAGCGCCCAGGTTGTCGTCCACCCGGATCTTGATGATGTCCGGTTTCATTTGGGCGACCTTGGCGATCATCTGGCGCGCTTCGTCCGGCGTCTTGCCGACGATGACCTGGCCGGCGTAGTAGAGCCGGGCGCGGTCGAGCGTGGGCGTGTCCTGCGAGTCGCGGACCTTCACGGCCGCGTCGGGCTCGCCTCCCAAGCTCCACACCGTGGTGATGCCGTAGCGGGAGTAGACACCCAGCTGGCGCAGGAGGCTGGCCTCGCCGCCATCGTCGGATTTAGATGATTTCTTGGCGCCACCACCGCCGCTGTACTGGTCGTTCATGTGGCCGTGGGCGTTGACGAAGCCGGGGACTACGGTCTTACCGGCGAGGCTGATAGTCTGAGCGCCCTTGGGAACCTTGGCCTTGGGCCCGGCCGCCACCACCTTGCCGTCGCGGACGACGATCGTGGCATTACCAACGGCCTTCCCATTGCCGTCGATCAGGCGGGCGCCCGTGAAAGCCTTCACGCCCGAGTCGGACTGGCCGGAGCCGACGGCCAGACCCAGAACCAGCAGGCCCGCCAGGGCCGGAATCCAGCGATGGTAAATCTTCATGGTTCGCTCCTTCTGCGAGGGACTCCCAATTGTAAACCACTACTGCAGCAGCTTGTAGCGCCCGAGGAACTCGTGTATCCCGGTGTAAATCCTCACCATTTCGGGCTGCGAGAAGCCGCCATGCTTCCCGCCCGGTACCGTGATCAACTGGTGCGGCACCCCCGCCTTCTCTAAGGCCTCCTGCAGCCGGACGGCGTGGGCATAAGGCACCGTCGGGTCGGCGTCGCCGTGGATGGTCAGGATCGGTGGCAGCCCCGGCCGGACATATTTCAACGGCGAAACGCGCCACGCGATGTCGCGGCGGTTCTCGAAGCTCGAAAGCCACGTGACCGCGTAGGTCTTCATGTTCGGTCCGTCGAGCAGGTCGGGGACGTCGGTGATCCCGTACCAGTTGACGATGGCTGCGACCTTGAGCGGCTCGGGCCCGGGACACTGGCGGTCGAGGCCGACCTCGGCCGGGATCATCCCCGTGGTAAGGGCCAGGTGTCCCCCGGCGGAGTTGCCCGTGACGACGAGGCGGCCGGTATCGAAGTTGTAGTCCTTGGCGTTGTGGAGGACCCAGCGCAGGGCGCACAAGCAATCCTCGACGGCGGCCGGGGCGAGCGAAACGCGGGCCAGGCGGTACTCGACGTTGACCACGGCCCATCCCATTTCGAGGTACGGCGCGAGGGTCAGGACACTGGCTTCTTTGGAGCCGCCCGTCCAGCCACCGCCGTGGATGTAGATCAGGGTCGGGACCGGTCTCGAGGCTTCGCGGGGCGTGTAGACGTCGAGCTTGGCCTCCCAGTTGTTGGCGGTCAGGTAGGTAATGTTCGGGACGACGCGGTACTGGTTCGCGACGTAGGCGGCCCAGGAAGCGCCGCTCGAGAGCTGGGCGTAGACCGCGGGCGCGGCGGCAAAGGCCAGGAATAGAGCCAGGGTGCGCAATTTCGACATCGTTCCCTCCGGTAGGAGCTTGGGATGGTTATAGCGCAGGCGAAGCCGGAAGGCAACCGGCCCGCGCCAAGAACACCGGTACGGGCGTCACTGGCGGGAGTGCTGGCGGGGCCCCGGGCAGGGTACGTCCCGAGTGGTCTGCCGGAAGAGCGGAGCCACGGATCGGATCTCTCCCCCGTGGCCCCTGCTGCTCCAAGAATTGCCCGCGCTGCTGCGGCTGCTCTAGTTCAGGCGCGCGTCCACGCGCGTGGCCATCAACCGCCCTTGAGCGTCCATCGTGCCCAGCACGATCAACCGCCCGCCATCCTTTACATCGGCCAGCGACCCGGGTTTGTTAAGCACCGTGAACTTCGTGTCTGCGCTGTAGATGACCTGGCGCTCGGCCGCGCCGACGCGCAGCACGATGGTAGAGTCCTCTTTCTTGATCATGCGCACCCGCCCGTCCCATTTGGTCTCCTTCGCCTTCTTTTGGGCCTGGGCGGCCACGGTCGCAGCGAGAGGCGCCGCCACCGCTGCCAATACCTGGATACAGCTTCTTCTCGTCATTTCTATACGTTCCTTTCTGCCGGGCTCCGAGAATGCCCGGAACCGGTCTCAGCCGCCACAGTATACCTGAACCCTGCCAAAACACTCCAGGTTATCTTCGAAGGGGGGTTGGCAAGCTGCTGATTTCGCCGGCCGGAGCCACAGGCCAACCTTCCAGAAATGGAGCCACGGGTCGGACTTGAACCGACGACCTGCGGTTTACGAAACCGCTGCTCTACCAACTGAGCTACCGTGGCAGGCTCTTTTCCTTATAGCACCCGGAGCGATCCGCCAGCAACCCGCCTACCGATAGCTAAAGTAAGCGCCGACTTGCTCCGCCACCCGGCCGATAGCTGCCTCCAGGTTCTCGCCCAACCCGAAGTGCTGGGCCGTGAAGATCGAGAGCACGATCGTCTTTCCCTGCCCTTCGAGCACCCCGACGTCATTGCCGATAAAAGGCAGGAAGTCGCCGGTTTTATGAGGGATCCGCCAGCCCGTCAAGAAGCGCGGGATCCGGGTGCGGTAGACCTGGCCACGCAGGATCTGCAGCATCAGCTCGGACGACCCCTTATCGACCAGCGTGCCGCGCTCCATCATTTCGAGCAGCCGGCCGATTTCGCGCGGCGTCGAGAGGCCATAGGGATGCTTGCCCTCACGATGGAACTCCTCGCGGCTGGGCGCGGCGTCCAGGGCGGCGAACCAGGCCCGGGACGGCGCCGGCGCCCGTGTCAGCTTCAGGCCGAGCGCCTCCATGCGCCGGTTCACGGGCTCCGCTCCCCCGACCTTCCGGTAGAGCACGTCGGTCGCGGTGTTGTCGGAGACGATGACCATCAATGTGATCAGGTCCTTCACCGTGACCACTGCGCCCGGGTCGAGGCTCCGCATGATGCCGGTTCCGGGAAGTTGATCCTGCGCCGTCAGCGTGTACTTGTCGCCCAGGCCGAATTTCCCGGCCTTGATCTGCTCGAAAACCTCGACCATCAGCGGGATCTTGATCACGCTCATGGTGTCCATCTGACGATCGGCGTTGAGGGCGATTTCCTCGCCGGTTTCGAGCGACTTCACATAAATGCCCCAGGTGGCATTGACGCTTCTGGTGGTGCGCTCGATTGCCGCGCGCAGCTCGGCGAGGGGCTCTGGCGGTGGACCCGCCCAAGCCGCCGAAACCAGCAGGACAGCGAGCGCCGCGGGCAGTCGTCTCATGTCAGGGAATCATAGCGTATCCGCTGTTGAGGGGTGAATGACGATATAACAGTAGAGAGTGGCTAAACCACTGAACATCAAAGGCCCGGAGGCCTACCGGTTGGCCAAGACGCTCGCAGACCGCACGGGGCAAACCCTAACCCAGGTCGTGGTGAAGGCCTTGCGGGAGGCCGTGGAGCGCAACGAAAAGCGGCGCCTGAATCCCGCGTGGATAGAAAGCATTCGGGAAATCCAGAGAAGAGTGGCCGCTCCGCCCGTGCTCGATACCCGGAGCGTTCGAGAGATCCTGGGCTATAACGACCGAGGCACGTTCGACTGAGGGCCAGCTTATACTCGGTCGCAAGGACTGAGCTTACGGTCAAAAACGTGCCTCAAGAACAGCACCCCGTCGCAAAATTCCTTTGGGAGAACTGGGTCTCTCTGTTTTCCGCCTTGGCGATGCTGTTCCTTATTTCCTTCATGGCGTTATCTAATTGCAACATCGGACGGTACAAATAAGCGCGAACAGGCTCTCGAGACGGGTATCTTGACAGCCGCAGGAATCGTCGCTTCGATCTTGGTCGCGAAGGTCTATGCCCAAGCCGGGCAAAGCCGGAGCCTGCGCGACAAGGGGGTTGGCATCGCTACGACCATCATGGTGCTGAAGCAACAGGTACAGAGCCTCGCAGATTATGTAGGGCAAAAGCACGCGCTCGGGGATCCTGGCGCGCCGGCTGGCGCTCTGGAGCAGGTACAGGAAACGTTTGAAAGCTTTCGAGGTATGGCTAACGCCGCGCTTCACGGCATCGCGGGTGTTGTAGGCGACGCAATAACCCAATACAACCAGGTTATTGCAGGGATCTCCCAGATTAATTTGGAAGCCGAGGGGAGAAAGACCGTCATCCAGGAAAAACTGCAAACGGCAATTTCGAGCGAGGGAAAGGCTCAGCTCCAGGTTCTTATAGAGAGGATCCGGGTTGAAACGGAGCAGAAAATCGCACAACTCGCGAGGACATCGGATCTTCCCATACCAGACCCCCCTGTAAAGAAGTCAGCCTTCACGCAAAAGTGCCCATATCCCGATTGTGCCGGCGAAAACCGATTTGACATGATTGATCGAGCTGGGGAGACCCAAGTAATTCGATGCTCTTGGTGCAATCGACTGTTTAACGCCCATGTCCGATCCGACCACGACGTGACGACGAAACCGATTGGCACTCCCGGCAGGCCCGCTCTAGAGGGTAGTGGGCTTGAAGCTATGAGGGCGTTTCTCCTCAGCACCCAAGCTTGGATCGAACCTGGAAAAGGGTGTAGATCATCTGCACCCTTTCTTGCTGGCTTTACTCCAGTACCTTTTCGATCTGACCCAGCTTCTGCCGCACCTTTCCGGCCGTCTTTTCCAGTTGACCTTCCGACTCGAGGCCGGGGCTGTGGAGGATCTTGCCGGCCTTCTGTTTGACCATACCTTTGACTTCCTGCAACTTGCCTTGCACCTGATCCTTCGTGCTGTTCTTCATGGTTTTGTCCTTTCTGGCCGGGGCGCCATCAAGCGGCCAACTCGGCATACGGCGCCACATGACAGGTCGAGCCCGCACGCTCCTGACACCCGATGCAACGGTCCGCCCAGGGGATCGCCTCGAGGCGCCGGCGGGAGATGGCCTCTCCACAATCCTCACAGACGCCATAGCTCTTGGAGTCCATCCGCTGCAGGGCGGCCTCGATCAGCTTGAGCTGGAGGTACTCCAGCCGGTTGAGGCGGAGCGCGATGAATTGGTCATGGAACACCGGCGCCAGATCCTCCGGCGCCGCGCCGCCCGTCCCAACCAGGACGTTGAGTTTTGCCCGGGAGGTCGAGAGCAACTCCGATCTTTTGGTGAGCAAAAGCTTTCGATAGTTCGCGAAGCCGTTCGTGGCGCCATGCGCTTTTTTCATACGTCGCCTCCCTAGACGACCGACCGGCGTCCCTGCAGCAGGTTGATTATGAACACAACCAGCGCCAGGACTAACAAGATGTGAAGCAAGCCACCTGCCGTATAGGCGGTGACCATTCCCAACGCCCACAGCACAAACAGAATTACGCAAATCGTCCACAGCATGTTTTTACACTCCTTTTTATTTAAGATACGGCTTTACAGCGTCATCAGGTACTCCACCAGATCGTTCTTCTCCTGGCTGGTCAGCCCCAGGCTCTTGCAACTGTCGTAGTGATCGACCGCCTGGAGCATGCTTGGCGCGTTGACCGCCAGGGGGTCGCCGGGAGCAGTGGCGGAGGCTTTCCGGATGGAAGGAACGCTGAACAGCGCCAGCACGATTCGGGCGGCCACTTACGGCGACCGATGGCCCCGTCCTGCGAACGGCGTCCTGAAACTTGCGGCGCCGCAGCATTCTCATATGTTTCCATTCCGTGGGTCGCAACCGGTCACCTTCCGACGCGGTAACTGGTTACATTGCTCCACAATCCCACCGCCTGCAATAACCAAACCCCCACAGCCACCACGACGACGACGTTCAGAATCGTCTTGATGCTGGAGGCCATGGGGATAAAGCGATTGATCAGCCCTAACGCGACGCCGATCACGATGAGCACCAGGACCAGTTGTATCAAAGGCATGTTCGTATGCTCCCGCAGGCCCAGTAGCAATCCGTGGCCCAATCCCCCCTGGCGTCATCGGCGCGACTCTTGGCTGGGGAGGAGCCCCGGATTTGACCGGATAGAGTCAGGTGACGAAATGTGGTCAAAGTCTGGCGGCGCCAACCCACTGCGGTGATAGACTGGGGTTCGATGGCCCCAAAGAAGAAAGCAAGCCCTACATCTTCCAAGACCCTGCCGAAAGCAGCCACCGGAATCCAGGGTTTGGACGAAATCACCTTAGGGGGGTTGCCGCGCGGCCGCCCGACCCTGATAAGCGGAGGCGCCGGCTCTGGAAAGACACTTTTCGGAGTGGAGTTCCTGGTGCGAGGGGCAACCCAATACAACGAACCCGGCGTGTTGATTTCGTTCGAGGAATCGATCCCAGACCTGACCAAGAATGCCGCTTCACTGGGTTTCGACCTGGACCGCCTGGTAGCGGAAAAGAAGCTGTTCCTGGACCACGTACACATCCAGCGAAACGAGGTGGAGGCCACCGGCGAGTATGACCTGGATGGCCTCTTCATTCGAATAGCCGATGCGGTCCAGAGGGTGGGGGCCCGGCGAGTCGTCCTGGACACCATTGAATCGCTCTTCGCCGAGTTGCCGAACCCCGGTATCCTGCGCGCCGAAATCCGCCGCCTGTTCGGCTGGCTCAAGGAAAAAGAATTGACCGCGGTCATTACCGCCGAGCGGGACGAGCCTCACAGGCTGACCCGGCACGGCTTGGAGGAGTACGTCTCCGACTGCGTGATCAGTCTGGACCATCGCATCCGCGAGGAGATCTCGACCCGGCGCCTGCGCATCGTCAAGTACCGGGGCTCGACCCACGGCACGAACGAGTATCCGTTCCTCAT